>CAZEEQ010000008.1:0-104352 GCA_964511255.1 uncultured Paraperlucidibaca sp.
GTGGTCGCCGCTGCGGTGCGTTGCCATGCCAACGTGATCGTCACCTTCAACCTCAAGGACTTTCCTGCGAGCGCGCTCTCAGCCTACGGTGTGGAAGCGCAGCACCCTGACGAGTTCATCGAAAACCTGTTCGATCTTGATCCGGCGGCAGTCGTCGATGCTGCGCGTCGTCAGCGCGCGACGCTCAGGCATCCTCCGATGGAGGTTGATCGTTTCCTGGATGTGTTGCGCAAGCAAGGGTCTGGTGCAGACGACCAAGTTGTTGGCGGGCTTTGGCGCGTTGCTGTGAGCGTGCAAATTTGTACAGCCAAGTGTGCTGATGATGTGTAGGTATTCCTGTCGGTATCGTAGATTTTGATTGGTTCAAGTTATTGATATTTAAGGTGTAGTGAATCCCTCTCTCACCGCCAAACATGAAGCCCCTGATCTTGATGAAAGATCAGGGGCTTTTTATTTGGCGGAACTACACAAGAATTCAGGGGCTTACAAAGGCTTTGGCAGGGCTGGCTCTAGGGCGAAGACGCTTCTAGGCGCACAATGTAGGCGCACTTGACGCTATGTTCTCTGAGGCCCTTTAGGGCGGTACGGGTTCTGGCCTAGCTCGATCATCGTATGCTGCAGGTCTGCTTTCGACCCGAAGCGGACAGATACGGGGAGACCTCGGAGCGACCGCCATTTTGCTCAGAAACTTATTGAAGGTCTCGACTTCCGGGGTGACCCAACCGCGACGCTCCCCCGTATTTGAGTAGCACGAAGCTTTGGAGTCCAATCCCAACTTTGGGGCGATTGGACATAAAGTAGCGTTTCATCGACGAGTAGATCACTTCTTTCGCCCATCCCGTACGTAGATCAGGTTCTCTCTGCGCTCAACATCGAATAGGCCGATTGCGTTAACCAGGCCGCTAAGCTTTGTGAAGCCGAAGTGGCGCGGATCGAAGTCATTGGCTGTTTTGCTGATGAATGAGCCAACAGATCCGAGGCCTGCCCAGCCTGTGTCGTCGGATTCGGCCTCAATAGCCTCTCGTAGTAAGTTGAGAAGCTTCGTGTCTGAGCGTAGCTCTTTGGCTGTCAGTGGCTTGATTGCTGTCGTTTTTACTTCGCCTGCAGGCTGAGAGAAGACCTCGGTATAGATGAAGCGGTCGCATGCCGAGACAAACGCGCGTGGCGTTTTCTTTTCGCCGAAGCCGAAGACGTGTCGACCAGACTCGCGAATACGGGATGCCAGCCGTGTGAAGTCGCTATCGCTGGAAACCAGGCAGAAGCCGCCAAAATGCCCGGCATACAGCAGATCCATGGCATCAATGATCATGGCACTGTCGGTGGCATTCTTGCCGGTGGTGTAGCGGAACTGCTGTATCGGCTGGATGGAGTACTCCAGCAGGACTTGCTTCCAGGAGCCGAGATTCGGTGTGGTCCAATCACCGTAGATGCGCTTTACGCTCGCCAGGCCCAGCTTTGCCACTTCAGCGAGCAGTCCCTCCACGATGGTAGGGCTGGCGTTGTCAGCATCAATCAGCACGGCCAGTGATGTGTTCTGTTCTGTAGGCGGCATAGTGCCTGGCTCCTTATGTCCATATGAGAGTCCAGTTGAGCAGGAGCCAGGGTGAAATGGGAGGGTATTTTCGTTATCGCCACCACCCCTTGGTGTATTGGTGTCATCTTCGTTGCTGCCGCAGAAGCTTGTCTGTTTGGCCTACCTCAGCCAGTGGCTACAATAGGCTATGTTTTGCCTCATCCTGCTGTTTGTGTCCCTGAGTGTGACGTTTGAGCTCCCTGTTCTGTGCATTGCTGAATGAGGTGTCAAACCCGGTGATGGCGGGGGCGTGGCTTGCTGCATTAGCGACGAGTTGAGGACAATCCCTGATGCACCGGTTCAACTGGATACGGCCGCATCAGTTCAATGGCGGACTGGCACCGGCTGTTGCGGAAGAAAAACTTAACGCAGTGTCCGGGATGAGTTGACCACTACAGTGCGACCGTCAACGTCGCGGCCTGAGCAAGGCCTGGTCAAGATGCGCACGACCACATTGAACCAGCGCAATGAAGTGGTTCAGATGTCCGTGGGCAACCTGGTCGTCAGATGCCGCCCCGGACACTGATCACTGAGACTTTACGAAGGCTTCACCGGCACATGTGACATCGCATGCTCGGTCAGCGCAGTAATCGTCAGGCTGGGATTGACGCCCAGGTTGGCGCTGAGCATGGAGCCATCGCAAATCAGCATGTTCTGGTAACCGAAAACGCGATTCTGCACATCCATCACGCCGCGCTCCGGCGCGTCAGCCATGGCACATCCGCCCATGCAATGCGCCGTCGTGGGAATGTTGAAGAGAATTTCGGTCAGCATCGTGGTGGCAACGCCACCCAGTGCCTTGGCGCCTTTTTCAGCAAAGGCATTGGCTTCCGGGATGAAGGTCGGAATGGGGCCGCCTTCGGTCACCAAGCGTTTTCCCCACGGCCAATACCAGCGGCGCTTCATGCGCATATTGAGATAGGCATCCGTCGTTTGCATGACCAGCAGCAGCATGGTCTGCCGCGCAAAGCCTCTGGGGTTGTGGATGCGCAAGGCCAGCAGCGGATTCAGCAGCAGCGTCTTCAGCCAGACCAGAATGCGGTGCCAGCCGGCACGACCTCCGCTCAGCACGGTCATCATCAGGCCGATGGCATCTGAGCCCTCGGGGTAGCGCACGACGCCGATGTGCGTCTTTTCGTTCAGGTAAAAACTGGCACCCCCCGCCAGCCCGGGAGACATGCTTTTGTCCGTGGCCGGAAAGCGCACGCCGATGAGCGACTCGGCATTGGTTCGCACGCGCTGCCCCAAGTCGTCGCTGATGCTCGGCAAGGAGCCTTTTTGCTTGAGCTTGAAGAGCAGCTCCATGGTGCCAATGGAAGAGGCGGCGAAGACCACGCCGCGACTGCGAAAAACCCGGCGCTGCTTGTTGAACCAGGAAGTCGGGCATTCGGTGTGAATCTCGTAGCCATCACTGCCATCGGGCTTGCCGTTCAAGGGGCGGACATCCACCACCCGGGTTTCGGCAAAGACCTGTGCGCCATCCTGTTCAGCCAGGTAGAGGTAGTTCTTGTCGAGGGTGTTCTTGGCATTGTGCTGACAGCCCATCATGCAGCCGCCGCATCCTATGCAGGTGCCGCGATCCGGGCCTTTGCCATCAAAATAAGGGTCCGGATAGGTCTTGCCGGCCACTTGGCCATCGCCCGCAAAGAAGGTGCCGACGCGCGGTGGATGAAAGGTATCCGCCTTGCCATGCAGTGCCGCCATTTTGAAGAGGCGATCGTCGGCCTCGCCCATGATCTTGCTTTCGGTTACACCCAGCATGCGCTCTGCCGTGGCGTAATGTTGCGGCATGATGCGCTTCCAATCCGCGAGACCGGCCCATGACCCCTCGTTCCAGACTTTGTCGGATGGCGTGAGCAAGGCGTTGGCGTAGGTGATGGAGCCACCACCCACGGCATTGCCGCTGACCACCATGACATGCTTGAACAGGCGCATGTTGTAAAAGCCGAACATCTTCAGTGCCGGCCGCCACATCCATCGCCGCGTGTCCCAATTGTTCTTGGGAAAGTCCTTTGCCGACCAGCGACGCCCCATTTCCATCACTGCAACGGAGTACCCTTTTTCGGTCAGACGATGAGCGGATACGCTTCCGCCAAAGCCTGAGCCGATGACGATGTAGTCAAAATCATGAGTCGATGGCATGTTCAGCACTCCGAGCGAGGGGCGAGGGCAAGGTTCCCTCAGGACGACTTCGTGCTTGGGCGCATGCGCTGAGTACGGAAAGTGCCCCAACCGCTCTTGAGTACTGATTTCAGAAAGGCCAGCAAGCCGCTTTCATGGGGCTTGGGATTGCCCCCCTTGCCGATTCGATTGAGCTGCAGGGTGTACCAGAAGATCTCCATGATGCCCATGCGATCGATGGGGCCTATGCCCGTCTTGATCGGCTGAACGTGATACGGGCTATCTTCGCCGCGCAACAAGGCTGCTGGAGCGTCTGGGTCAATCGCCAGCAGGCGTGCGAGACCAACCACATCGAGAGCGCCTGAGCCCAAGGCTGCGTTCATGCCAGCAATTGAGCGGAAGCCGCCAGTCACCATCAGAGGCACCGTGGCCAAGGCGCGCACTTTCTCGGCAAACGCCAGAAAATAGGCTTCACGAGCCACAGTGGATTCCTTTTTGTCTTTTACCAGCGCGCCGCTCATGGCCGGGTCTTCATAGGTGCCGCCCGAGATCTCGATGAGATCGATGCCGGCATCCGTGAGGGCACGAATGGTGTCCATGGAGTCTTCTTCGGTGAAGCCGCCACGCTGAAAGTCTGCGGAATTGATCTTGATGGCGACGGTGAAGTCCGGGCCCACCCGGCGTCGTATTTCGGCATAAACCGCCAGCACGAAGCGGCGGCGATTTTCTGGGCTGCCGCCCCATTCGTCGGTGCGCGTGTTGTGGTGCGGCGACAGGAACTGATTGATCAGGTAGCCGTGCGCCGCATGGATCTGTACGCCCGTGAAGCCGGCTTTTTTGCAGATCTCGGCACTGCGCCCGAAGCGCGTGATGATGTCTTCAATTTCAGCGGTGGTGGCGGCGCGCGGCGTCTCGAACATCGCTTGCATATCCTTGCGGAACGGCACGGCCGAAGGCGCGATCGTGCCGGCATTCAGACCTTTGGTGGTCTGCTTGCCCGGATGATTGAGCTGAACCCAGATATCCGCGCCCTGATCCGTGGCGGCACGCGCCCACTGTTTCAGCATGGGCAAATCCTGCTCGTCCTCAATGACCACGTTGCCGGGCTCGCCCAAGGCGCGGCGGTCAATCATGACATTGCCGGTAATGACCAGACCTATCCCGGATGAGGCCCATCGCCGGTAAAGCGCAATGTGCTTTGCCGTGGGATGGTTGTCATAAGTGCCCAAGGCTTCGCTCATGGCGGCCTTGGCCAAACGGTTGCGCAGCACGCGACCGCTCTTCAGGGGCAGTGGACGGCTCAGCGGGTTGGTGTCGAGTGGTGACGAAGAAGCCATGATGTTTGCTCGCGAGTGATCAGGTTTATTCACTATACAATATGTATTGCGTGTATGGTATATTTTTCGTATAGTGATTTTGCGGCACTCAGGCTGAGGCCCGGCCTTGGATCACACAGCTGGATCGCATAGCGCATAGAGAGGTAGCACATGATTGAAACGCATCTGACCGCACCGACTCGGTTCATCGAGGTAGACGGTGCCAAGTTCGCCTACCGTCGCTGGGGTAATGCCAGCACGGACCAGCCACCGCTGTTTTTCTTGCAGCATTTCCGGGGCGGCATGGATCATTGGGATCCGCTTATGACCGACGGGCTGGCTGAAAGCCGTGAAGTCATCCTTTACAACGGCCGCGGAGTGGCCTCTTCATCGGGTCAGCCGCGCAACCGTATCGAAGATATGGCGGATGACGCTGCGGCCGTCATTCGTGCACTGGGCTTGAGTCAGGTGGATGTACTGGGCTTTTCCCTGGGCGGCTTTCAGGCGCAGGATCTGACCCGGCGTCATCCCCAGCTGGTGCGCAAGCTGATGTTGCTGGGCACGGGCCCGCGTGGTGGCAACCCGGAAATGGAGCATGCGGTGCTGGAAACAGCGCCGCGACCCGTGCCTACCTTTGAAGATTTCCAGTATCTGTTTTTCGGTCGATCGGCAGCGGCCAAGCAGGCAGCGCGCGAGTTCTGGGCGCGTCGTCATCAACGCGTCGATCAGGATCCACCCTCGTCACTGGCGGT
Organism: uncultured Paraperlucidibaca sp.; assembly: GCA_964511255.1. Taxonomy (GTDB): domain Bacteria; phylum Pseudomonadota; class Gammaproteobacteria; order Pseudomonadales; family Moraxellaceae; genus Perlucidibaca. The sequence goes on from CAZEEQ010000008.1 coordinate 5,763, forward strand.
CGCGCAGGCACAGATTGAAGCGAACATGCTTTATTTGCCAAGATTGTCGGAGAGCGATCCCTTTGCTCATCTGCGCGAGATCAAGCAACCCACCTTCATTCTGAATGGCGTGAACGATGTCATGGTCGCGACCGTCAATTCGTTCTACATGGCGAGAAACATTCCGAATGCCCAGCTGTTCATTTACCCCGATTGTGGTCATGCCGCTCAATTTCAGTGCCCGGAGCGTTTTCTGAAGCACGCCATCCAGTTTCTGGATGAATGAGCCACGGTGTGACACCTACTTACTCTCTCCGACGGCTGTCAAGGTCGGTACATTTTTACGGTAACCCGCCATGTTGAAATTCAAGGTTTTACTTTGGGCATTCACCCTGTTGTTGAAAAGGGCCGTCAGCAGCAATCCCGATTGCGCGAAATACGTCGCGGGGAAGCAACTGACGTTTCAAATCCGGACGAGCAGTGGCATAGGCCGCTATTTCGTCGTTGGCGATGGCACGATCCGGTCTTTTGCCGGGCTGACGCCTGAGCCTCAGTTCACGCTGACCTTCACGAATGCTGCCAAGGGCTTCGCGATCTTGTCGGCAAAAGACGCTCAGGCTGCATTTTTGCGAGGTGTGGGTTCCAGGGATTTGATGATCAGCGGTGACTTTCTGGAAGTGATGTGGTTTCAAGGCCTGACAGAGTTCCTGCAGCCGCCGAAAATCGTGTCGCCTTATGACCGAACGGTTCATGGTGGCTCATAATAGACTCATGCCGAACAAAACCTATGGTCAATTATGTCCTCTCGCTCGCAGCCTGGATGTGCTGGGCGAGCGCTGGACGCTGCTTGTCGTCAGAGAGTTGCTACTGGGGCCCAAGCGCTTCAAGGACTTGCTTGCCACGCTGCCGGCCATGGGCACGAACCGGCTGTCGGAGCGGCTGGCCTCACTGACTGCCGATGGCGTGGTCAGAAAGTCGCTGCTTCCGGCACCGGCGCTGGTTCCCGTGTATGAGCTGACCGAGCATGGTGAGCAGCTGCGCGCGCCGCTCATTGCCTTGAGCCTGTGGGGCTTGAAACTGTCTGTCGATGAGCGCATTGATGCGGCGAGTGCGCGGGCTGAACTGGTGGCCCTCAGTTTGGCGGGGGCAGTGAGTCCGCTGGCCTGTGCGGGGGTGAATGCCATCTACGAGTTCCATGTTGGCAACGAGCGGCTGCATTTCCTGGTTGACGGCAACCGTGTGCTGCCGCGCTCCGGTCCATCGGCGGTACCGCCTGACATTTCCGTGGCCTGTGACTTGGGCACTTTCATGGCGCTGGCGTTACGCGAAATCACGCCGGAGCAGGCGGTGAGCGAACATCGAGCGGCCCTGCTCAAGGGCACGAGCGAAGCGTTCATCAACGCCTTTCGCATACTGGGCTACACGCCTGACTGACACGCGTTAGCAGATACGTGTCAGCTGGCGAGTATTCTCGTGATCAGCCTCGCTGTGCAATCGCCGCTTCCAGTTCTTCGAGGGCTTCACCGGTATAAACCGCGATGCGTTGCATGTGCGGCAGGGTTCCCCGACAACCCAGGAAGCCGAAATTGAGCGTGCCGGCATAGCCCAGACAGGTGATGTTGAGCGCCTGGCCATGGGCCACCAGCGAGACCGGATAATTCGCGACCATCTTGGCGCCCCGCAAATACAGGGACTCCTGCGAGCCTTGGACATTCGAGATCGTGAGGTTGAAAACCGGTCGGGTCCGGCCCGCCAGGCCGCTCATCATTTGCATGATGTAGGGGCCCATCATGAGCATGGTATACGGCTCGATTACATCTTTGGGCAGGCGTTGCAAATGCACTTTGCCGCAGCGGGTTGACGCGCTGATGGCGGCCAGTCGCTCCAGCGGGTCGGCGATATCCGTGCCCAGCGAGGCAATGATGAAACTGACGGCGTTGCCGGTTTCCTGATTGTCCTTGGGCTGCACCGACACGGGGATCCCGGCGGTGAGCGATTGCGCGGGGAGGGCGTTGCACTCCAGCAGGAAGCGTCGCAGGGCCGCGCCACTGAGGGCCAGTACAATGTCGTTGAGCGTGCAGTCAGCTGCCTTGGCAAGCGTCTTGATGCGCTCCAGCGAGTAGTTCTGCGTGGCAAAACGGCGCTGAGCACTGATGCGGCCATTGAGCACGGAGGCCGGGGCCTTGAAGGGGGCTCCCATCGGATTTTTTTTATCGAAGGTCGCGCGGATCAGTCCGCCGGTTGCCCGGGTCAGATCAGCCATCGCGCTAAGCGTTTGCCGCAGGCCATCCAGACGGTTGCCGGTTGCCTGCTCGGTCAGCGTGCTTGCGGGTCGATGGCGTCGCGCTGGCGGGACGGCCCAGAAGGCGGGCAGTTCGTTATCGTCGGGCGTTTTGGCCAGCATGTTCGAGAACAGGCGCATGGCACTGACACCATCGATCAGTGCGTGATGCATCTTGATGTAGAGCGCGAAGCGGTTGCCTTCCAGACCCTGGATGACATGGCACTCCCATGGCGGCCGGCGTATGTCCAGCGGATGGCTGTGCAGGCGCTCGATCAGTTTCCCCAGTTCGCGTTCACCCCCCGGCCAGGGCAGGGCCGACAGCCGCACATGGTAGTCGAGGTCGATGTTTTGCTCTTCGACCCAGGCGTGTTTCGGATTTTTCAGCCGTGAACTGCGCAGCCGGCGATTCCAGGGCGATTGGAACTGGTTGCGCTGTCGGGTGTCGGCAAAGAGCTGCTGAAAGTAGTCGGGTGCCGCATGGTCAGGCAGCTCGAAAATCATCATGCCGGCCACATGCATGGGCGTGGATCGAGACTCCATGAACAGCCAGGAGGCATCAATCGGATTCAGGGTTTGGGCTTTCATGGGTACTCCGGGGCGCCAGGGCGCTTGACGGTTCTGCTGGCTTCAAGGGTCATGGCGTTGTGGCTGCCGGAATTTGTGCCATGGCGTATTCTGCTAGCGCCGTGATGGTCAGCGCCGGGTTCACGCCGGGATTGGCGGGCAGTGCGGCGGCATCACAGACCAGCAGGTTGTGGTAGCCGAAAACACGCAGTTGCTGATCGATCACGCCGCTGGCGGCATCGGCGCCGATGACGGCGCCACCGAGCACATGGGCGGTCATCGGCAGGTTGCCCAGCGACTCGAACACGCTGCCTTGGGCAATGCCGCCGGTATGTGCAGCGAGCCACTGCGCGGCCTGATGACCGATGTCGATATAGGTGGGTGCCGGCTTGCTGCTGTTCTGCGCGGTGGCCAAACGATAGCCGCGCCCCAGCCAGCGCTTTCTGGCACGAAAGGCGATGGCATTGTCCCGGGCCTGCATGACCAGCATCATCACGGTGCGTCGGCTCCAGCCGATCGGCCATGCTGTGGTAAGCGATTGCACGGGGTGTCGCAGCAGGCGGCCCAGCCACTTCAGCGGTCGCGTCAGGTGGTTGCCATCGCCGACCAACGCCGTGAAGAACAGGCTCATGAAGTCCGCGTTGCGCCCGTAGGTCAGAAATTCGACCTGGGTGTCCTGGTTCAGGAGCACGCGGCTGCTGGCGGCCACATCGTTCCAGGTTTTTCGGTCTTCGGGCAGACGCACGGTCAGCACGGTTTCGCTGTTCGTGCGTACCAGCTCACCGAGCTGATCGCTGACGTGAGGCAGCGACCCACCGTGTTTGCAGTTCGCCAGCAGGGTGTTGGTGCTGATCGCGCCGCCGGCAAAGACCACGCCGCGCGCGGTGTGAGTCTGCGTGTCATGGTTGAACCAGGCACCCGGGCGGCGTGTGGTGACGCGATAGCCGTCGCTGCCATCCGCTGCGCCGAGCGGCGTGACATCGATGACGTCGCGTTCCGCCAGAATCTCCACGCCGCGCTTTTCAGCGAGCCAGAGATAGTTCTTCGTGAGCGTGTTGGCGGCACCGACGCGACAGCCCACCAGGCAGTTGCCGCAACGTGTGCAGCCGGTGCGATCCGGGCCATCGCCACCGAAATAGGGGTCCTTGACGGTTTTGCCGGGCTCGCCAAAGAACACGCCGATGGGCGCGAGTTCAAAGCTGTCTTTTGCCTTGAAATGCGCGGCCATCTCTCGGGTCAAGTGTTGGCTGGGCGATGTGAACGGCACGGTTTGCGCACCGAGCATGCGTTCGGCGGTGGCATAGTGCGGTTGCAGCGTATTTTCCCAGTGCCCGAGATTGCGCCACTGGGCATCCTCGAAGAATGCCGGGCGGGCGCGAAACAGCACGCCGCCGTAGACGAGGCTGCCGCCACCTACGCCGGTTTGCGCCGAGCTGAAGACATGACGAAACAGCGTATTGCCCATGATGCCCTTCATGCCCAGCGCCGGCGCCCAGACGAACTTGCCGAGCTGCCAGGCTGAGGTGGGCAGGTCTTTGTCGCGGTAGCGCCGGCCGCGTTCGAGCACGCCGACCCGATAGCCTTTTTCCGCCAGGCGCAGCGCCGAGACGCTGCCCCCGAAGCCGGAGCCGATCACCAGCCAGTCAAAATCGAACGCTGCGTTTGTCATGATCTCGCTCCTTGCCTCGGTTATTTGTTGCTGGATGTCCGCGGGTGAGGCAGCGCTTAATCCGGACGCATCTGGATAACGACCTTGCCGCGCGTCTTGCCGCTTTCGGCCCGGGCCACGGCGTCGGGCGTCTGCTCGAAGGGCAGTACGGTGTCCACATTCGGACGCAAAATGCCTTTTTCGAGCAGGGGATTCAGGCTTTCGAGCTGCAGGCCATCAGCGCGCATGAACAGGTAGCGATACTGGGCACCCACGCGTCGCGCTGCGCCATGTGGCCGTGCGCCCATGGCATAGAAGACCGGCCAGAGCATACGGTTGACCTTGAGCGCACGCGCCAGGGCGACATCCGGGCCATCGGCAATCGAGACCACGGTGGCACCGGGTCGAACGCATTGGAAACTGCTCAGCAGGTTGGGCATGCCGACCGAGTCCAGCACCGCGTCCATGCCGCGAACCTCGTTTTCGAAGCGTTGGATTTTGCGGTCAATCACCTGGTCTGCCCCGAGCCGCTTCACGAACTCGATGTTGTTGCTGCTGGCCGTGGTGACGACACGCAGGCCCATGTGCTTGGCCAGCTGGATGGTCATGCTGCCGACAGCGCCGGCACCGGCATGAATCAGCACGGACTGTCCTTTTTTAAGGCCCGCCGCTTCGGTCAAAAACTGCTGCGCCGTGAGCAGAACCAGCGGAACCGATGCTGCTTCCACATGCGTCAGCGATGCCGGCTTGTGCGCGACAGCGGCCTCGTCGGCCACCACTTCCTGTGCAAAAGAGCCGATGCGATCGGCGCCGAGACGGGTATAGACGGCATCACCCACCCTGAAGCGGCTGACCGCGTGACCCACTTCGGTTACTACGCCGGAACAGTCATTGCCCAGCACCAGCGGGAAGCGATACGGCAGCAGCACTTTCAGCGCGCCATCGCGAATTTTCATGTCCAGCGGGTTCACGCTGGCGGCATGGATCCGGATGCGGACATCGCGCGGGCCGACGGCCTGGGCCGGCAACAGGCCGCGCTCCAGCATGACTGTCTTGCCGTATTTGCGGATAAAGAATGAGTCGATCATGGTCATCTCCTGAGGTGACGCTTCAATGCGGGTTTTGCCGGATCAGCCCGCGAGTCGGCGGACGATCTGACGAGACAGCAGGGCAGGGGCCAGACGGGTGCCTAGCGCCAACAACCAGGCTTGCAGCCCGACCGTCCAATGGGTTTTGTGCATGAAATCCTTGGCAGTTGCGCAGGCCCACACGGTCGATGCCACATCGGCCGGGGTGAGGCGGATGCCCAGTGACCTGGCGCTGGCAATGCGGCCGTAGTCATCCGCCATGGCGGTTTTCACGAAGCTCGGCCAGACATCACTGACGCGGATACCGAACTGACTCCATTCCAGATCCAGTCCCTCGGTGAGCCCGCGCACGGCGAACTTGGTGGCCGAGTAGGTCGCCAGTTCGGGCTGGCCATAGATCGCCGTGGCCGAGGCCATGTTGATCACCCGGGCACCCGGCGTCTGGCGCAGATACGGGAAGGCGCTGTGACAGCCGGTGATCATGCCTTTCACATTGACGGCGAGCATGGCGTAGTGCCGGTCCAGGGCGACGTCGGCAAACGGCCCTGTGGCGAGAATGCCCGCGTTGTTGAGCAGCACATCCAGCCGTTGGCCGCTGTGCGCCCAGAAGTCTGCGAGCGCCCGTTGCCAGGCCTCCGGGTCGCTGACATCGAGTGTACCGGACACGGCATTGCCGTCGCCCAGCGTCGCGGCCAGCTCAGCCACACCGTCTGCGTTGACATCGTAGAGGCCGACAAACCAGCCGCGCTGAGCAAACCGCTCGGCGCAGGCACGGCCGATGCCAGACGCGGCGCCAGTCACGAAGATTGCCGGCCGCTGGGCAGGATCAGGCTTCATGCGGTCAGCCCTTGCTGCTGCCACAGGGCTTTCAGTTTCAGCTTGTCGATCTTGCCCACGGCGTTTTTCGGCAGGCTGTCGATGACGTTGATCGTCGATGGCCGCTTGTAGCGCGTCAGCCGGCCGGCGCAGTGCGCCTCCAGCTCGCTTGCGGTCGCGGTGCAGCCCGGGCGGAACGACACATAGGCAATCACGACCTCACCCCAGGTGGCATCCGGCGCGCCGATCACGGCGGCTTCGAGCACGCCGGGGAGCTCGCAGAGCACATCCTCGATTTCCTTCGGGTAGATGTTCTCGCCGCCGCGAATAATCATTTCCTTCAGTCGCCCGACGATGGACAGATAGCCGTCCTCGTCGATGCGGCCGGTATCGCCGGTGCGCAGCCAGCCATCCACGAGGGTCTTTGCCGTTTCCTCGGGCTTGCCCAGATAGCCGCGCATGACATTGCCGCCCTGGATCAGCACTTCGCCCGTTTCACCTGGCGGGAGATGCCTGCCACTCGCATCGGCGATGGCAATGCGCTGCCCGGCAAAGGGCAGACCCACGGTGCCGGGCTTGCGTACGCCATCAAACGGATTGATGGTCGAGGCGCAGGTGCCTTCCGACAGCCCGTAGCCCTCGATCAACGGAAAGCCATATCGAGCCTCGAAGCTCTTCAGCAGTTCCGCCGGCGCCGGTGCCGCCCCGCAGATGCCGTAACGCAGACTGGACGTGTCGGGTTTGACCGAGTCCGGCAAGGCGTTGAGCATCGCGTAGATGGTCGGCACGGCGGAGAAGTAGGTGGGCTTGAGTTGCTCGATGTCGCTGAAGAAGGCGTTGAGGTCGAAACGCTTTCGGATCGTGACGCGACCGCCGCCGGACAGCGGGGTCAGGATGCTGACCACGATGCCATTGACATGAAACAGCGGCAGCACCAGCAGGCAGTGATCGGCTGCGGTGATCTTCAGCGACTGCCGCCCCATCTCCGCCATGGCGTCGAGGTTGGCGTGGTCAAGCATGACGCCCTTGGGCAGGCCGGTAGTGCCGCTGGTGTAGATCAGCAGCGCCAGGGCGTCGGGGTCTGCATGCGGTGTTCCGTTGAAAGGCTTGCCGCTTGCGAGTTCAGCAACCGACAGTGCGCGCACCCCTTGCACCGGCGATTCGCCACCGTCATTCACGATGAGCTTCGCTGCTGAATCGACCACCTGATGCGTGGCTTCCTTGCTGGTCAGGCCGGGATTGATCGGCGTGATCGCCGCCCCCAGGCGCCAGGCCGCGAACATCGCCACGGCGAACTCCACCTGGTTGGGCAGCATCACGGCAACGACATCACCGGCACCAATGCCCTGGTCCGCGAAGACGCCTGCGGCTGCAAGCACCTGGGCATGAAACTCGGTGTTGCTCAGCGTGATGCGGGCATCGGCCATGCACGGCGCATCGGGTGCCGAGACGGCGCGGTCGTCCGGTAGCGTGGAAAATCTCATGGCAATTCCTCTCGTGTAAGGTGCGACGCCTCAGGCCCGCGAAGAAGTAATCAAATGCTTGACCAGAAAGGCACTCTGATCGGTCGCCAGCTGCTCGAAGGTCTGTCCGGTGTAGAAGTCGAAGTGCCCCGCGTTGTAGATTCTGGTTTCACCCTTCGGCGCTTTGCGGACCAGCGCGATGGTTTGCTGAGGCGGCGTGACGGTGTCCGTGGCGCTGACGCAAACCAGCAGCGGGAACTTGATCTTCGCTGCCGACAGCCCCGGGCGATACGACGTGACCTCGGGAACCACTCGCGCTGCTACCGAGTTGTTGAACGTCATGCCCTTGGGCACCAGTTGCAGGTAGCCGGGCAGGGCATCGTGGGCGTTCATCATCGCCAGTTCACCCGGTTTGGCGGCGATCGGTACATAGACCGGTGACAAGCCGAACGCGCCGGCCACCAGATCGGCGATGACCTTGGGCACCATTTGCATCGTGCCCTTGAAGCCGAGTGCGCCTGCCGAGGCTCGACCGTCGGTGAACGGGCACTGGCTGACCGCCGCTTTCAGCTCCGGGTGACGGCTGGCCACGGTCAGGGCGTGGCCGCCCCCGAATGAACTGCCCCACACGGCGACACGCGTGCCATCCACTTCCGGCGTCCGTTTGACGAAGTCCAGCGCGGCATCCCAGTCCTCCAGCTGGCGCTTGACCGACATCAGCTGTCGGGGTGAGCCGCCGCTGTCGCCGAAGTAGCGATAGGTGAATGCCAGGGCCGCGATGCCGGCCTGGGCGAAGCGTTCCGAAAACGCATCGAGGCGCATTTCGCGGACCGCGCCGAATCCGTGGCCGAGCACCACCACGGGCGGATTCTCCACGCCCTCGGGCAGAAACAGCCACGCCGAGCAGTAGGTTTCGCCGGAGTCAAAGCGCACATCTTTGCGAACAACAGAGCAGGATTTCTTGTTCATGAGGTTCAGCTCTTGGAGGAAAAGGGAAAGCGGCCAGTTTTCAGCGTTTCGGCCAGGATGTCGGGGTTGTAGAAAGGCAGGTCGCCGGTTTTGTCCGTATGGTCGAGATACCCCACCATCAGCGCCTGGGCGTCCTGGGTGGGCAGCACCTTGAGGAACTCGGTGTTCTCGATATGCATGCCTTCTTCCAGGGTTTCGGAGCTGCCGAGGTAGACCGAGCGCTTGATGGCTTCGCGCGCGCCGCGCGTGCGCAGGCCGAGGTACCGGGCTTTGGCGACAGCGCGTTCCAGCAGCTCGTCGGGCGCGACCACTTCATCGATATAGCCGATCGCCAGCGCTTGCTCCGGCGGCAGGGGCCGTCCTTCGAGCATGATCATGAGCGCGCGATGAGCGCCGACCAGGCGGGTCAGGCGCTGCGTGCCGCCACCGCCCGGGTTGAAACCGAGCAGCACTTCGGGCTGACCAATGAAGAAGTCGCCATCTGCCATCAGGCGCACATCGCAGGCTTGCGCGAATTCGCTACCGAGCCCCATGGCCGACCCGTTGAGGGCCGCGACAAAGATCACCCCGCAGGTATTCATTCGCAAAAAGGTGTTGTGCAGGCGATTCAGCTCCACCGCGCCTTCCAGCGGCGTGACCGATGCCACGGTCGACAGGCCTGGCGTGCGACGGGCGAAATCGGCTGTGCGCACCACTGCCGAAGCAGCAGCACGTCCCATTTTCGGGGTCGCCTTGCCACCTTCCTGCAGCCAGCGAACATCGGCGTGGCCGATGAAGCGTTCCGGATGTGTGCCGATGAAAACCACGGCATCAACGCTGCTGTCTTTCTCCACGCGGTCAATGAGCGCCAACAAATCCTTGGCGGTGCCTTCCCCGAACATGGCCATGGGGCCACCGTCCAGCCGGGCAACCAGTACCGAGCCGCGTGTTTCGATGTCAATTCGCCCCACGGGCGCGTTGGTAATAGCCATTGCTGTTCTCCACCTCGGTTACTCGGGAAAGATCTATAACATTGTTATGTTTGGTGCAAAAAAAGCCGTGTTTCTGCAACAACATGCAATGACCACGTTTGGTCGCTGTAGCATGTGAATGCGCTGAATCTTCACAATAACGATGTTATTTAAGTTACGATAACGATGTTATTTAAGGAATGCAACCATGGACATCGAAAAAACCTTGCCGTCTGTCCGAACGCGTCTTGTCGAGGCAACGATCCGTCTGCTGACAACGCATGGACCCTCCGAAGTGAAGGCTCGCTCGGTCGCTAGCGAAGCGGGCCTGTCCACGATGGGCGTCTACAGCTACTTCGGTGGCGTGCCAGAGCTGTTGCAAGCGGTGGTCGATGAAGGCTTCGGTAGGCAGTCTGCCTACTTCGGCCTGGCGCAGATTTCAGATGACCCCATGACCAATCTTTGCGCCATGGCGCTAGCCTGCAGGGACTTTGCTCAGCGCAACCCGCATCTCTACGACCTGATGTTCGGCTTGTCGATCCAGGGTCGCTACAGTGCTTCACGCGCTTCCGCAGTACCAGCGTTGAAGGAGTATTCACCGGCGTTCAAGGTGTCTTACGCCTATCTGTTCGGGGAATGCTCTCGTCTAGTGGAAACACGCTGCGTCCGGCCGGTCGATCCGACCCTCATCGCGGTGCAGTTCTGGAGCGCTCTACATGGCTTCATCATGCTCGAGCTTGGCGGTCACTTCGTGGATGTCGCCGAGCCCAGCACTGAAGTCCTCGTGCCGATGTGCATCAACCTAGTGGTGGGTCTGGGGGCCATGCCGGAGAAGGCACAAGCGGCAGCGTCTAACGCGATTGTTGGCTGGGAGAATCGACGTCTCCCCGTATTTGAGTAGCACGGCGCTTTGGAGTCCAATCCCAACCTAAGGAGATTGGACATGAAGAAGCGTTTCACCGAAGAGCAGATCATCGGCTTCCTGAGCCAGGCCGAGGCCGGGTAATCCGGTCAGCCCAGCCCTGCCAGCAGCGACCGGATCATGGCGCGCTTGATGGCATCGCGATCGCCCCACGGGTATTCGGGGATTGTGATGAAGTTCATGAGCACACCCTGCACGCCGCAGAGCAGCACACTCTGCTGCTCATGCGGGTCTTCTGCGCGGAGCTCGCCGCGCGCCTGCGCCTCGACAATGGCAGTACGCAGGACTTCCAGTCGCCGCGGCAGGTCAAAGCTTTCCACAAAATGGCTGTCCTCTTCAGTATCGGGGCGGTCCTCGACCAGGAAGATGGCGAGATAGTCGTCCGGACGTGCCAGCCAGAAATCAATGAGCATCAGGCACATGGCCGATAGTCGTCCGGCTGGCGGTGTGTCGCGGTAGCACGCCTCCAGAGCCTCGATCAGTTGCGTGAAAACCTCTCCCCACAGATGCAGCAGCAGCTGCCGCTTGCCTGGAAACAGCTGATAGAGCGCAGCCGGCGAGCAGTCTGCGAGCTGGGCGATCTTGCGCATGGACACGCCGTCGTAGCCTGCTTGCGCGAAGAGCGTGCGGGCGGCGGCGATGATGCGCAGGCGATTGTCGTCGGCTTGCTGCCGGCTGCGGGGAGGGCGACCTCTGCGGGCCGGCGTCGGGTTTGGCGTCGTCATGGGTTGATTTTAATAAACGCGTTCATTATATTTTGCCACGAACAGGACAATGGATGGCACGGCACCATGAACTATACCGATATGAAACACGATGTGATCGTTGTGGGTGCCGGTTTTGCCGGCCTCAAGGCGGCGATGGAGCTGAAGCAGGCCGGCAAGCGCGTGCGCGTGCTGGAGGCGCGCGACCGGGTGGGAGGGCGTTCCATGCCCGGCGAGATCTGCGGCCAGACCATCGACCTGGGCGGCCAGTGGGTGGGGCCGCAGCAGCGTTTTCTGCTGGCGCAGGCTCAGGCGCTGGGTGTGGATACCTATCCCCAGTACACCCGCGGTGCCAGCCTGCTGTCGCGTCAGGGCAGGGTCAGCGCGTATCGCGGACGGATTCCCCGACTGCCTGTGTTGTCGCTGCTGGAGTTGGGTCTGCTGGAGCGGCGCTGGCAGCGTGAAATGGCCAGCTTGCCGTCGGATGCGCCTTGGGCAGCCGTTCGTGCCGGTGAGTGGGATGCGGAGACACTGGAAAGCTGGATTCTCAAACATGTGCGTACGGCTGCCGCGCGTGACTTTACCCGCACCATCACGCGTGCCGTGTTCTGCGCCGAGACCCGGCAGGTGTCCTATCTCTGCTTCCTGGAGTATCTGCGTCAGGGTCACGGCCTGGAAACGCTGATTGGCACCGAGGGTGGCGCGCAGCAGGACAAATTCGTTGGCGGGGCCTGGCAGATCGCTCGCCGCATGGCGGACAGGCTGACGGATGACATCGTACTGAACGCGCCGGTGCTCGCGGTGGAGCAGCAGGCCGACAGGGTCAGGGTCAGCACCCGTGACGGGGCGCACGAGGCCCGGCATCTGATCATGGCGGTGCCGCCAGTACTGACCAGCCGGATCCACTATAACGCGCCGTTGCCTGCCAAACGCCAGGCGTTGCTGGAGCGTATGCCCATGGGCTCGGTGATCAAGATCCATATCGCCTACGAGCGACCGTTCTGGCGCCAGCGCGGTCTCAACGGGTCGGTGGCCAGCACGGATCGCCAGTTCAATGTCGTGTTTGATCAGTCGCTGGCCGATGACGGTCCGGGTGTGTTGGTTGGCTTCCTCGATGCCGATCACGCCATTGCCGCCAGTGCGCTCGACGACGAGAGCCGCCGACGTCTGGTGGTGGCTGATCTCGTACATTATTTCGGCCCCGAGGCCGCGCAGCCCATCGCCTATGTGGAGCATGACTGGACGCGCGAGACCTGGAGTCGTGGCTGCTATGTCGCGCACACGCCGCCCGGAATCATCACCTCTTTTGGCGACATCATCCGCGACCCCTGCGGACGCATCCACTGGGCGGGCACGGAAACCGCCACCGAATCGATGGGCTATCTGGATGGCGCCCTGCAGTCCGGCATCCGCGCCGCGCAGGAGGTGCTGGCTGTGCAGGGGTGAGTGTTGCGGGGGAGTAGGTGTTGTGGGGCAGGCTGAGGTGACAGGCCGGTCCGGCGCGATGCCGGTCCGGCCTGCCCGGATCAATGCAACAGGTTGAACTGCACGACGTAAACCACGGCGCCGGCGATATAGCCTGCAATGGCCAGCAGGCTGATGTTTTTCACGTACCAGATGAACTCGATCTTCTCCAGGCCCATGGCGGCCACTCCGGCAGCGGAGCCGATGATCAGGATCGAGCCGCCGGTTCCGGCACAGTAGGCCAGGAATTCCCAGAGGAAACTGTCGGCCGGATACTGCTCCATGCTGTACATGCCCATGGAGGCGGCCACCAGCGGCACGTTATCGACAATGGCGCTGGCGATACCGATCAGGAAAACGATGATATCCAGGCGGCCCACCGTGTGGTCCAGCCAGTCGGCCAGGTCGGTCAGCACATGCGAGTGCTCCAGGGTGGCAACGGCCAGCAGAATGCCGATGAAGAAGACGATGGATGACATGTCGATGCGTGTCAGGGCATGCACCAGGGTCAGTTGACTCTTCTGTTCCTCCTGCTTGTTGCGATGCAGCAGGTCAGCCACCAGCCAGAGGATGCCCAGGCCGAAGAAGACGCCCATGAACGGCGGCAGATGGGTCACCGCCTTGAAGACGGGGACCGACACCAGGGCGCCCAGGCCCAGGAAGAAGACGACATTGCGCTCGAAGTGGCTGGTGCGGTCCTGGCCCTTGTCCACCGACAGGGCCGGGGACACCACGACTCTGCCGCGCAGCATGAAGCCGAGGATCAGCAGGGGAATGGCGAGATTGGCCAGGGAGGGCAGTATCAGGCCCTGAACAATGTTGACCGGTGTGATCTGACCGCCGATCCACAGCATGGTGGTGGTCACGTCACCAATGGGCGACCAGGCGCCGCCCGCATTGGCGGAGATCACGATCATGCCGGCAAAGAGCAGACGGTCGGCACGCTGATCGAGCAGTTTTTTCACCAGAGACACCATCACAATCGTGGTGGTGAGGTTGTCCAGGATGGCACTGAGGAAAAACGTGACGATGCCGATCAGCACCATCAGCGAAGACAGTTTGGTGGTGTTGATGCGGCGGGTAACGACGTCAAAGCCGTTGTGCGCATCAATGACTTCGACGATGGTCATCGCGCCCATCAGGAAGAAAACAATCTGCGCGGTGTTGATGAGGGTTTCCGACAGCTCGTGCGAGACGACGTGCGGATCACTCGATGCGATGGCGTAAATGGTCCAGAGCAGACCGGCCCCGACCAGTGCGGATGCCGACTTGTTGATCTGCAGGGGGTGCTCAAGCGCAATCGCGATATAAGCGACAACGAAGATCAGAATAAGCGCTGTTATCATGACATGCCCGCAATTAAGTTCTTATTTTAGAAAACACTTCGGGCCGAATTCTACCTTCGATCCGGCGCCAAGACTATCCGGAACAGCGCCGCTGCGGTGTCGTTCGTCATTCAATCCGGCAGACGAAATGCAGGCGTTCGCGATCATGCGCGGGTAATCTTCTGTTTTTGAACACAAGGAGTACACCATGAAGGCCGTGGTCTGCCAGAACGAAAAATTGACGGTGTCCGAGCTGCCCGAGCCGCAACCGGGCAAAGGCCAGGTGCTGCTCAAGGTGCTGCGTTGCGGCATCTGCGGGTCCGACCTGCATCTGCGCCATCACTGCGACCACATGTCGGCGCTGGCGCGTCGTGTCGGCTACCCGTATTTCCCGGGTGCCGCGGATGCCGTGGTCTATGGTCACGAGTTCTGCGGTGAAATCCTCGACCAGGGTCCGCGCACCACGCGCAAGCTCAAGCCCGGCACGCGTGTCTGCGCGGTACCGTTGCTGCGCCGTGACGACCGCATCGACATGATCGGCCTGTCGGCGACCAGCCCCGGTGCCTATGCCGAACGCATTGTCGTGCAGGAGGCGCTGATGGAGCCCATCCCCAACGGCTTGTCGAATGACCTGGCGGCACTCACCGAGCCCATGGCGGTGGCGCTGCACGCCTATCGGCGCAGCGAGATCCGCAAGTCCGAGGTGGCGGTGGTGATCGGCTGCGGCCCGGTCGGTCTGGCGCTGATCTGCATGCTCAAGGCGCATGGCGTGCGCACGGTCGTCGCCAGTGACTACTCGCCGGGCCGGCGTGCACTGGCGGCGAAGTGTGGTGCTGATGTGGTGATCAATCCGGCCGAGCACTCGCCGTTTGCCAGCTGGAAGCAGTATGGACACATCGGCGGGCTGGATCAGCTGATGGAGTTGGGGGTATCGACGCGCGAGCAGCTGGGTCGCCTGCCGGGGCCGTGGTGGCATGTCTGGCGCATCGCCGAGAAAGCCGGTCTGGGACCGAAACGGCCGGTGATCTTCGAGTGTGTCGGGGTGCCGGGGTTGCTGAATCATCTGCTCGATGGCGCGCCGGTCATGTCGCGCATCGTCGTGGTCGGCGTCTGCATGGAGAAGGATGCCATCGAGCCGGCGCTGGCGATCAACAAGGAGATCGAGCTGCGCTTTGTGCTCGGCTATTCACCGCTGGAATACCGCGATGCCCTGCATCTGCTGGCCGAGGGCAAGGTGCGGGGTGAGCATCTGATCACCGGCACCGTCGGGCTGGATGGCGTCGAGCAGGCCTTTGCCGATCTCGCCAACCCGGAGCGGCACGCCAAGATCCTCATTGATCCGTCGCGCTGAGGCCGGTGACCGCTCCGTGTGTCGCGCGGCGGCCGTCACGGCGTGTCGAGGAACTCACGGACCAGTTCAATGGCGCCGTCAGCATGCATCAGACCTGAATGCGTGGCGACGGCACCCGGATAACGGTCCTGCAGCAGGATGTTGGTGACGCCCGGTTCGTCGAGGAACTGGCGCTTGACTGGTGTCACCACGACATCCTGGCGCGTGGCGAGAATGAGCGCGCGGACTCCCGGGGTATTCACGCCGGCCTGATGAAATGACTGCATGAAGGCGGATTTGTCCGACTGCTGGGCGCAGGCCGGACAATGCGCCGAGGACAGGGTGGCGGGTACGCGCGTGGTGCCATGGAGGCTGGGCGCCAGGGCCACGAGGCGATCAATCCGCCCGGACAGCTCCGGTGACCGGGCCACCTTGAATGCCAGCAGTCCGCCCTGGGAGTGTCCGATCAGGGTCACCCTGGCGGCGCCGGTTTTCAACAGCACGGATTGCACGAAGTGGATCACCTGCTGCGCCGACAGGTTGATGTCCATCGTGCCATTGAGGCTGAGGGGGCCCTGTCGTCCGTAATTCAACGCGAACAGGCAGTGGCCTTGCGCCTTGAGTACCGGTGCCAGGCTGGAAAATGCGCGTCTGGTGCTGGCAAACGTGCCATGCATCAGCACGACGGGTGTTTCCCGGCTGTCTGCGGCGCAGTCGCTATTCACCAGGCCGGGGGGCAGGCCGAGGGCATCATCGGCCGTCGCCAGGCCGGCGCTCAGCACGAGGGCGAGGCAGGCCAGTCCGTGCGCGATCGGGGCGATGATCTTCGCCAGCAAGGGGGGCGACATGAGGTATCGGGACAGCCGGTGTCGGATGAAGCCGGCATTATCTCATCATTCCTTGCCGTGAGCAGGACTGCTACATTCCATGAGGGTCCGACAATATCAATAACACGGGATGCACATCATGGCGCTTGCCTATTCCTTGCTCGATGTCTTTGCCGATGCGCCGTTCCAGGGCGTACAGGTTCCGGTGGTCTGGCTGAATGGTCATGCGCTGTCGGATGAGCACAAGCGGGCGCTCGCCAGCGAGTTCCTGCAAACCGAAACGGTGTTTGTCGATGCCGCCTCGCCGGACGAAGCGGTCAGCGTCTACAACAGCAAGGGCCGCTGCCTGTTCGGTGCCCATACCATCCTGGCCGCTTCCTATATGGCCTACGAGAAAGGCCTGGTGACGGACGAGGGCCAGTACAGCACCCTGTCGTTCAGGCAGCAGAAGCAGGTCATCGACAGTTTCATCGACAAGGCCGAGGATGGTCCGGGTGCCATCCAGTTCTCGCGCACACTGACGCCGACGATAGATCACTACACGCCGAGCTGCGCGCAGCTGGCGGCCATGCTGAATACCGAGGAGCGTCATATCGCGTTCAGCAAGTACAAGCCCATGGTGGTCAGCGTCGACCATCCGGTCTTGATTGTGCCGTTCACCCGCCCCGAGCATGTGCTGGCCGCCAGTCTCAATGCCGAGCGCTGGGCTGACCTGGCCGGGCATGTCTATACCCCGCAGTTGTTCCTGTTCGCGCCCGGCAGCATCACCGGGCAGACGCAGTTCCACGGCCGTCTGCTGAACGTTGATCAGGGGCGTGATGGGGTGCCCCCGATTGGCAGCGTGATGCCGGAGTTCATCGCTTACCTCGCGGAACAGACCGATACGACTCCGGGCACGCACACCTTTGCCATTGATCGCGGCAGCCCAACGACACGCAAGAGCATCCTTCATGCCGAGTTCGACAAGCGACCGGGTCGGGAAGTGCGCTGCCGCATTGGCGGACATGTCATCAAGATGGGTGTGGGAGAGTTGCTCTATCCGTGAGGCAGGGGGACGCCGGCATGACGGTTACGGTCGCGATTTATCTCTTTCCCGAGGTCGAGGTGCTGGATTTTGCCGGGCCTTACGAAGTGTTCACGACAGCCAGCCGCGTCTTCAGACGCTTACATCCCGGGGCGCCAGCGCCTTTCGAGGTCTTCACGGTCGCCCGTGGCCTGGAGCCGGTCCGCGCGCGCGCCGGCCTGGTGGTGATGCCCGATGGCACGCTCACGTCACATCCGGATATCCAGGTTCTCATCATCCCCGGCGGTGTCGTTGGCGAAGAGCTGGCTCAGCCGGAGCTGATGCGCTGGATAACGGATCGGGCATCGACCGCGGTGATCACGGCCTCGGTCTGCACCGGGGCCTTCCTGCTGGCGCGGGCCGGCCTGCTGGCAGGGTGCCAGGTCACGACGCACTGGGAGGATGTCGCGGATCTGCGCAGCCAGTTCCCGGATCTGGAGGTGAGGGCGGGTGTGCGCTGGATCGATGAGGGCCGCATCGTGACCTCGGCGGGCATATCGGCCGGTATCGACATGAGTCTGCATCTGGTCGCGCGCCTGGCAGGCCGTGAGCTGGCCTGTCTGACGGCCCGCCAGATGGATTTCGCTTGGACGGAAAATCCGGAGTTACCCGGTCAGCTGGCGGGCTGACCGGCCGGCGGCCGCTGACGGGTGCGATCAGGCGATCGCCCGCACATCATCCAGCACGCGATAGACATCGGCTTCGGCCATGTAGCGGGGCACGGGATACATGCCGTGCGCCTCGGTCAGGGCATCGGCCGTGATGCCGGCATAGTCCTCGGGTCGCACCATGGCGCCTGAGCGCTGCAATGGCAGGCGGGCAATGAGCTCACGCACGCGTGCGGACAGCATCTCGGCGGCGGCTTCATCGTTGCTGCCGGCTTCGGCGAGCTCCAGGTCGCGGGCCAGGCTGGCCAGACGCTTGACGCAGGCCGGCTGATTGAAGCGCAGCACATGTGGCAGCACCATGGCATTGGCACGGCCATGAGGGACGCCGTAGCGGGCGCCGAGTTGGTGTGCGATGGCATGCACATAGCCGACGCCTGTGGTGCTCAGGCAGAGGCCGGCATAGTGCGAGGCCAGCGCCATGGCATCACGCGCCACCAGGTTACGGGGTTCGTTGCAGGCGGTGTCCAGATTGTTGAGCACGAGGCGGACGGCGGCACGGTTGTAGCCGTCAGTCTGCTCGCTGCTGAACTGGCTCATCCAGCCTTCGAGTGCATGGGTCAGGGCGTCAATGCCGGTTTCGGCCGTGACCGAGGGTGGCATGCCGGCCGTGATCAGCGGATCAAGCGCGGCGGCCAGTGGGATCAGACCGGGGTCGACGACGAGGGCTTTGACGTGGGTGACGCTATCAGAAATGACCGCCGCCACGCTGACTTCCGAGCCGGTGCCCGAAGTTGACGGGACCACGAAGAAAGGCAGGCCCTGCTGACGGGCCTTGAGAATGCCCACCAGCTGCAGCGGCGTTTTGCCGCAAGCCGCGGCGAGTGAAATGACCTTGCCGGCATCGATGGCGGAACCGCCGCCGACCACGAGCAGGGCATCGGCGCGTGCCGCCTTGCAGGCAGCGAGACCGGCATCGACGATCTCGAACGTCGGGTCCGGGCGGATGCCGGTGAACAAGCTGGTGGTGACACCCCGTTCTGCGAATGCTGTCAGGAGCGGGTCAATGGTGCCCAGTTTGGCCAGCACGTCGTCCGTGATGATGAGGACCCGCTTGTGACCCTGATCGGCCATGCTGTGGCAAAGGCGGACGGCCGAGCCTTCGCCGAAAAGCACCAGCGGGCGCGGCAGGGAAAGGACTTTGCCGAGGGTCCAGAGCACGCCCAGCTTCGGCATGGATTTGAGGCGATTGACGAGTGCTGACATAAGAAATTTCCGAACGGGTACTGACCGGCCAGTCACACTACAGATTGAATCCTGGTCTGACAATGCCTAGGCGCAGAATTTATCACCCGGAACTTTCAGCGCTCGCTGAGGTAATGCACGCCGGTCAGCGTCTCCGACAACGCCCACAACCGGCGCGCGACTTCCTCGTCACGTGAGGCCCGGTTGGAGCGGGCCCGCACCGGGTAACCGCGCATGCCGGCGAGGCCGCCGGGGCCATAGAACTCGCCGCCCTGCACATCCGGCATGGTGGCAGCATAGAGCTGCGGGCAGGCCCCCATGCCGGCCGGTTGGGCGAGCAGGGCATTGCCGGCCTGCATCAGCACGCGCCCAATGGCTGAGCGTGCCATGTCCGGGCCGGTTGTCTGGAGGTTGGTGGCGGCATAGCCGGGGTGGGCGGCGACGCTGATCAGGTGGCTGCCGTTGCGCGTCAGGCGCCGCTGCAGTTCATAAGCGAAGAGCAGGTTGGCCAGTTTGCTTTTGCCGTAGGCGTCCCATTTGCGATAGCGCTTGCTGCGCCAGTTGAGGTCATCGAGATCCATGCCGCGCGTCCAGGTGTGCGCCATGCTGGAGGTGCTGATGACGCGTGCGCCGGGGGTGGCCTGGAGCACATCGAGGAGCTGGCCGGTGAGGGCGAAATGACCGAGATGGTTGGTGCCGATCTGCATTTCGAAGTCCTGCTGCGTGCGCACAAGCGGCAGTGCCATGACGCCGGCGTTGTTATGCAGGATGTCGAGTTGCGGGTGGCGGGTCTTGAAGTCGAGCGCAAAGCCGGCGATGGCATTGAGGTCGGCGAGATCGAGGCGCATGAACTCCAGGCGGGCATCCGGCACTGCGCTCCTGATGCCCTGCATGGCGGCTTCGGTTTTTTCGCGGCCCCGGCAGGCCAGGATGACATGGGCGCCATGGCGGGCAAGTTCCAGCGCGGTGTGATAACCCAGGCCGCTGTTGGCGCCGGTGACGACGGCGATCTTGTGGTGGAGGTCCGGGATTCGGGCGGGTGTCCAGGGGCTCATGACGGCTTCCTCCTGTCAGGGGACGACATGTCGGCTCCTGACAGTGCCCTCAGACCGGTCTCATGTAAAGCGCCGGGGCAGCGGCGATGACTTGCCGGGCCTGTGCCAGCACGGCATTGAGCACCTCATCACGACGTTCGGGCGTGGCCATGGCGCGGGCCACCACCAGGGCGCCGATGGCCTGGCTGATCATGGCCCAGGCGGCCTGGTCATCCTGCAGCAATTCGCTGAAGCGGGCCTTGAGCTGCAGCATGCGCTCTTCGAAGGCCTCACGGGTCGCGAGGTTGGCGCGCGCGATTTCGGCGCCCAGGGCGGGCACCGCGCAGCCCTTTTCCGGGTGCTCGGCATGGTAGGGGCTGAGATAGAAGCTCAATGCTGCCAGCATGTGATCGGGCGAGGTATCGGAGAAGTTTTTCACCACCCGCGAGAGTTCGTGCTCGACGATGGCCTGCAGCAGATCGTGCTTGGAGCTGAACTGCGAGTAGAACGCGCCCGAGGTCATGCCGGCGGAGGCCGCGAGGGCATCAACGCCGGTGGCGGCGAAGCCGGATTGTTTCGCCAGTGCGCTGCCGGCCGCGACCAGCTGACGGCGGTTGGCTTGCTTGTGTTCGGGCGGATAGCGCATGGACGGCCCCTGGCAGAGCGAATTGACTGGCTGGTGATATTACCATAACGTTCGTTATGGTAACGATCGTTATCAAATTCGACAGACTGGCTGCGGAGTACCGACATGAGCACAGACAAGACCACGGCGGGGGTCACTGAAAAGACCGCCTGCATTCTCTGCTCGCGCAACTGCGGCCTCAGTGTCGAGATCGCGGATGGGCGTTTTACGCGCATCCGCGGTGACGATGATCATCCGGTATCGAAAGGCTACCTCTGTCAGAAAGCGGCACGTCTGACGCACTACCAGAGCCATGATGACCGCCTGCAGTATCCGCTCAGACGGCAGTCCGACGGCCGCTTCGTCCGCGTCAGCTGGGATGAGGCGCTGGATGACATCGCTGCCCGCCTGACCGACATCCGCGATCAGCACGGTGGCAAGGCCTTTGCCTTCGTCGGTGGCGGCGGGCAGGGCAATCACCTCGGCGGCGCCTACAGCGGCCAGCTGCGCGCGGCCATGAAAAGCCGCTACATCTATACCGCGCTGGCACAGGAAAAAACCGGGGACTTCTGGGTCAACGGTCGCCTCTTCGGCAGCCAGACCTGTCATACCACGGAGGATGTCGAACACGCCGACTATGTGCTCTTCATCGGCACCAATCCCTTCCAGGCCCATGGCATCCACAATGCCCGCGATACCCTGCGCGAGATCAAAAAGGACCCGGCCCGCACCATGGTGGTGATTGATCCGCGTCGCTCGGAGACGGCTAAGGTGGCCGACATTCACCTGCAGGTAAAACCCGGCACCGATGCTTTCCTGATGAGTGCCATGCTCGCCATCATTCTCCGCGAGGGCCTGCATGACCGCGAGTTCCTGGCTCGGCATTGCACGGGTTTCGAGGTCGTGGAGCAGGCGCTGCTGGCCATCCCGGTGGCTGACTACGCCACCCGCGCCGATGTGCCGCTGGCGGATATCGAGCGGGTCGCGCGCGGTTTCGCGACGGCGCGCCGGGCGTGTGTGCGCATTGACCTCGGGTTGCAGCACACGCTGCACACCACGCTCAACGGTTACCTTGAAAAGCTGCTTTATCTGATCACCGGCAATTTCGGCAAGCTGGGCGGCAACAACCTGCACAGTTTTCTGCTGCCTATCCTGGGCGATACCGATGAGCGCAAGGGCAAGTATCAGCGGACGGCATACCACCAGATGTATCCCATCGGCGGAATTTTCCCGCCCAATATTTTGCCTGACGAGATTCTCAAGGCCGGCGAGGAGCGCGTGCGCGCCGTCTTCGTCGACAGCGCCAACCCGCTGGTGACTTATGCCGATACCCAGGCTTACGAAGAAGCCTTCGGCCAGCTGGATTTGCTGGTGGTGGTCGATGTCGCCATGACCGAGACCGCGCGCCTGGCGCATTACGTGTTGCCGGCGGCATCGCAGTTCGAAAAGTGGGAGGCCACCGGCTTCAATCTCGAATTTCCCGAGAATGCCTTCCACCTGCGCCACCCGCTGTTTGCGCCGCAGGGCGAGACACTGCCCGAACCCGAGATCTACACGCGACTGCTGGAGAAAATGGGCGCTATCCCCAGCGCTTTCCCGGTGCTGTCCCGGGTCGCGCGTCACGAGCCGGCGGCGACGGCGCATCTCGGTTACCTGGCCGCATTTGCCGCCACCATGGCCCGCCATAAAAAGTGGATGCCGTTTGCGGCGTCGATCCTCTATCGCACCCTGGGTCCGGCGCTGCCGAAAGGCGCGGCCGCTGCGGCACCGTTGCTGCCGTTGTCCATCCAGTATGCCCACACCCATGCCGCCGCCGTGCGTCGCGCCGGCTATGCCGGCAACAAGCTGACGCTGGGTACGGCACTGTTCCGCGCCATCCTGGCGAAGCGCGAAGGCGCCGTCATGAGTCGGCACGAGTTCGCGGATACCTGGTCGCTGATCCATCATTCCGACCGGCGTGTTCACCTCGAGATTCCCGAAATGCTCGATGAGCTGCGCGCGCTGGCCACAGAGGTGGCGCCGGGCGCGGACTATCCCTTCATCCTGATGGCGGGCGAACGGCGCAGCTACAATGCCAATCAGATCTATCGCGATCCGGCCTGGCGCAAGGTCGACCCGCATGGCGCCATGCGCATGCATCCGGCCGATGCCGAGGCGCTGGCGCTGGCCGATGGCGCGGCGGCAGTCTGTGAGTCCGAGCGCGGACGCATCCCGGTGGTGATCGAAATCGATGATTCGGTGCGACCGGGCATGGTGACGCTGCCGCATGGCTATGGCATGCGCTATCGCGACAGCGCCCCGATCGGGCCGGAGCTGAACCGGCTGACCAGCAGCGTGCACTGTGATCCGATATCGCGCACACCGTTCCACAAGTATGTGCCGGTGCGCATTCACAACGCGGCCGTGGGGACATGAATGACACGGTCGGCACGCCGTGCCCGGCGCACTATGCCGGGCTATGAGTCCGCGCGCTGCCCCAGGCGGCCCTGCTTGAGGTCGTCATAGGCCTGCAGAATTTCTTCGTAGTGGTTCATGACGAAGGGGCCGTGGCCGTTGATCGGCTCATTCAGGGGCTCTCCGGTCAGCACCAGGAACCGGCTGTTTTCAAGCGCCGTGACGGCGAAGCCGGCCTCGCGGCTGGACATCACCGCCAGGCCTTCTTCTTCAAGAACGCTGTCCTGCGTGGTATCGGCCGCGAATTGCAGGCGACCGGTGCGCAGGAAGACGAGGGCGGTATCGCCGGCCTCCGTGCCGAAGGTCACTGTCTGCCCCGCGCTCAGCTGCACATCCAGCAGGCTCATGCGGGTATGTGTGCGGGCCGGCCCACTGATGCCGTTGAACGCGCCGGCGATGACCCGGACGACGCCTCCGGCAGTCCCGGAGCTGTCCGGCAGATCAACCACCGGGATCGTCGCCCGGGTCAGGCTCTGGTAGCCGGCCGGTCCCATCTTGTCGGCCGCCGGCAGGTTGACCCAGAGCTGGATCATCTCAAAGCGTCCGCCGCGCTGCGTGAACGCTTCACTGAATAATTCCCGGTGCACGATGCCGCTGGCCGCGGTCATCCACTGCACATCGCCGGGCTCGATGACGCCGCCGCCTCCCGTTGAATCCCGGTGCTCGATCTCGCCCGCGTACACGATCGTGACCGTCTCGAAACCGCGATGGGGATGCTCATTGACGCCCTTGCGCAATGACGAGGGCAGCAGCTGTCCCGGCCCGATATGGTCGAGCAGCAGGAACGGGGAGAGGGTGTTGCCGAATTCGTAATGCGAGAACACGGAGAGCACCGGTGAAAAGTCGCCCACCGCACCGCGCGCATCGTTGCGATGCAGGAATGCGAGACTTTTCATGGTGGTGCCCTCCGGTTGGGGTTCGCCTGCAGGCCGGCTTACTGGCCGGCGGTCAGCGTACTGTAGCTGGTCATGAGGTTGCGGTAATCCGGGATGTGGTTGGAGAACAGCGTGCCCAGGCCTTCGATGTCATTGCGCCAGTCACGATGCAGCTCGCAGGCGGCGCCGAACCAGGTCATCAGCTGCACGCCGGCGGCTTCCATGCGGCGCCAGGCGGAATCACGGGTGATTTCGTTGAAGGTGCCGGAGGCATCGGTGATGACGAAGACATCGAAGCCTTCCTCGATGGCCGAGAGTGCCGGGAAAGCCACGCAGACCTCGGTGACGACACCGGCGATGATCAGCTGCTTCTTGCCGGTGGCCTTCACCGCCCTGACGAAGTCCTCGTTGTCCCAGGCGTTGATGTTGCCGGGACGGGCGATGTAGGGCGCATCCGGGAATTGCGCCTTGAGTTCCGGCACCAGCGGGCCGTTGGGGCCGGTTTCGAAGCTGGTGGTGAGGATGGTCGGCAGCTTGAAGTACTGGGCGAGGTCGCCGAGGGCCAGCACGTTGTTCTTGAACTTGTCGGGATCGATGTCGCGCACCAGCGACAGCAGACCGGCCTGATGGTCGACCAGCAGCACGGCGGCATTGTCTTTGTCGAGACGGACGTAGGGCTTGCTCATGGTGTTTCTCCTTGCGGGGGTGAAGTGGCGGCACCGGAGTGCCGCCGGTTGGCATCGGGTCAGTCCGGCATGCGGCCGAAGCGCCCGCTGTTGAAGTCATGAATGGCTTCGCGGATCTGCTGCTGGGTGTTCATGACAAACGGGCCGTAACCTTCGATCGGCTCGTTCAGCGGCTCGCCGCTCAGCACCACGAGCTTGGCGTCACGTTCCGCTTCGATCGTGAACCCGCTGCCTTCCTGATCGAACACGATCAACTGCGCGTCGCTGGCGCGTTGTTCGCCATTGATCACCACCGCGCCCTTGAGCACGACCAGGGCGAGGCTGCGACCGGCGGGCAGGGTGAAATCAGCCTGCTTGCCAGCGTTGAGACGCAGATCCCAGACATCCATGGCCGAGAAGGTGTGCGCCGGACCGGTTTGGCCGGCGTACTCGCCGGCGATCACGCGGACACGGCCGGCATCGTCCGGCAGCGCAACGGACGGGATGTCGCGGGCGAGGATTCCCTGATAGCCGGGTGCAGTCATCTTGTCCTTGGCCGGCAGGTTCACCCACAGCTGCACCATCTCCAGAGGGCCGCCCTTGGCGGTGAATTCCGGGGAGTGGAATTCCTCGTGCAGGATGCCGGAGCCGGCGGTCATCCACTGCACATCCCCCGGGCCGATGATGCCGCCGTTGCCGGTGGAGTCGCGGTGCGCCACTTCGCCTTCGTAGACGATGGTCACGGTCTCGAAGCCGCGATGTGGATGCTGGCCGACACCACGCGGGCGATCAGTGGGCGTGAAGTCCTGCGGGCCGGCGTAATCAAGCAGCAGGAACGGGCTCAGTTCGCGACCCAGGCGGTCGTAGGAAAACAGCGAGCGCACCGGGAAACCGTCGCCGACCCAGTGCGGACGCGGGCTGCTGTAGACGCTGAGAATCTTCTTCATGGTGAACTCCTGTCTGTGCGGCCGGGTGGGCCAACCTGGCGGCGCCCGGGCGATGTGTACACAGTGGTTTCAGGACGCTGGACGCGGTATTGGCCTGTATTTATCCTGAGTGTTCTATTTTTGGAACGATTGGCAGATGGTCATGCGTGATCTCAACGATCTCTTTTTCTATGTGCAGGTGGTCGAGCATGGTGGCTTTGCGCCAGCCGGGCGGGCGCTGAACATCCCGAAATCCAAGCTCAGCCGGCGCGTGGCGGCGCTCGAAGAGCGTCTCGGCGTGCGTCTCATTCAGCGTTCGACGCGGCGTTTCGCGGTGACCGAGATTGGTCAGGAGTACTACCGGCACTGTCAGGCCATGCTGGTCGAGGCCGATGCCGCCGAGGAGCTGATCGAGCGCAATCTTGCCGAGCCGCAGGGCACCATCCGCATGAGCTGCGCCTCAGCGGTGCTGTATTTCATGCTCGGCGATATGGTCGCGCGCTTCATGGCCCGGTGCCCGCGCATCCAGGTCCAGATGGAAATCACCAACCGCAGCGTCGATCTGATCCGCGAGGGCTTCGATCTGGCGGTGCGCGTCCGCTTTCCTCCCCTGGAGGACACCGAGCTGGTCATGAAAGTGCTGGCGGTCAGTACACAAAGGCTGGTGGCGCATCCCTGTCTGCTCGGAGAGATCAGCCAGCCCTGCACGCCGGAAGATGTTGCGCGCCTGCCGACATTGCTGCTGGGGGAACCGAACCAGGAGCCAGTCTGGCATCTGCACGGACCGGAGGGCCGGGAAGTCTCGCTCCGGCATCAGCCGCGCCTGGTGGCCAATGACATGGTGGCACTGCATCAGGCCGCGTTACAGGGTGTCGGCGTGGCATCTCTGCCGGTCATGATGGTGCACAAGGAGCTGGCGGATGGCAGGCTGATCGATGTGCTGCCGGGCTGGGTGCCGCGCAGCGGTATCGTGCACCTGGCGTTTCCGACGCGTCGCGGTCTGCTGCCGGCGGTGCGCGAGCTGATTGATTTCCTTGGCGAAGAGTTCGCCGCGCTGGTGGCGGCAGGTCAGGGCTACGAGGCGCCGGGCAGCCCGCTGCACTAGCGGCCCAGGCGCCGCGGCCGGCTTAGCTTTTGCGGAAGCGGCTGGGCGTGGTGCCGGTCCAGCGCTTGAAGGCACGCACGAAATTGGCCTGATCCTGATAACCCAGATCCGCTGCGATTTCGCCGATGGAGCGCGAGTCATGGCGGAGTTTGAAGGTGGCATTGCTGCGGCGCAGATCATCCATCAGCGTTTTGAAGTTCAGCCCTTGTGCCTGCAGGCGGCGATGCAGGGTGCGTGGCGTGATGTTGAGTCCGGCCGCCACCAGCTCCTGGGCATTGGCATCGGCAAGGTATTGCTGTGCCAGTTTCCGGATGCGACTGACCAGATCCATGCTGCGCTCGGCGGCTTCCAGCTCCTGTGCGCAGCGCGCTGCAGCGAGTGCCATCAGGTGGTGGTCGGCCGTGGGCAGGGGCAGGTTCAGCCAGGTCATCGGGAAGCAGATCGTGGTGCTGGCGGCGTCGAAGCCCAGCCGGTTGCCGGTGAGGGCGCGCAGACCGATGTGGTGCGACGCCTCCGGAAACGAGAGCTTGAGGTCAAGCTCATCCAGCGGTACTTCGCCGAGCAGATCGGAGCCGATGGAGAAGATGCAGGCCAGCAGCAACTCGATGATGCGCGGAAACCAGGGCCCGAGCAGGCCGCTGTCACTGATTTCAAGCACCGCCTGGGTGTCGTTTTGCACGACCTGCAACTGCAGAAACTGGGTTCGGGTCTGGGTGTAGCGGTGCACCAGCGCCAGTGCTTCGCCGAGACTGGCACTGGCCTGCACGGCATAACCGAGAAAGCCGTGATTGCCGAGCTTGAGCTGGCTGCCGAGTTCAAAGGGCAGGGTCGGGGAGGGGTCCAGCACATACATGTTCTGCATGATGCCGAGCAGGGCCGGCAGTGAGACCAGATAGTCCGGGTATTGCTCCAGATCTTTCTGGCGCAGGCCGGTACCCGCCAGAACCTGTTCCGGTGCATGCCCGCGCCGGCTCATGAAGTGGATGGCAAACAACACATAATGGCTGACCAGCACGCCTTCGGTGGCTTTGAGTGCAACAGTCATGACACGTCTGCTAATGACAAAAAGTTGTCCGACGATACCCTTTTACTACGCTGACCATCAAGTCACATTCTTCACTGTCACATTAATGAACGACATTGAGGGAGTGGTTGCATGGCCAAGCGCAAGACATCGAGCCGATCAGCGGCAGTCGTCACAGGGGCTGGAAGCGGCATAGGACGTGCCTTCGCCCTGGAACTCGCCGCCCGCGGCGGGCGGGTGGTCTGTGCTGATATCAATCAGGCCACGGCGCAAGAGACTGTCGACACCATCATGGCCAGTGGCGGCCAGGCCGTGGCTGTGCGCTGCGATGTCAGCCAGCTCGCCGAGGTCGAAGCCCTGGCCGATGCCGCAGAACAATGGCTGCAGGGGCCGGTCGATCTGGTCATCAACAATGCCGGCGTCGGGGTCGGTGGCGAGAATATCGGCGATCTGTCCATGGCCGACTGGCAGTGGACACTGGGCATCAACCTCTGGGGCGTGGTGCATGGCTGCCACGTCTTCGCTCCCCGTCTGCGCCATCTCAAGCAGGGCGGCATCATCAATGTCTGCTCAACGGCGAGCTTCGCTGCCGCGCCCGCCATGGGCCCCTACAACGTCAGCAAGGCCGCGGCGCTGGCGCTCTCCGAAACCCTGGCGGCTGAAATGGCCGGCACCGGCATTGCCGTGACGGCGCTCTGCCCGACTTTTGTCAAAACCAACATCATGCGCGACGGCCGAATTCCGGCGGGTACCTCAAAGATGGGCAGCAAGCTCATGGAGTGGACGGGAGTGTCTCCCGAAAGCGTTGCCATCACGACGCTCGATGCGCTCGACCGCAAACGGCTCTATGTGTTGCCGCAGTTTGATGCACGCATGGTCTGGCGCCTGAAGCGTTTGGCGCCGGTCAGCTACAACCGGGGCTCGGGAATCATCGGTCGTCTGATCGCCCGCGGAACGGCGGTCTGATCGGCACGGCGGTCCCCGGGCTGCTGGACCATTTCCGTCATTGCTCGCGCATTTCAAAGAGAAGTTCTTTGCTGTGCAGGGCGAGCTGACGCTGGTTGTGATGCTGTTATGTCATGTGTGTGAGTGGCGGCTGCAACGCGCAGCCTGTCTCATTTTAGGAGTAGATGAAAATGGCTTCGATTGATCTCGACAAAATGCTGGATAAAATCAAGGGCAGCCAGTGGGCGTTGGCCGATATTGACTGGGACGCTCCCGGCGCGGACAAGATCACACCCGAGCAGTGGCCCAAGCTCAAAGCCTTCATGGCGGATCTCATGTGGATCGAGCATGTCGGTGCCCGTGGCTTCGCCGCCATGGCCAAGAAGGCCCCGAACGATACGCTGAAGGCAATCTATACCTACTTCCATGCCGAGGAGCAGCGTCACGCCAATGCCGAAATGGCCTTGATGAAGCGCTGGGGCATGCTCGAGGATGACGTCATTCCCGAGCCCAACATCAACCTGCGTCTGGTCATCGAATGGCTGGACAAGTGTGCCGATGACCAGCCGCTGGAAGCGCTCGGTTCGGTCATTCCCATGCTCGAAATCGCACTCGACGGGGCGCTCTGCACCTTCCTGCTGGAAACCGTGCATGACCCGGTCTGTCACCAGGTGTTCGACCGCATCAACGATGATGAGTCACGTCATCTCGGGGTCGGCTTCCACGTCCTCGAAATGCAGGGCCACGGCCGCATGCACCAGATGCTGATCAAGGCGGCCGGCACCCTGCTGAGCCCGAGCATGATCATCGGCATCGCCTCCTATTTCCCGTTGCTCAACCGCATGCGCGACAACATCGTCGAGCTCGGCCTGCCGGAAGAAAAGCTCTACGCCGCCATGAACAAGTACAAGCGCATCGGCGGTCGGACGCCGGAAGGCCGCCGCAATCCCTGGTTCCAGCTCATCAGCCAGCATGGCGGATGGGTGACCAATCGCGACAACCGCCTTTATCACGTGCCGGTCGATGCCATGGTCAAGCTGACCAGCCTGATCCCCCAGCGCGCTTTGCCGCCGATTCCGACCTGGGTCAAGGAACTGACCTGGAAGCCGGCCGCCTGATATCCGCGAATACGAGAGTCATCACATGAATGCATCTGTCAAAAAGCCGGCCAAGGCGCCGGCTGCGCGTCAACGCGGCGCAACCCTCAAGTCGGTTTCAGCCGGTGTGCATGAGGTCCTGGTCATCGGTGCCGGTTTCGGCGGTCTGGGCACGGCGATCCGCCTGCGCCAGAAAGGCATCAACGATATCGTCATTCTCGAGCGTGCTCAGGATGTCGGCGGAACCTGGCGTGACAACTCCTATCCGGGCGCCGCCTGCGATATTCCGTCCAATCTCTATTCGTATTCGTTTGCGCCCAATCCGGACTGGTCGCGGGCTTATTCGGGCAGTCAGGAAATTCTGGGTTATGTGCACCATCTGGTCAGCGAGTTCGAGCTCGGTGGTCTGATCCGTTTCGGGCAGGAGGTGGTCGCGGCCGCGTTCGATGAGGCAGGCGGCTTCTGGCAGGTCAGCACGCGCTCCGGCGAGGTCTACCGCGGGCGCTCGCTGGTGATGGCGGCGGGTGGCCTGGCTAACCCGAGTTTGCCGAAAATCCCCGGGATCGACAGCTTTGAGGGGCATCGCCTTCACAGCGCGCGCTGGGATCATCAGTATGACTTCACCGGCAAGCGGGTGGCCGTGATCGGTACCGGCGCCAGTGCAGTCCAGATCATTCCGGAGCTGGTCAAGGTGGCCGACAAGGTGACCGTCTTCCAGCGTACGCCGGGCTGGGTCATGCCGCGCATGGATTATCGTTCGCCGGACTGGAGCAAAGCCTTGTTCAAGGCTGTTCCGGGAACCCAGGCACTGCTCCGCAAAGCCTTGTACTGGGGGCATGAGTCGATGGCGTTCAGCTTCATCTGGAATACCCCGATGACCAGCCTGGTGGAGCGCATCAGCACGGCCTTCCTCAAGCATCAGGTGGCTGATCCCTGGCTGCGTCGCCAGCTGACACCGGACTTCCGTATTGGCTGCAAGCGGGTGCTGATGACCAGTGACTACTACCCGGCGCTGCAAAAGCCCAACTGCAAGCTGATTACCTGGCCGATCGCCACGATCTCGCCCAAGGGCATACGCACGGCAGAAGGTGTCGAACATCAGGTCGACTGCATCGTGTTCGCCACGGGCTTCGATATCTGCAAAGCCGGCACACCCTTCGAGATCCGGGGGCTGCAGGGGCGCGTGCTGGCAGAGGAGTGGGTGCGGGGCGCGCAGGCCTACAAGAGCATCAATGTCTCGGGCTACCCCAATTTGTCGTTCATTCTCGGCCCCAACTCCGGTCCCGGACATAACTCGGCACTGGTCTACATGGAGTCGCAGATCGGCTATATCGTCGATGCCATCACCACCCTGCGTGATGAAAAGCTGCGCCTGCTCGATGTCAAGCCGGAGGTTCAGGCGGACTACAATCGCGCCATTCAGAAGCGTCTGTCCCGAACCAACTGGAATTCGGGTTGCAAGAGCTGGTATCTGACCGAGGATGGTTACAACGCCACCATGTACCCTGGTTTCGCGACCCAGTACGCCCGGCAGATGGGCCATTTCAACCGCAAGCACTACCGGGCGGAGGCAATCTGATGGGTCGGGTCACTCTGCCTTATGTCTGTTGCGAGCTGGATCCCGTCATTCCGGCCCGCACGCGTGATATCCATGAGCGTCTGAAGTCCGGCAGTCGTGAGTCGCAGGCTGTGCCTGCGGCTGAAACGCTGGGACTGGCCATCAACACGCTGGTCGATGCCTTCCTCGCGCAGCTTCTGCGCGAGCTGGCCTCGGCGTATCCGGATCATGGCTTGTATCAGGAGTCGCTCGCGGTTGTCGAAGAAGTTCAGGGTAAAGTGCAGCATTACCTGGGCTGGCTGACCCGCTTCCTGTCCAATGAGCGCATGACGGTGGTGGCTGCCAAGTATCTGGACATGATTCAGCCCCTGGTGCCCGACCAGCCGCAGCGCGAGTTCCTGGCGGTGGCGATCGAGCCGGCGCTGGCCCGTCATGCCAGCCGGACCATCAGGGCGCTGCGCTCCGGCGAATCGGTCGATGTGCGTGCCGGGATGGAAGTGCTGATCAGCATTGTCGACGCCGTGCTGGTCGACTTCGTCTACGAGCCCAAGCGCCTGATGCGTTTCAATATGCTGGTCGACAAGACGCTGGATGGTGCCATCTACATGATCAAAGGCTTGTCGTTCCGGCAATTGCGGGTATTGGGACAGCGACTGCCGGTGGCGCATCTGCCGGTTTTCCTTGATCATCTCGAGCACTTCTTCCACGACCAAAACCCGGTCCGATAAAACAAGAATCAGAGAGCGCACCATGATCCGTACTTTGCTGAAAACGACGCTGGCGGGCGTCATGCTGCTGCCCGGCCTGTTGCAGGCCCTGCCGGCACCGGACAGTGCGCAGCTCGCGGCACTCAAAACCATGGAAGGGAAAAGGGTCAAGATCTGCATCTTCGACCCGATTGGCGCCAATGGGCCGGCGGTCGGCTATGCCAAGGACTACATGCTGGAGGCCAGGAAGTGGGGTGTTGAGGCCGACATCAAGGCGTATACCGATGAGCGTGTGGCCGCTGAAGACCTCAAGGCCGGCCAGTGTGATGCCGCGGCCATCACCACGCTGCGAGCCAAGCAGTTCAACAAGTTTGTCGGCAGTCTTGATGCCGTTGGCGCCATCCCGGACAACGCGCACATGGACATGGTGCTCAAGGCCCTGGCCTCGCCACGCATGGCGCCGCTGATGCGCAACGGCCAGTTCGAAGTGGTGGGCAATATCCCGCTGGGAGCAGCCTATGTCATGGTCAACGACCGTGCCATCAACTCCATCGAGCGGGCCGCCGGCAAGAAAGTCGCGGTCATGGAATGGGACAAGTCCCAGGCCAAGATGGTGCAGCGCATGGGTGCGCAACCTGTCGCCTCGGATGTGATCAACTTTGTCGGCAAGTTCAACAACGGACAGGTCGATATCATTGCGGCACCGGCACTGGCGTTCAAACCTCTGGAGATTTATCGCGGCCTCGGCGAGAAAGGCGCGATCTACCGCTTCCCGCTGGTCATGCTGAGTGCGGCGCTGATCATACGTCACGACCGCTTCCCGCCGGAGGTGGGTCAGAAGCTGCGCGAGTTTGTCTTCACCCAGATCGACAAAGCCTATGCCTTTGTCGATCGTGAGGAAAAAGGCATTCCGGAGCGCTACTGGCTCGACCTGCCGGCGCACGAGAAGATCAAGTATGTCGAGATGATGCGGCAGGCCCGCATGCAGATGACGGCCGAGGGAGATTACGACCCGCGCATGATGAGCCTGCTCAAGCGCGTGCGCTGCGCCAGGAACTCCAGTGCGGCCGAGTGCTCGCTGAAAGACGAGTAACGCCGGCGGGGTTGGCCCGGATGCCGGATGTCAGCGGTCGCGGCGACGCTGACATCCGGCATTTTGCTTTTGCGCGCGAACGGATATACTGACATTAATGACAGTATATCCGTGTGACCATGCCGACACTGCCGCGCCGTATTGCCCACCTCGATATGGATGCTTTCTACGCATCCGTGGAGCTGCTGCGCTACCCTCAGCTGAAGGGCTTGCCGGTGGTGATCGGTGGCGGCCGCCGGCCGGCTGACGAGGCGCTGTTGCAGCGTCATGGTGCACAGGCCCTGGCCGACATTCCACCCGCAGACTTTCCCCGCCTGCGTGACTATGTCGGGCGCGGTGTCATCACCACCGCGACCTATGCGGCGCGGGCGTTTGGCATAGGCTCTGCCATGGGGCTGATGAAGGCCGCGAAGCAGTGTCCCGATGCCATTCTGCTGCCGGTTGATTTCGATCAATATCGTCACTATTCACGACTTTTCAAGAAAGAAGTCCTGAAAGTCAGCGAATTGATGGAGGATCGCGGTGT
Source organism: uncultured Paraperlucidibaca sp. (assembly GCA_964511255.1). GTDB lineage: Bacteria > Pseudomonadota > Gammaproteobacteria > Pseudomonadales > Moraxellaceae > Perlucidibaca. Next base: position 39,643 of record CAZEEQ010000008.1, read on the forward strand.
CGATGAGGTCTATATCGACTTCACCGAGGTGCCCGGCGGGCAGGAAGCGGGCGGCCGGGTGTTGGCCGAGCGGTTGCAGGCCGCCATTCTGGCGGAAACCGGGCTAACCTGCTCGATCGGTGTGGCGCCCAACAAGCTGCTCGCCAAAATGGCCAGCGAGTTCAACAAACCCCATGGCGTGTCGGTGCTGCAGGCCGAGGACCTGGTCGCGACGATCTGGCCCTTACCCTGTCGCAAGATCAACGGTATCGGTCCCAAGACCGATGAAAAGCTGCGTGCCCACGGCATCAGCACCATCGGCGAACTGGCGGCCTGCACGCCGGACTGGCTGCGCGAGCAGTTTGGCAACAGCTATGGCGCCTGGCTGCACGAGGCGGCGCACGGGCAGGATGATCGGTCGGTGCAGTGTCACAGTGAACCGGTGTCCATCAGTCGTGAGACCACGTTCGGCCGCGACCTGCACGCCGTCCACGACAAGGCCGAGCTGGGCGCGATCTTCACCCGGCTCTGCGAACAGCTGGCGGCGGATCTGGCGCGCAAGGGCTATGTCGGACGCACCATTGGCATCAAGATCCGCTACGACAATTTCAAGACGGCCACGCGCGATCATTCCGTGATTTTCCATGTCGCCGACGCTCGTGCCATTCGCTTGCTCGCCGGGCAGTGCCTGAAGCGCATACCGCTGGATCGCCGCTTGCGTTTGCTGGGGGTGCGCGTGGGCTCACTGGCCAGGGCCGATGCGGCGCTGATGCCTGATGACATGATGTGCCGGATGCCACCCGCTCCCGGCACGCTGCAGGCGAGGTTGTTTGAATGAGTGACCCCTGGCTGGGCGCAACCGGCGACCTCTTTGCTGGCGTTGTTCCGGCGTCACCGCCGGCGCACGCGCAGCTGGCCCCCGGGACCTGGCTGCTGCGTGGCTTTGCGCTGGCTGAGGAGGCGCCTGTGCTGGCGGCCGTGGCGGCAGTCATTGCCCAGGCGCCGCTGCGTCACATGGTCACGCCCGGGGGCTTCCGCATGTCGGTGGCCATGACCAACTGTGGCGCGCTGGGGTGGGTCAGCGATCGACATGGCTACCGTTACCAGCCGCTGGATCCGGCGCATGGCCGGCCCTGGCCGGCGCTGCCGGACGTGCTGCAGACGCTGGCCGCTGCAGCCGCCACGGCAGCCGGGTTTGCCGGCTTCCGGCCGGATGCCTGTCTGGTCAACAGCTATCAGCCAGGTGCGCGCATGACCTTGCATCAGGATCGCAACGAGCGTGATTTCAGTCAGCCCATCGTGTCGGTTTCACTGGGGCTGCCGGCTGTCTTCCTGTTCGGCGGCATGACGCGTGCTGAACGGCCGCAGCGTGTGCCCTTGCAGCATGGCGATGTCGTGGTCTGGGGTGGCCCGGCACGCTTGCGCTTTCACGGCGTGATGCCGCTGAAGGCCGGCTGCCATCCGCTGCTGGGCGAGCGGCGCATCAACCTGACCTTTCGCTGCGCGGGCTGAGACGGATTGTCATGCGGGCGCTGTCAGGGCCGCATGAGTGCCAGCTTTGCCGGCAGTTGCTCACTGGAAACATAGATCGTGTCACGCTGGTGGCGTGCAAACGTGCCGCCCTCGATCTGGGGGTAGGCCGGCAGTCTGAACGCCATCGGGGGCCTGGACAGCGCCTGGTGCCAGGACTCGCCGGGGGCCCGGTCATAGAAATAGCCGCTGATCAGCGTGCCGACATAGGCACGCGTGAGCGCATCATCGAAATCCATGGCGCTGACCCAGTTCAGCAGGTTGGCATCACCGGCATAGCCCTCTGGTGCGCGTGGAATATTGATCGGGCCCAGCGCCTCCATGACGATGGGCTGGCGCTGTCCGGCGCGCAGTGAGAAGCGGTACAGCGCCGGCCGGGCATCCCGCTTGCTGATGACATAGGCCATGTTCTCGCGGGCGTCGACGGCGAGCGCCTCGGCATCCCGGGCCCCATCAGGATAGACGACGTGAAAGCGCTGGCTGATGTCGGCGGCAAGCAGGCGCGGGCGGGCTGGCAAAGTACCGAGCCGGGGTTCGCGAACCTGAAGAAAGGTCAGGCTGGAGCGCCAGGCAAAGTTGTCGCCCATGTCGCCGATCAGCAGGTAGTTCTGGCCGGCGCGGTGATAGCTGGCGAGATCTTCCCAGTCATAGTTGATGACATCGCGGCCGCGAATGTTCAGGGTCGCGACATGCCGTCCGGCTGTGGTGATGCCGTAGAGCGCCGGCTCGCCGCCGCTGTCATTGAGCGTCCACAACAGGTTGTCGCGGCGCTGAGAGTGCGCCAGACCGCTGGATTCGCTGATGACATCGGCATCCAGGGTGTACTCGCCCAGCAGGGGTACCGACTGGTCCTGGGCACCGCCGGGCGTGACCGGCAGCCAGATCATCAGCAGCACCGGCAGCAGACGCAGCAGCCGCTGCGGCAGGGGGTGGCCGGGAGCGCTCATGTCTGGCTGGCGAGCCGGGCATGGAATGCCTGCAGTCTGGCCTCCAGAGGCGGCTCCAGGCGCAGGCCGGCACTGTTGAGGAAGCCCGCCAGCATCTGATAGTGGCCGATCAGCAGCATGAGCTCGATCAGCGCCTTTTCTGTGTGAGTCTCGCTCAGCGTCTGCCAGGTTCCGGCACTGATGTGGCCCTGGCTGCAGAGCTCATCACAAGCCTGCAGGCGGGCCCTTTCTTTCGCGTCGGCCATGGCGTCCGGGCCTTGCGAGACGGCGACGATCTCGGCCTCGGTGACGCCGACCGAGAGTGCGATGTCGACGTGTTGCCCCCATTCATAGCGGCTGCGGCAATTCCAGGCGGTCCGCAGAATCAGCTTTTCGCGGTCCCGGGCGGGCAGACGACCGAAGGGCATCAGACGCGAGGCGAAATAGAGCCAGCCCCAGAACAGGCGCGGGTTGATGTGCAGGACCGTGATCACATCCGGGACCTGCTGGCGTCCGAACAGGCGCGAGGCCTGGGCCGCGCTCCGGAACAGCAGACCGCGGGCGGCGGGCGGGGGTGGGGCAATGCGCGGCGTGGCGGTGAGGATCCAGCCGCCGGCTGGGGCTAACTCAGTCATGGCACGATGTCCTTGCGGTAGGGGCCGGATGCTGCTGATCTTGCCACAGACACGAGTGGCCGGGCTGACTGCCGGGTCGGTGCAGGCGCGCATCCGCCCGGTCGGGGAGCGCGGCGCAACGAGGCATTCCCTGCCATAATCCTTGCCCAGAATGACGCAGGTCATATTCCGGGAAGTCAGTATGCAAGAGTCGATTGCCGTCATCGGCAGTGGCATGGCCGGCCTCGCAGCCGCCAGAATCTGTCAGGATGCCGGTCACCGGGTCACGGTGTTCGAGGCCCAGTCACAGCGTGGCATGGATGCACACACCGTGCATCTTCACGGCGGCCTTGTCGATGTGCCGCTGCGCGTCATGAGTCCGCAGGCCTGGGGCAGCGTGCTGGCCCTGGCGGCGCAGGTCGGTGTCGAGACCTTCGAGGTCGATACCTACACTTCCTGCAGCTGGCTGGATCAGCGGACCTGGTTCCGTAGCAGCCGCATGCCGCTGACGCAGTGGCCCATGGTCGGCTCCTGGCGCTATCTCAATGGCCAGTCGCTGCGCATTGCGCGCGGCTTCCTGCAGCTCTCGCGCGCTGTCCGCCGTCTGCGCAAGCGGCAGGACACCACCATCACGCTCGAAGACTTCCTCGCCGGCAATCCCTTCGATGCCTTGTTCTGGCGCGGTCTGGTGCTGCCGGTGCTGACCACCATCTGCACCTGCAGCGAAGAACATTTGCTGGCCTGGCCAGCACTCGATTTGCTGACGCTGCTGGAAACCATCATCCATGGCGATACCTTGCTGCGCCTCAAGGGCGGCACCCCGGCACTGGTCGATGGTCTGGCGCGCGATCTGACCTTCGTCAGCGGCAGCCCGGTGATTGGGGTGGTGCAGGACGATCAGGGTGTTGTCGTGAAAAACCAGCGCGGCGAGGGCGGGCGTTTTGATCGCGTCATTGTCGCCACACAGGCCAATCAGCTCGGTTTTCTCGACCCGGTCCAGTTCAGTCGCGAACTCAACGCGATGAAGGCCATCCGTTTCGATCACGGCGAGCTGGTGGTGCACAGCGACACCCGTTTCCTGCCGGCCCGCCGCGAGGACTGGACGGCGCTGAACTACTTCATGCGCGAGGACCTGAGCGCGGCCATGTTCACGGTCTGGGTCAATGCCGTGGAGCCGTCGATTGCTGACGCGCCGCCGGTGCTGCAGACCTGGAACCCGCTGTTCCCGCCCGACCCTGAACACGTCATCGCACGGGTGCCGCTGGCACGCGCGGTGGTCCACAGCGGCACGCGCCAGGCGCATGCCGAGCTCGCCAGGCTGCATGCCGAGTCAGGTCGGCGCGTCTTCTTCTGCGGCTCCTGGGCCTTCCCCGGTGTGCCGCTGCTGGAGTCGGCGGTACGTTCGGCGATGGCGGTTGCCGGGCATCTGCAGGCGCCGGTCACGTTCGGATCACGCTGATCGACCATGACCGATGCCGGCCATGATCGTGACCACGGCGCTTTTGCCATCGCGAGTGATCTGCTCGCGGATCAGGGCGCTGCGGGCTGGTCTAATCTCGGCTGCTGGCCGGCCGCTGCCGGTCCCGCCGGTGACAGTTATCCGATGGCGTGCCGGCAATTGGCGTTGCGCGTGGGCGCGGCAGCGGAACTGACCGCCGCGGATGCCGTTCTTGATCTTGGCTGCGGCCGTGGCGCCAGCCTGGAATTGTGGCCGCAGGCTTTTGCCGTGACACGCGTCAGCGCGCTCGAGCGTCAGCCCGATGCTGTCGCGGCCATCCGCGCCCTCAGACCAGCGGCGTTGCAAGCGGTCGTGTGCGGACGTTTTGACCGCGTGCCCTTGCCCGAGGGGCTGGCGGCACACAGTTTCGATGCCGCACTCTGTGTCGATGCCGCCTATCACGCCGATTCGCTCGCGGCTTTTGCCGTTTGCGCGGCCTCTGCCCTCAGGCCGGGTGGCCGTCTCGCGTTCACTACCCTGACCCTGAGCGAGACGGGGGCTGATCTTGCCGGCTGGCGGCGCCGTCGACTCCGGTTCCTGCTGGCCCTGGCTGGTATGCCTTCAGCCAGCGTGCTGTCCGGGGCAGACCTCAGGGCGACATTGACTGCCGCAGGCTACACCGGCATCGAGATGCAGACGCTGGATGCCGAAGTGCTGTCGGGATTCGCGGCATTCGTGGCGCGTCGGCGTGTCCGGCTGAGCCGATGGCAACGTCAGTCGCCAGGCTGGCGCAAGATCAGTCTGACCGCCCGTCTCTGTGAGTTTTTGCAGGGCTCCGGTCTGGCGCATTACAGCCTGGTGTCGGCGACATGTGGCCGTCGCGTCACGCCGGCGTCAGGTCCGTCAACACAAACCTCGTAAACGGTTACGTAACTCGAATCCAATATTCCCGATCACGGCGCTATGGTTTAGCAGTCCACAGGTATGGACGATCATGAACCAGGTATCGGGATCGAGAACGGACAGAGGCCAGAATGGACGGGGCAGTTTTCAGTGTGGCGGTGGTTCTGCTGGGCTATTTGATCGGTCGCATGCAGGGCGTGAAATCAGGCCGCCATCAGGAAGGGCTGAAGCGTGCTGATATTGCCGCAACGGCCATGGATTACATGCGCGCCGCCAATGTGCCGGCCGCGGCATGCAATAAAATCTTCAATTACCTGCTGACCGGCACAGCGCCCGAGGCGCCGGAGATCAAACCCGGCAAGACACGCCAGCCACCCACGCTGGATGTGACCCCTTAAGTCATTCCGACATATTCGGCCGCTAGCATCGTCTCCGTACTCAGGAGGCGATATGGACTATCTGCTGGATTCCGCGACTTCGCTGCTGCAACGCATCCATGACCGTGAGCTGACCTCGCTGGAGGTCACTCGGGCGTATCTGAACCGCATCCAGGCGCTGGATGGCCGACTCAACGCCGTCCCGACGGTATTGCGCGAGCAGGCCCTGGCGGCCGCCCGCGAGGCAGACCTGGCGCTGGACCGGGACGGACCGACCGGCCTCCTGCAGGGCCTGCCGATGACGCTCAAGGATGCCACCCGCCTGGCCGGGGTGCGCACGACCTATGGCATTCCCATGCTCTCGCACTACAAGCCGAAAACCGATTCGGCGGTCAGCGCCGCACTGCGCGCGGCAGGCGCCATCATCATCGGGCGTACCAACGTGCCGATCTACAGTTTCGACTGGCAGTGCGACAGTCCGATCTTCGGGCTCACCCACAACCCCTGGGATCTGGCCCGGACCTGCGGCGGATCATCCGGAGGGGCAGCCGCTGCGGTTGCCGCCGCCATGACCCCGCTGGAGATCGGCAGTGATGTCGGTGGCTCCATCCGCTATCCGGCGCATTGCTGCGGCATCTACGGACTGCGCCCGAGTGATGACCTGGTGTCGAACGAGGGCACGCTGCCCCCGGTGGTGAAGAACTCCTGGCAGCATTCGCTGGTCAACGGGCCGCTGGCGCGCACCATGGATGATCTTGAACTGGGACTGCGCGCGGTGGCGGATCCGGCGCGTTACGCTGCGCTCACGCGCGCGCCGGATTCGGGGCGGGTGGCCTGGACCACCTCCTTCGGCTTTGTCGAGGCCGGCAGTGAAACCCGGGTGCTGATGGAAGCTTTTGTGGCCCGACTGGCGGCGCTGGAGTTGCAGGTGACGCAGGCGGGGCCCGAGGTCGACATGGAGGCCGCTTTTCATCTCTGGGGACGCATGGCCGGCACCGAGTCGATCAGCTTCTATCCCGCCGTGTTCCGCACGCGCCTGCTGCGCCAGCTCATCTCGCGCTCCTTCCGCTGGACCTTCTGGAAGAACAGCCGGGTGGTTGACAGCTATGTCCTGGGCCTGCGCCGCGGGCGCGACAGCGAAAGCTATCAGGAAGACATGATTTTTCGTGAGCATCTGCGCCGGCAATACCAGGCCTTCTTTGCCGATCATGATTTCTGGATCACGCCGGTATCGCCGGGCGAGGCCATTCTGCATCAGAAGATCGGCCATCCGATTCCCTTCGAGGGACGTTCCTGGGATTACTCGGTGTTCCTCAGCGGCTTCCTGTTGCCCACGTCCATCCTCGGCACGCCCACCCTGACCTTCCCGATCGGCCTCTCGCGCAGCGGGCTGCCGATCGCTGTCCAGATTCATGGCGCGATGGGTGACGACTTGCGTCTGCTGGCCTTCGGCAAGCGTTTGCAGGCGCATTTCCCGCTGCCGGTGCTGAAACCCTGAATCAGGTCTAGAATCGGGGTCATGAAGCTCCCGGTGCAGAAACTCGACAAGGCGCTGACCGCGCGTGTCATGGCCATCCGCGACAGCCAGCGGCGATTGCGGCGTCATGACGCGGCGGCGTTGCACGATCTGCGCGTGGCCGTTCGCCGCCTCCGGGCCAGCCTGGCGCCATGGCGTGGTTACCCCAGCTTTCATGCCCTGCATCAGCCTTTGCAGGCTCTCGCGGCCGCCATGTCCGACAGCGGCGCCCGGCGTGATCACGAGGTGCAGCGGCAGTGGCTGCTGCGGCTGGTGTCGCGACCCGATGCCCGGCTTCTGGCCTGGTGGCAGTCGCCGCCGCCGTCCGATGGAAGCGATGCCATCTCCCCGCGTGTGCTGCGTCCTCTGGTCCGGCAGTTGACCCGCGAATTGCCCCGGGCGTGGCATCGGGCCTTGCAGCACGAGGGCGACGCGGTCCTGCGGCAGGCACAGGAAGCGTTGGCGCGACGGCTGCTGTTCCGTATTCAGTCGGCGCTGGGTGATGAAGCGCAGCTGGTGCAGCTGCCCGAGCCGTTGCATGCCCTGCGTCTCAACGGCAAGCGGCTGCGCTATCTGCTGGAGCCGGCCGCTGCGCCGGCCGTGCAGGTCTTGCGGCATGCCCAGCATGCGCTGGGCGACTGGCGAGATGTCGACAGCCTGCAGCGTTTGTTGGATCAGGAAGGGCTGCTGTCAGGGGCGGCGGCAAGACAGATCCGCGCGGCCCATACCGAGCTTTTGCAAGTTGCCGTCAATGCTTTGCAGGATCTGGACAAGCTGACCGAGGCCGACTTGTCGTAAAATCCCGGCATCTGCCATGGTATTGGCTCATATTTCGAGGAAAGACATGTCGGCGTTTGCTGAAGAAACCGTGCTCTCGGTACACCACTGGAATGATTCGCTGTTCAGCTTCACGACCACCCGTGATCCCGGCTTGCGCTTCAAGACCGGCCAGTTCGTCATGATCGGTCTGCAGGTCGACGGCAAGCCGCTGATGCGTGCCTACAGCGTGGTCAGCGCGCACTACACCGATCACCTCGAGTTCTACAGCATCAAGGTCCAGGAAGGTCCGCTGACCTCGCGCCTGCAGCACCTGCAGGTGGGTGACAAGCTGCTGGTGTCGCGCAAGCCCACCGGTTCGCTGATCATCGACAACCTCAAGCCGGGCAAGAATCTGTATCTGCTCTCCACCGGAACCGGCCTGGCCCCGTTCATGAGCGTGATCCGCGACCCCGAGTTCTACGAGGCCTTCGACAAGATCATCCTGACCCATGGCGTGCGCTGGAAGAGCGAGCTGGGTTACTTCGAGCACATCACCGAAGACATGCCGGAAGACGAGCACTTCGGTGAGTTGGTGCAGGAAAAGCTGATCTACTATCCGACCGTGACCCGCGAGGATTTCGAGAAGCAGGGCCGTCTTACCGACCTGATCGAGTCCGGCAAGCTGTTCGAAGACATCGGCCTGCCGCCGTTCGACCCCGAGCACGATCGCATCATGATCTGCGGCAGCCCGAGCATGCTCAAGGATCTGGTCGAGATCCTGGAGAAGCGTGGTTTCGTCGAGGGCACCAGCCACGCGCCGGGCGATTACGTCATCGAGCGCGCCTTTGTCGAAAAGTAAGGGTCCCAAGCCGGACCCTGACGCTGCCGCCGCGCATCTGGCGGCAGCCGATCCGGCCTGGGCGGCACTGATCGCCCGCGTCGGTCCCTGCACCCTGCAGCGCAAGCCTGAGCGCGAGCCCTATGAAGCGCTGGTGCGTGCCATCGCGTATCAGCAGATCCACGGTCGCGCCGCCGAGGCCATCCTGGGGCGCTTTCTCGCGCTCTACGGAGGCGGCACAGCGGATGCTTCGCCGGATGGCGGCCTTTTCCCGGTTCCCGAGCAGGTGCTGGGAACAGACCCTGATGTCCTGCGTGGCTGCGGCTTCTCCGGCCGCAAGGTGGCCACCCTCATCGCGATTGCCGAAGCTGCCCGCAGCGGTCTGGTGCCGACGGCAGCGGAGGCAGCGACACTCCCGGATGAGGTCCTGATCGAGCGCCTGACCACCTTGCCTGGCGTGGGTCGCTGGACGGTCGAGATGTTGCTGATGTTCACCCTCGGCCGCCCCGATGTGCTCCCGGTTGGCGACTTCGGCGTGCGTGAAGGCTGGCGTCTGCTCAACGGTCTGGATGAGCAGCCGAAACCGAAGGTGCTGGCCGAGCTCGGTCAGGCCTGGCGTCCTTACCGTTCAACCGCGGCCTGGTATCTCTGGCGTGCTGCGGACCTCGGACGACAGGGCGGGTCCGTGACAAATCCGGTCTGAGGCGGCGACCTGCGCTAGAATCGTTGTTTCATGAATAGTCGGGGAACCGCAGTGCGCGCTATCCTGTTTCTCTTGCTCAGACTCGCCGTACTGGCGATCCAGATGGCCGGTCTGCTGGCCTATTTCTCTCAGTACCTGGGCTGGAGCAGCCTGGCATCGATGATCGTGTCGGTACTGCTGGTCGTCTTTCTGCCATTGGCGGCGACTATCCTGGGCTTCATCGGCGCGCTCAAGGTCTGGCTCTGGCCATGGTGGCTGGCGCTGATCGTGTTCCTGCCCGGACTGGCTTTCTCGCTGGCAGCGCTGGTGGGGGTCGGGACGGCCGGCCTGCTCGGCGCCCTGTTTTTCAAGCGCCGTCTGCAGCACTTCCGGCAAGGCGGGGGCGGACCTTTTCAGCGCGGGCCTTTCCGGGCGCAAGATCCGCTGCGGGGCGAGACCCGTCAGGATCAAGGCGGCTCTGGCAGCACGATTGAAGGCGAAGTGCTGAGTTCGCGGGTGGACAACGATCCACGCGACTGATGCCTTGTGATTGATGCCGCCGCAGCAACAGTGCGGTGTCGTTTTAAGGGCTTATCACCGGCCCCGCGCTCTGTAGACTGTGCTTACAGTCTGCTCAATCACTGTCCGCTGAATCCGTGTGTCATGGTTTATTGCCCGGCGGGCCCACCCCGCCGGGCTTTTTTTCGTCGGCTGTTATTGGGGCCCGGGGCACTTCAGGACGAGGAGGGGGCTGGCATCAGGTGACAGGCGGCGTGGCCTGATCTGACAGATTTATGGCCCGTATCGCGCTGTGGACGCGATGTTGCATGACCAATAATCAGGCTCATATTGTCCTGAGGTACGCGTCATGAACTATTTTGTCACCGGTGCCACCGGCTTCATCGGCAAGTTCCTGCTCGAGCGTCTGCTGGCGCGACCGAACGCCGAAATCCATGTCCTTGTGCGTGCGGGTTCGGAAGCGAAGTTTGTCAGTCTCTGTGAGCGCTATGGCGAGCTCTCGTGCCGCCTGCATCTGGTCAGCGGCGACATTACCGTGCCCGGCCTCATCGCGCCCGCCGACTTCGTGCGCCTGGCCGGCAACATTGATCATGTCTTCCATCTCGCGGCGGTCTACGACATGGCGATGGATGACGCCACCGCCGACCGGGTCAACAACGAGGGCACGCGCAATGTGGTGGCTTTCGCCAATTCCCTGGGCGGGGATGTGCGGCTGCACCATGTGTCATCCATCGCCGTGGCCGGCGAGGATTACGTCGGACGCTTCGGCGATGACATGTTCGACGAGGGCCAGCCGCTGCATCATCCGTATTACCGCACCAAGTTCCAGTCCGAGAAGATCGTCCGGGATGAAGCCAGGGTGCCGTTCCGTGTCTACCGTCCGGGTGCGGTGGTGGGTGACTCGCGCACCGGCGAGATGGACAAGATCGACGGTCCCTACTATTTCTTCAAGACCATCCAGAGGCTCAGCTATGCCGTGCCCAAGTGGCTGCCGCTGGTGGGCATCCAGGGTGGCCGCGTGACCCTGGTCCCGGTCGACTATGTCGCCGAGGCCATGGATTACATCGCGCATCAGCCTGACCCGGCAGGCGACGGCAAGGCTTACTTTCTGATCCAGTCGCCGGCCCCGACCGTGGGCGAGCTCATGCAGATTTTGCTTGAAGCGGCGCACGGCCCCGACCTCGCGCGCAACCTCAGCATCAAGGCGTTGCATACGCCGGTGCGGCGTTTCACCGGTCGTCTCAGTCAGGTCGTGCCGGTCTTCGACAAGGCCTTCGAGCGCCTGTTCGGCGCACCGCCCTCGGCCATGACCGCCGCCTTCACCCAGACCCTCTATGACGACAGCCAGACCCGCGCTGCGCTCGCTGGCAGCGGCATTGCCTGTCCTGACCTGCGCGACTATGCCGACAAGCTCTGGCAGTACTGGGAGCTCTATCTCGATATTCACGCCAAAGTCAGCAAGCGCGCGGTGCGGGACCTCACGGGGCGCGTCGTCATGGTCACCGGCGCTTCTTCCGGCATTGGCTTTCATGTCGCCAAGAAGCTCGGCGCCACTGGCGCACGCGTGGTGCTGGTGGCGCGCAACCGCGACAAGCTGGAGGAGACGAAGCGCATTATCGAGATGGCCGGTGGCGAAGCGTATGTCTATCCCTGCGACCTCAACGACATGGCGGCCATCGATGCCTGCGCGCAGCAGGTGCTGGCGGATTTGGGCGCGGTCGATGTGCTGGTCAACAATGCCGGACGCTCCATTCGCCGCGCCGTGGTCGAGTCCTATGACCGTTTCCATGACTTCGAGCGCACCATGCAGCTCAACTACTTCGGCGCCATCCGCATGATCATGAACCTGCTGCCGGCCATGACGGCGCAGAAGCGCGGGCACATCGTCAACATCAGCTCCATCGGCGTGCTCACCAATGCCGCGCGTTTCTCGGCCTATGTCGCCAGCAAGGCGGCACTCGATGCTTACGGGCGCTGCCTGTCGGCCGAGGTCAAGCACAAGAACATCGGTGTCACCGCCATCTACATGCCGCTGGTGCGCACGCCCATGATCGCGCCCACCAAGGTCTATGACTATGCGCCGGCCTGGAGTCCCGAGCACGCCGCCGATACGGTACTTCAGGCCATCCTCAAGCGCCCGAAGTCGGTGGCGACGGCGTTGGGTACGGCTGCGCAGCTGTCCTACGCCCTCTGGCCGCGCATCAACGACACCGTGCTCAACCGCACTTTCCGTGCCTTCCCGTCATCGACGGCAGCCAAGGGCCGGCGGGCCGGCGAAAAGCCGACGCTGGAGCAGACCGTGCTGGCCACCGTGCTGAAGGGCAAACATTTCTGAGGGGCATCCGGGTCGCTGGCGCTGTCATCGTGCCATAAATTGATGTCGGTCAAGGTTTCCTGCCCGCGCTGTGACAAGCTCGAGGGGCATTGCAGGCAGGCGCCGGGCGCGTCTGCCGCGCCAACGACCAGTGACCGGAGATTGATCATGTACCAGCATATTCTGGTAGCAGTGGATGACAGCGCGGGCTCACGTCAGGCGCTGCTTGAGGCGGCGCGGTTGGTGGGTGAGGGCGGCTGCCTGCGCGTCGTGACTGTCGTGGAGAATCCGCGCTGGAGCGTGCCGCTGGAGCAGGGGGCGCTTTACGATACCGAACTCATGCGCAACACCTTGCTGGCCAGCGGACAGGCGCTGCTGGAGCGTGTGCAACATGATCTGGCCGGCGTCGGCGTCAAGGTGGTCACGCGCCTGGTCGATCTCACGCGTCAGCGGGGCCAGAGTGTGCCGGAGGCCATCCTCAAAGAAATTGCAGTCTGGCCGGCGGATCTGCTGGTGATGGGGACACACGGCCGCCATGGTTTTCGGCGCATGGTGATCGGCAGTGTCGCCGAGCGCGTGGCCAGAATGTCGACACGACCGGTATTGCTGGTGCGCGCCAGCCACGGCCATGGCGACGATGACATGGCTCCGGATTGCAGGGATTACTCGGGACGCCTGTTTTCCGACTGGCCGGAAGCAGAGTATCTGTCCGGCTGACACCGCACCTGCGTTGCCGCTTCAGCTGTTCGTGGCCGTGATCGCCAGGTTCGCGGCGATCACGACAGCGATCACCATGACCACGACAAAAATGAGGCCGGCGATAATGAACGGTCTGGCATTGCCGCTTCCGAAGTCGCGCTGACGGCGCGCTTCGCTCTGCACGCCGAACCAGGCACCGAAGACGCTGCCGAGCACGCTGAGCGGGCCCAGCGGTGGGCTGACGGCGGGCCGCGTCTCGCGCGGGTTATCGGGCGGGGGGACTTGCCGGGGGGCATCACTCATCGCGGACATCCTGTGGGGATTGCTGACGGGGTCTGTCTCCGAGAGTAGCCCACTTGGCCATCCCTGTAGAAGTTTCCCGAATTCGACAGCAAGCGCCGGATTGGCCATGCTTGCGGCATGCGTCACGCTGAGCCTGATTTCATTATCCGGCTCATGCCGGGAGCGCCTCATGACCTTTGCCACGGTTCTTGCCATGACTGGATCTTCATCCGCCCGCGACAATTCAGCCCCCACGCCCGATGTCAGCCGCGATGATCTGCGCTGGCAGGCTGTGCAGTGCCGCGATGCGGCCGCGGACGGTCATTTTGTCTATGGCGTGCGCACCACGGGGGTTTACTGCCGGCCATCCTGTCCGTCACGTCCCGCCCGGCGGGAGCATGTCAGCTTTCATGCCGACGCGGCTGCCGCCGAACGTGCCGGCTTTCGCGCCTGCAAGCGTTGCCGGCCGCAGGGCACATCGCCGGCGGAGCAGCAGGTCGCCCGGGTGCTGGCGGCTTGCCGTCAGATCGAGGCCAGCGACACGCCCCCCCGGCTCGATGATCTGGCCACGGCAGCCGGCCTCAGCCGTTTCCACTTTCATCGTGTCTTCAGGGAGGTGACCGGCGTCACCCCCGCCGCTTACGCGCGGGCAAAGCGCAGTGACCGCGCCCGTGCCGCGCTGGCGGGAGCAGGCACGGTCACTGCGGCCATGTTTGATGCGGGCTTCGGCTCCAGCGGGCGTTTCTATGCGCAAACCGGGGAGATGCTGGGCATGACGCCGACACGTTATCGTCAGGGCGGTGCGGCCGAGGTGATCCGGTTTGCGCTCGGCCGCTGCACGCTGGGTCAGGTACTGGTGGCGGCCACCGGCAAAGGGGTCTGCGCGCTCCTGCTCGGCGATGATCCGGAACAGTTGCTGCGCGATGTGCAGGACCGTTTTCCGAATGCCGAACTGGTCGGGGGAGATGCCGGTTTCGAGCAACTGGTGGCGCAGGCCGTGGCGGTGGTGGACCACCCGGCGCAGGCTGAGCGTGCCGCCGGCCTGCCTCTGGATGTGCGGGGCACGGCATTTCAGCGTCAGGTCTGGCAGGCCCTGCGGGACATTCCGGCGGGTACCACGGTGAGCTATGCCGAGCTGGCCGCGCGCCTGGGCCGGGCATCGGCGACGCGCGCGGTGGCCGGCGCCTGCGCCGCCAATGCCATTGCCGTGGCCATTCCCTGCCATCGCGTGGTGCGCAGCGATGGCGCCTTGTCAGGGTACCGTTGGGGTGTTGAACGCAAGCGGGCGCTGCTCGCGGCCGAGACCGCCGCACACCGCGAAGACGCTGGCCGGGAGCCGGGGGCTTAGGGCTCAGCCCAGCATCATCTGCACCTGCAGCTCGCCGACCAGGAAGCCGAGCACGGCACCCACCGCGATCAGCTTCCATTCGTCCTGCTCGAACACCGGCCGCAGTACGCCTTCGAACTCCTCGGCGGTCATCTCCTGCATCTTTCGGATCAGCGTGTTGCGGACATCCATGGTGTCGTCGGCGTACTGCTCGACATGCTTGAGCGTGGCCGGCAGGCGTTCGATCAGCCGGGCGGCAATATCGGTCTTCATCTGCCGGTACTGTGTACTGCCGACGGCGAACACGACCAGCGGCTGCGCCAGCCCAGCCTGTTCGTCGACCATGTCCTGGACATGCTTCTGGATGAGACGGAAGAGCCGGTCCGACAGCGGCCCGCGCAGGGCGGCGGCGAAGATGTTGCGGGCAGTAATGACCTCGTCGGCGATCAGTGCCCCGTATTCGACGGCGACCTCCTTGCGGCGCTTGAGGAACAGACCCTGCCAGGTGAACAGGCCGAGGTAGCGCTTCGGTTCGCGTGGACTGAACACCATTTTCAGCGCCATCCAGTCCGAGAACCAGCCAACAAAACCGCCGAACAGCGGCATGATCCAGGGCGAGTGGGTGAGGGCCCACGCCACTGCCTGGACACACCCAATGGCGAAGCCGAAGTAAAGTCCCGAGTTGCGGATGAAGCGGAACTCACCGCGTCCGGCCTGCTGGAAAATGCGGTTGAGCAGTTCGCGGTCCTGACTGAGCTGGGTGACCATCATGTCTTTCAGGTCGAAGACGTTTTCGATGTCTGACTGGATGTCGCGCATCATGGCTTCGACAGTTGCCGGCGCCTCGGCCTGAATGCGCTGGATCAGGCGTTTGCGCAGTGCCGTCGGCAGGGCATCCCAGAGTCCCGGCCGGTGATGTGTCATGACCTCACGGGTGATTTCTTCAACGGCGGTCAGCAGTGGTTGCTCGATCTCGCCGGCGACCCGTTTCGGGTCCAGACGTCCGAAGATTTCCGAAGCCTTGATCAGGCGTTTGGTGAGGGTGTCGTGCATGATGCCGGCCATGACGCCGGCCTTGCCCGGGATGATGCCCTGCCAGCCCAGCCAGGGCTTGATGCCGACGAAGTCCAGCGGCTGGAACATCATCCGGATCGCGATGATCTTGGTGACATAGCCGATGCCGCAGGCAATCAGCGGCATGGCGCAGTAGAGCATCCAGTTGGCCTGTACATCGGCCAGCATGTCGGACCAGGACATAGGCGGACTCCCGCAGGGTAGGCGTGAGGTCAGCTTCTGTCAGTGCCGCCGGCGGAGCAAGTCATTCCGTCGGCGGCGTTCAGGCTTCAGGCGACCTGCAGGGCACGCAGCTCGTGCGGCTCAAGGTCCGCCACACGCGCCTGGATGAGGGCGCGGTTGTCATGCTGCCAGGGGTGGAAGCCGGGACGGTAGAAGTCCAGATACTCAGGGATGATGCGGGTCAGCATGCCGGGCTTGAACAGCATGAACCGGGCAAAGCCCAGCGCGGCCCGCCAGTTGCCGAGCTGCTGATCGTGCTTGAGCAGGCTGTACTGCATGCGCAGGGTGATGAGCATGAAGAAGAAGGTCGCCTGCGCCATGCCGCGAACGCGCAGCCAGTAGTCATCATCAACCGCCTTGAGGACATCGAAAGCGACGCCTTTGTGCTCGGTTTCCTCCACGGCATGCCACATGAACATGTCGCCGTACATGGCATCCAGACCTTCGATTTCATCCGTCCGGGTCAGCATGAGGTTGGCGAGGATGGCCGTGAAATGTTCAAAGCCGACGGTCAGTGCCAACTGGTCGCGCGGCGCGTACTTTTTCTTGGCGAAGGCGAGCGCCTTCTTCATGAAACCGATCTTCTTTTCCAGCGGCAGCTGATGCTGATCAATCAGGGCCTGATTGAACGCTTCATGTTCCTTGCCATGATTGGCTTCCTGCCCGATGAATGCGCGGATCTGGGCCTGCAGCTCAGGGTCGGTGATCTGCTTCTCGTAGTTGCGCACGGCATGAATGAAAAAGCGCTCGCCATCTGGGAAGGTGGTGGACAGGGCGTTCATGAAATGGGTGATCCAGGGGTTTCCGCGGTACCAGTAGCGCGGAATTTCGGGAATCTCGTAATCCATGCGACGGACACGGATGGGAATCGGGGTTTTGCTGGCCATGGCAAGTCTCTGGGTTGGTGCGACATCAATAAAGGACAGGAAAAAATGTCCGTGATGCCAATGTGACCCGCCATCCGGCCGCGCAGAAGGTGATTGCCTGCCGAAAATCGGTCATTTAAGGCCATATGCGGATTTTGATGTCTTTCAGGGGGCGTATTTCCCCGCGTGCCTGTACATTTTTTCCGCAGACTGTCCTGTAATGACGAGTATTTGTCTGAAAGGCGTCTTTTTCCAGGCACTGTGGCGTGTCAAATTTCGCGCTCGATTGACCGGATGGTCAGGATTTCATTGCGAGCCGAGACATGACTGAACAAACGACCGCCCTCGAACGCGAATTCATCGAAGCTGTCGGCCCTGCCTATCTGGCCCGAGCCCGCGCTCCGCGTCCCGAGGCGGTGCGCCAGTGGCGCAACCGCAGCCTGCTGCCACTGCTCAATCGCCTGCACGGGCCCGTCACCCGCTTGTCCAGCCACCATACCCGCATTGATGGGCATCGCATCATCTGGCTCGAGGGCGGCAATCGTCTCGGCGAGCCGGTGGTGCTGGTGCATGGTTTCGGTGCCAGCAAGGAGAACTGGCTGCCGCTGCTCCCGTTTCTGGCCCGGCGCTATCACCTGCTGTTGATCGATCTCCCGGGCTGGGGCGAGAGCCAGTTTCATCCGGATGCCTGCTATGGCATGGATGATCAGGTCGCGCGGGTGGCCGCATGGCTGCGCATGCGGCTGGGCCGTCCGGCGCACCTGGTCGGCAGCTCCATGGGAGGCGGCATCTCCGGTCTGCTGGCCGCGCGTCACCCCGAACTGGTCAACACACTGACGCTGATGAATGCCGCCGGTGTCACCGGTCAAGGGCGCACGCCCTTCGAGCTGGGCCTCATGGAGGGCCATAACGGTCTGGTCGCGCGCAACATGAAGGGCGTGTTCAATCTGCTGGCAACTGTCATGTCGAGCCGTGCGCTGGCGATTCTGATGGCGCCGGCCATGTACCCGGACATGGTCGCTCGCCGTCATGTCAACGAACACCTGTTCCGGCAGCTCATGCAGCACCAGCCGGACCATGAGTTGCCGGCCTTTTCCAGCGTCACGGCGCCGACCCTGGTGCTCTGGGGTGTTGAGGATCAGGCCTTGCATGTGTCCTGCGCCGACACCTTCAAGCAACTCATTCCCCATGCTGAGGTCACCAAGCTTGAGGGCATCGGCCATCTGCCCATGGTCGAGACCCCGCACGTGACCGCCCGTCTGTTGCGCAAACACTGGCGGACAGCGCGCGAGAGGGCTATCGTGGCGGGTTGATCGGTCATCAGGGGTCGGCAGCAGAGTGACAGTCGGCAGAAGAAGCAGTGATGAAACCCTGTCCGGACATTATCTGGCCCTGCTCTGCCAGCATGTGCAGTCGCGCGGTCATGATCCGGCCCGGCCGCTGGCCGGCACCGGTCTGACCCAGGTCGAGCTGGATGAGCCCGGCCGCCAGGTGCCGATGGCGGTTTGCCTGCAGATTTTCATCAATATCCTCCAGATCGATCCGGACCCCGGCCTCGGCATTGCGCTCGGGCGTCAGCTCAACCTGCGCAGCCACGGCTTCCTCGGCTACGCCATCCTCTCCAGCCGCACCATTGGCGAGGCCATAGACCTCAGCGTGCGCTATTTTCGGACGCGTACCAGCCTGTTTGAGATCCGTCTTTTTCGCGAGGATGACATGGCGGTGGTGCAGCTCGACGAGCGGGTGCCGCTGGGTCCGCTCGGTCCGCTGCTGGTCGATGCGCTGATGACGCTGATCGCGGTCTGTGGTCGCCAGGTCACCGGACGCGACTTCAACGGTCAGGTGCGGCTGGCCGGTCCGCGTCAGCCGCACCACGACGACTGGCCCGAGATGGCGCGCGCCAGCGTGCTGTTTGATGCAGCCTTCAACCAGTTCCGCTTTCCGCGAATCGGCTTGCAGTTACCCATTACCCAGTCCGATCCGCAACTGATGCAGATGGCCATGGCGCAGTGCGAAGAAGAGCTCAGGCAACTGCATGACCGTTTGCATGACATGGGCGGCCTGCTGGCGGATGTGCGGCGTCTGGCCAAGCAGCACATGGCCGAGGATATTTCGCTGGTGCATATGGCGAGTCGTCTGAACATGGCGCCGCGAACGCTGCGTCGCCGCCTGCACGATCTCGGCACCAGTTACCAGATGATCATCGAACAGCTGCGTCGCGGTCGCGCAGTCGAGCTGTTGTTGCATTCGTCACGCTCGGTCGATGACATCGCCACCGATCTCGGCTACCAGGATCCGTCGAATTTCGGCCGCGCGTTCCGGCGCTGGACAGGTCAGTCGCCCCGGCAGTATCGCGAGGGGCGGGGTCAGTAAGCCCGGTGGCGCCACGGGCCGGTGCGACCCTCACGCGTCTTCCAGCAGTTGTCGGTATTCCGCATTCACCTGCTCGTCAAACGCCGGATAGTCCGGCGCCAGTGCCTCCAGCGCCCGAAGCAGCAGCTGAGCCACGGCGCGACGGGCAAAGCCCTTGTCGTCATTGGGGATCAGATGCCAGGGGGCTTCGTCACTGCTGGTATCACGCACGGCATCGGCCATGGCCTCGAGGTAGCGCTTTCTCTGCCTGAACGTTTCGATGTCGGCGGGATCGAACTTCCAGCGCTTGCGGGGCTCATCGAGACGTTTGAGCAAACGGGCGCGTTGCTCCGCCTCGCTGGTATGCAGCCAGACCTTGATGATGCGGGTGCCACTGGCGGTCAGGTGCTGCTCGTACTCGCGGATGAGCCGGCCGCGTGTCTTCCAGAAAGCCGCGGCCTTGGGGGCGTCGGGCAGAAAACGCTCGGCCAGCAGGGCCTCGTAGTGGCTGCGGTTGAAGAACACCACCTCACCGCGCGCCGGCAGGCGGCGTGAAATACGCCAGAGAAAGTCGTGCGCGGCCTCTTCCGGGCTGGGACGACCGAATGACCAGGCGTGGAAGCCGACCGGATCGAGACCTTCGGACAGCTCGCGGATCATGCTGTCCTTGCCACTGGCATCGAGTCCCTGAAGCACCACCAGTACAGCGTACCGGCGGTTGGCGAACAGTTTGCGCTGAGCCTCCTCGATGGCGAGCAGCAGCGCCGGCAATGCCGGCAGGGCCGCGCTCTCCCGGGCATCCATGCGGGTCGGCAGTTTGCCCAGATCAGGGCGTCCTTTACGCCAGCGCCAGGGCGAGTCTGGCGCGGCCGATGGGCTGTTGGGCATGAGCACTACTCTCCGGACGGGGGCAGGGAACGGGGCAAGCTTGACCTTGTACTCTGCCGTGCCGGATCCGATGCCGCAAATAATGGTGCAAATACATCAATTAATGGTTAAATGATGGAAATTAATCACAAGAGATGGCGATGAGCGCGATCCCTCTGGTTCAGCCGGACCCCGCCAAAGTCCTGGCCAAGGCGGTACTGCAGGCGGCGAAGACCATGGGTCTGACCCAGGAAGAGCTGGGTCGTATCCTCGGTCGTGATCGCACCAGTCTGGCGCGGGGGATCGATCCCGCCAGCAAGCCGGGTGAGCTGGCGTTGCTGCTGATTCGTTGTTACCGCTCACTGCATGTGCTGGTGGGTGGGCAGGTGGCCGACATCAGGCACTGGATCAGCACCCCCAATCATCATCTCGGCGGGACTCCGCGCGAGCAGCTGCGCCAGGTCCAGGGCCTGACACGCACCCTGGCCTATCTCGATGCCATGCGGGGCAAGGTTTGAGTGTGACAGCGACGGATTGGCCCTGGCAGGCTTTTCCCCGCGATGAGGCGCTGAGCGCCGCCGAGGGTCGCCTGTGGCGGCTGGTGGAAAGCCAGGAGCAGGTGGCCACGCGCAGTCTGGTTGACAGCCTGGCTGAGCAGGCCTTGCTGGAAGACCTGCTGGAGGACGTGAAGCCGCCGCGCCTGCCGGGTTGCGAGCACCTGCATTATTTGCTGGCGACACCGTTCCGCTACCCGCCGCTGCCCTGGGGCTCGCGCTTCGGGCAGACCTGGGAGCCGGGCATCTTCTATGGCGCCTGCGCGTTGCCGACGGCGCTGGCCGAGGCGGCGTACTACCGCCTGCTGTTCTGGCAGGGTATGAGCCTGGCACCGGTGTCGGGCGTGCTGGTGACGCAGCATCTCGCGTTCAGCGCGGATTACCGCTGTCAGCCGGGCGCCCGGTTGCAGCAGGGCGTGTGGTTGCCGCTGCAGGATGACCTGCGCCATGTCTCCGATTACCACCTGACCCAGGCGCTGGGCAGCTGGCTGCGCACACAGGATGTCATCGGCTTTGAATATGCGTCGGTCCGTTGTCCCCGGGGAGGCGTCAATGTCGCGCTGCTGCGGCCGCAGGCGCTGGTGTCGGCGCAGCCGGCCGATCAGCAGCACTGGCTGTGCGAAACTCGCGCGGGACAGGTGCATTTCAGCGGGCCGGGCGGACTGCATCGTTTCACTGGCGGCGAGGTGGCGTTTGCATCACCTGCCGGGGCAGCGCCGGCGGGCGCCGGCATGCTTTAATCAGGGTTTGGGGGCGCCAGTGGCGACCCGCGTCGAGGGAGCTGCGCTGATGACAACCGTGTTCTTCATCCATGGCAAGGAAAGCGGCCCGGAGGGCCTCAAGATCCAGGCCATGCGGCGTGTGGTCGAGGCGCTCGGCATGGTCAGCGAGGCGCCGGACTTCCGTTTCAGCCAGGATCCCGAAGCGCGCGCAACGCATCTGCTCTCGCGGTTGCCACGCCATGAGCCGGTGCTGCTGGTCGGCTCCAGCCTCGGCGGTTATGTTGCTGCGCGTGTTGCCGAAATGGCGCAACAGGTGTCTGGCGAGACACTGGATATCCGCGGCCTGTTCCTGCTCTGTCCCGCCTTCGATCTGCCCGGCTATCCGCTCGACCGACCGCAGCAGCCGTTGCGCGGTGCAGCGGTCGAGATCGTGCATGGTCGTCACGATGACATCGTGCCGCTGGCGCATTCGCTGCGTGCCGGCAGCGCCTGGCAGGCCACGGTCACCGTGGTCGAGGATGATCATCCGTTGCATGCCAGTGTCGATCTGATCTGTGTGCGGCTGGCCGAATTCGTACGCGCGCTGACATGAGCGCAGGCGACATCACCCCCGGTTTTCTCGTCCTGCACAGCCATCGCCTGGAAAACCTGCGCGATGTGCTGGTGCAATGGCTGCAAGCTTATCCGCTGGCGCCGCTGGAAGACGAGATCGTGCTGGTGCAGAGCAATGGCATGGCGCAGTGGCTGAAGGCGGCCCTGGCCGCCGATCCGGAGAGCACACCGCCGGGACTGGGCATCTGCGCAGCAGTGAAGATGCAGTTTCCGGCACGTTTCTTCTGGCAGGCCTATCGCGCCGTACTCGGTCCGGAGGCCGTGCCGAGAAGCTCGCCGTTCGACAAGGAGCGCCTGCGCTGGCGCATCCTGCGCTTGCTGCCGGGCCTGCTGGGGCGCCGCGAATTCGAACCGCTGCGACAATACCTCGCCGACGACCCTGATGGTCGCAAGGCCTGGCAGCTGGCGGCCCAGCTCGCCGACCTGTTCGACCAGTATCAGGTTTATCGCGCCGACTGGCTGGGTGACTGGTCGCGGCAGGCCGATGTGCTGCAGCAGGCGCCCGAGAGCGGTCGCGAGCCTTTGCCGCTGCCCGAACGGGAGCGCTGGCAGCCCATGCTCTGGCGTGCGCTCGAGGCCGATATTGCCGCGGATATCGCGGCGAGCGGCGAGGGCGATGCCGGTCTGGCGGGCCATCGTGCCGCGCTTCAGAGCCGTTTTGCCGAACGTCTGCGCCAGTCTCCGCGGCGCCCGGCCGGTCTGCCGCGCCGCGTCATCGTCTGGGGCTTTTCGACACTGCCGGGACATGTGCTGGAAGGTTTGGCCGAGCTCGGCCGTCATGTCCAGGTCATCCTCGCCGTGGTCAATCCCTGCCAGCATTACTGGGCCGATCTCGTGCAGCCTCGTCAGCGCCTGCGCCATGCCCGCAAAGCCTCGCTGCCTGCGTTGCTGAGCGAGCAGGAGCTGAGCAGCCACGCCAATCCGCTGCTGCTGGCCTGGGGGCAGCAGGGCCGCGATTACCTCAAGCGCCTGGAAGCCTACGACGACCCTGACAGCTACCGTGCACGCTTCCAGGCGGTGGGCCAGCGCATTGATCTGTTTGATCAGGATGCCCCGGCGCTGACCTTGCTGGCACAGGTACAGCAGGCCGTCCTCGATCTCGAGCCGGTGCCGGCGCCAGAGGCTCGTCGCCCGGTGGCTGCCAGCGACCGTTCGTTGCGTTTCCAGGTGGCCCACAGCCGCCTGCGCGAGGTCGAGGCGCTGCATGATCATCTGCTGGCCGCCTTCGATGCCGCCCGTGCCGGCGGTCATCCCTTGCGCCCTCAGGATGTCGTGGTGATGGTGCCGGACATCCGCCAGTACGCGCCGCTGGTGCAGGCGGTGTTCGACCGCGATGACGAAACACGCCTGCCCTTTGTCATCCTCGATCGTCCGCAGCGTGGCGAGCAGCCGTTGCTGACCGCGCTGGAGTGGCTGCTGAACCTGCCTGAGGCACGCTGCACCTCGGCGGAACTGTGGGATTTGCTGGATGTGCCGGCGGTGGCGACACGTTTCGCGCTGACGGCGGATGAACTGCCGCGCCTTCGGCGCTGGTTTGATGCCGCCGGTGCGCGCTGGGGTCTGGATGCCGGGCACCGGACACATTGGCAGATGCCGGACGGGTTGGCGCAGAACACCTGGCGCTTTGCCCTTGACCGGTTGTTGCTGGGTTACGCCGTCGGCGATGACAGCGGCAGTGACCAGATCTTCGCCGAGACCCTGCCGCAGGGCGATCTTAGCGCGCTGGAGGCAGCTGCGCTGGGGCCGATGAGCCAGGTGCTGACGGCGCTGGCCGAGTGGGCCGAACGTCTGCGTCAGCCGCGGCCGGTGGCTACCTGGCTGGATGATTTGCAGGCTTTGCTGGCAGCCTTCCTCGCCCCTGCCGATGACAATGAATCCTGGTTGCTGGCGCAGTTGCAGCAGGCCTTGCTGGCCTGGGCGGAGGAGGCTCGTGAAGCGGCGGCATCTCATGCCTGCGTGGCGCTGGCGGTGGCCCGCGAGGGCTGGCTGTCCCGCCTCGATGAGGCCTCGATGAGCCAACGTTTCCTGTCCGGTGCCATTCACGTCGCCACACTCATGCCCATGCGTGCCATTCCCTTCCGCCTGGTCTGCATCCTCGGGCTCAACGATGGCGAGTTTCCACGCCAGCGCCTGCCGGTGGACTTCGACCTGATGAGCCTGAAAGGACAGCAGCGTGCGGGTGATCGTTCGCGGCGCGAGGATGACCGCTATCTTTTTCTGGAAGCCTTGCTGTCGGCGCGCGAGCAATTGCTGCTGAGCTGGGTCGGACGCAGTGCCCGCAGCAATCAGCCTCTGCCCCCGTCTTTGCTGGTGGCGCAGCTGCAGGACTATCTGCGCGAGGGCTGGCGCTGTGAAGCGCTTGCGGGCAGCCACGCTGACCTGCTCTCCGAGCTGACCACCGAGCATGCGCTGCAGCCATTCAGCGAACGCTATTTCCTGCCCCGTAGCGCCCGGCCTGACGGGCTGCGGAACGGTTTGCAGACCTATGCCAGGCCCTGGCGTGATGCCCGCGATACCGAAGCGCCGACCATCTATGCCGGTTTGCCGGCAGCGCCGGAATTGCCGGTACTGACCCTGGCGGCGCTGGCGCAATGGTTGCGGGATCCGGCCCGGATCTTTTATCGCGACCGGCTCGGTATCACCATGCGGGCGGTGGTCGCGGCGGTCCCCGAACACGAGCCATTTACCGTGGACCCGCTGGCCCGTCATCAGGCCGTCGAGGCCCTGTTGACGGCGCTGCGTCAGGAGGACAGCGGTGCGGCGCTGACACGGGTGGTGCACGAGCGTGCCGGCCGTGGTGAGTGGCCGCTGGCCGGCTTTGCCGATCCGCCCCGGCGCGAGCTGGGGGAAGTGGCTGACGCGATCTGGCAGGCCGCCGCCGACTGGCGTGCCGCGGCCGAGGAACCGCCGCGGCTGGTGACCTGGCGCGGCGAGATTGGCGGCCGCCCGCTGCAGTTGGAACAGGCGGTCAGTGACATCCGGTGTGCGCCGGATGGTACCCGTCGCCTGTGGTTGTTCACGGCTTCGCGCCTGTATGACAAGGGGCAGATCAAACGCTGGCATCCGCTGCTGCTGCCGTGGTTGCAGCACGTGTTGCTGGCGGTCTGCGGCGAGCCGGTAGCGACCCGGGTGGTGTCCCCGTCAGGGGCGGTCGATTGGCCGGCCCTGTCTCCGGCGGTTGCCGGCGTGTGGTGGCGGTCTCTGCTGGGTTTTTGGCTGGAGGGGCAGTCGCGGGCCTTGCCGCTGGAGGCCAGAACCGCCTTTGCCTGGGCAGCCGAGGTGGTGAAGGCCAGTGAAGACGAGGCCGACCGTGCCCTTGAGGCCGCTGAGAAATACTATGACGGCAGTGACTTCGGTCCCGGCCTGGCGCCCGCCGGCACCGCGCCGCTGGGCTGGATCTGGCCTGACTTCGCGGCCCTGGCGAGCAGTGGTGAATTTGCAGCCGTCAGCCGGGCGCTTTTCCTGCCCATCGTCGAGGCCAGTCTGACCCGAAGCGTCAAGGGCGCCGCCCGCGGAGACGCCTCATGAGCAGCGTCATCCTGCAGCCCCTGGACCTGCCGCTGGAGGGTCTGCGCCTGATCGAGGCCAGCGCCGGTACCGGCAAGACCTATACCATTGCCATGCTCTATCTGCGCCTGGTGCTGGGGCACGCTCGTCTGCCAGGGCACCCGGGCGCGGCCCAGGCCGGCACACGCTTCCTGCCGCCGGACATCCTGGTGCTGACCTTTACCGATGCCGCTGCCGGCGAGTTGCGCGACCGCATCCGTCAGCGTCTGGCCGAGGCCGCGGTGGTGTTCAGGCGTGGCGAAGGCGGTGACGCACTGTTGCGCGAGCTGGTGGCCGACTATCCGCCGGCGCGTCATGCCGAGGCGGCCTTCCTGCTGGAACAGGCAGCGCAGTGGCTGGATGAGGCGGCCATCAGCACGATTCATGCCTGGTGTCTGCGGGTCTTGCAGCAGCATGCCTTCGACAGTGGCAGCCTGTTTTCGCAAACGCTGGTGCAGGACCTGGCACCGCTGCGCGAGCAGGTGGTGCGCGATGTCTGGCGTCAGTGGTTCTATCCGCTGCCGGCTGAGCAGGCCGCGGTGATCGCCGACCTGCTCAAGGACCCGCATCAGCTCAGTCGGCGTTTGCAGCCCTTGTTCGGGGCCAGCGATATCCGGCTGTGCCGTGACGGCCTGCCGCCGCCGCGCGACTGGCGCGCGGCCTGGCAGGATCTGGCGCAGGCGCAGGCACAACTGGCTGCGGCCAGGCAGCAACTCTGGCAGGGCTGGCTGACGGCCGCCGGCGAGCTGGTCCCGCGCCTGTGCCAGGCGGTGGAGGGCGGTACCCTCAGCAAGGTCAGTTACAAGCTCGACTGGGTCGCCGCGTTGCCCGACACGATGGCCATCTGGCAGCAGGGCGGTGGTCCGCCGCCCAAACTCGACAAGCTGACGCCGGAAGCACTGGCCAAGGGCACCAACAAGAAGGCGGTGACGCCGGAGCACCCCTGGTTCAACCAGGTCGCGGATTATCTGGCGCTTGCCGGCAGCCTGGCATTTCCACGCCAGGCGCTCGAGCTGGCGCTGCTCAGCGATTTCGCCCAGGGCGTGCGCGAAGGCCTTGAGGCACGCCTGCGGCAGCGCGCCGAGATGGGCTTTGATGACCTGCTCAAGCGCGTGGATGCTGCGTTGCAGGGGCCCCAAGGTGAACGTCTGGCGGCGCGCTTGCGCGAGCGCTATCCGGTTGCGCTCATCGACGAGTTTCAGGATACCGATCCGCTGCAGTTCCGTCTTTTCCAGCGTTTGTATCAGCCGCATGGCGAGACTCAGCCGGGTACGGCGCTGCTCATGATCGGCGACCCCAAACAGGCCATCTACAGTTTTCGTGGCGCCGATCTGCCGACGTATTTGCGTGCCCGGGCATCGGCACAGCCGCCGCATCACACCCTGGCCACCAATTTCCGTTCCGACCAGGCCCTGGTGGCCGGGGTCAATGCCATCTTCACCTATGCCGGGCAGTGGCCGGGCGGGGCTTTCGCGCAGGGCGCCGGTGCACAGGACGACGAGGCGGCGGGCCTGGTGTTCCAGCCCGTGAGTGCCAGTCGTCAGCACTCGCCGCTGTGTCGTCAGGGCCGGGATGGCCGGCGTCAGCCCCTGCCGGCCGTTCAGCTTGCGCTGCCGGATGACCTCACCCCGCTGGCCAAAGTGCCTGCCGAGCGCTGGCTGGCCGAGCGGTGTGCCGACACCATCGCGGGCTGGCTGGCCGAGGGAGATGCCGGTGCGCTCGGCTTCGTGGTCAGCAACGGCGACCACGGTGATGATACCCTGCGCCCCATCGGGCCCGGTGACATCGCTGTGCTGGTGCGCAAAGGCCGTGAGGCGCGCATCCTGCGTCGTGCCCTGCAGTTGCGTGGCATCCCCAGTGTCTATGGTTCGGATCGCGATTCGGTCTATGGCAGTCGTGAAGTCGAGCAGTTGCAGATCTGGCTGGAGGCGTTTGCTGAGCCGGGGCGCGAGGACCGCCTGCATCTGGCGCTGGCGACCCCCGTGCTGGGACGCTCCTGGGCGGCGCTCGACCACCTTCGTCGCGACGAGCGCGCCTGGGAGCAGGAAGTCGAGCAGGTACGGGTCTGTCATGACATCTGGCGTGCCCGGGGCGTGCTGGCCGCGGTCCGGCACTGGTTGTTCCATCATCAGGTGCCATCCCGTTTGCTGCATCCCGACGCGCCGGATGGCGAGCGCGCGCTCACCAATCTCCTTCATCTCGCCGAGTTGTTGCAGGCGGCAGCGACAGGACTGCACGGTGAGCAGGCACTGATACGCTATCTGGCCGAATGCCGTGATGGCCATGAGCAGGCCGGTGGCGGCGACGCCCTGGTGCGGCTTGAAAGTGACAGTGCGCGCGTTCGCGTGGTGACACTGCATCAGTCCAAAGGTCTGGAGTATCCGGTGGTTTGTCTGCCGTTCACCGCCTTGCCGGGATCGCTGCGCCAGGGCGCCTGGCGGCGCTACCACAGCGCCCAGGGTGAGCTGGTGCTGGATCTCGATGCTGGCGGCGAGAGTCCCGCGACGCAGCAGGCTGAAGCCGAACAGTTGCAGGAGGATCTGCGCCTTTTCTATGTCGGTCTGACGCGCCCGCGTCATCTGCTCTGGCTGGCGCTGTTGCCGGCCAGCCATGCCGGCCGCAAGGGTCAGGTTCTGCAGCAGACGCCGTGGGCACACGTCCTCTGTGGACAGGCCAGCGTGGCCCGCGATGATCTGGCCCCCGCGCTGACGACATTTTTGCATGCCGTCCCGGCGGTAGCGGCGGTACGCCTGCCCGCCGCCATGTCTGCGCAGCGAGGCGAAAGCGGCTCGCCGCTGCGGCGCTGGCAGGCCCCGGCTGCGCCTGCCACGCTTCTGCCGGCGCTGCGTTTTGGCGGTCTCGCCGGCGAAGCCTGGCGGATCAGCAGCTACAGTGGCCTCAAAACCCGCGAAGCCGATACCCCGGCGCAGCGCCCGACCCTGCCGGCGGGCGAGGACACCGCCCGTGCCGAGACCTTTCGCGAGCAGGCGCTGTCCGGGCTGGCGGCCTTGCCCCGGGGCGCCGAGATCGGCAGCTTCTGGCACAGTCTGCTGGAAGAAGCGGCGGCGCTTGGTTTCGCCATGGATGGGCAGACCGACGCTGCACTGGATGCATTCATCGAGCGCCAGTGCCGGCAGCGTCAGTGGACGGATCAGATCCTGCCACTGCAGCAGGCCCTGCGCGGCTGGCTGCGCCATGTCATGACCCTGCCGACGCAGGCCGATGGCGACGTGCCGGTCCCGGTGGCCCTGCATCAGCTCACCACGTATCAGGTCGAGCTGGAGTTCTGGCTGGCCAGCCACGGCACGGATGTTGCCGCTGTGGATGCGCTGGTGTGCCGCCATACCCTCGCGGGCCGTCCCCGGCCTGCCATGGCACCGGCTCGCCTCAACGGTCTCTTCAAAGGTTTCATGGACCTCGTCTTTGTGCACGAGGGCCGCTATTACGTGGCGGACTACAAGTCCAACTATCTCGCACCGGATGCTGCCGATTACCACCGCGAAGCGCTCGCCGCCGATATCGCCAAGCATCGTTATGACCTGCAATACGTGCTCTATCTGCTGGCATTGCATCGCCAGCTGCGTGTCCGTTTGCCGGATTATGACTATGACCGTCATGTCGGCGGAGCGGTTTATCTTTATCTGCGTGGTTGGGATGGCAGTGGCCACGGCGTGCATGTCGAGCGTCCGCCGCGTGAGCTCATTGATGCGCTAGACCGCCTTTTCAAGGGGCATGGGGAGGTGGCCGCATGAATCCGGCGATGACAGGAGGCTGGCAGTCACTGCTGGCCGCGGCCGAAGCCGACGGTCTCTTGCGGTCGCTCGATATCGCGTTCGCCCACTGGCTGCTGCGCGCTGCCGTCAAGGTGACCGGCCGTGTACCGGATGACATCGTCCTGCTGCTCGCCGCCCTGACCAGTCATCAGCATGGTCAGGGTCATCTCCGGCTGGATCTTGACCTGCTGCGGCAGGCACCCGCGCGGCTGGGTCTGGATACGCTCCCGGGCCAGGCGCTGATGGCGGCGTTGCGGGCGCATCCGCCGGCCTCGTGGTCGTCGTGCCTGCTGGCCTCCGGCGTGGTCGCCCGTGCCGGTGACGCCACGGCAGCAACACCGCTGGTGCTCGACGGTCACGGGCTGTATCTCCGGCGCGCCTGGCGAGATGAGGTCATGGTCGCCGAGGCGCTGCGCCTGCGCATGTCAGCGCCGCCTTTGCTGGCTGACACGATAGACCTGCGTCCGGTACTGGATCAGTTGTTTCCAGCTGCGGCGCAAGCGACGGACTGGCAAAAGCTGGCCTGCGCGCTGGCGGCGCGCCAGCGTTTCACCGTGATCACCGGAGGTCCTGGCACCGGCAAGACCACGACGGTCGTGCGTCTGCTCGGCTTGCTGCAAAGCCTGGCCCTGGCGCCGGGCGGTCAACCCTTGCGCATCGCCCTGGCGGCGCCCACCGGCAAGGCCGCAGCCCGTCTCAACGAATCCATTTCCGGGGCGGTCGCTGCCTTGCCACTGCCGGAGCAGGTCAGGGCAGCGATCCCGACGCAGGTCAGCACGGTGCATCGTCTGCTCGGCGCCCGCGGCGAAAGCCGGCGCTTTCTGCACGATACCGGGAATCCGCTGGTGCTCGATGTGCTGGTCATCGACGAGGCTTCCATGCTCGACCTCGAACTCATGGCGGCGCTCCTGCGCGCCCTGCCATCCGAGGCCCGTCTCATCTTGCTCGGCGATCGTGACCAGCTGGCGTCGGTGGAGGCGGGTGCGGTGCTCGGGGATCTCTGCGCGGATGCGGTCTCCGGGGGCTATGCCCCTGCGCTGGCTCACTGGCTGACACGCCAGACGGGCGCCGATCTGACCGCCTGGACGACATCCGATGCGTCTGCCCGCAGGCTCGACCAGCATGTGGTCATGCTGCGGCAGAGCCATCGTTTTGATGCCGGGCGCGGCATCGGCCGTCTGGCCCGGCTGCTGCAGGAAGGACGTGCCGGTGATCTGGCCGCCCGTTCCGGCCGCGCGGATGGCTTTGCGGCCTTCGCTCCGGAAGTGGCCGAGGTTGTCCGCGCCACCCTGCTGGAGGGTTATGAGGCTTACTGGCAAGTGGTGCAGCAGGCTCCGGCCGCATCCGCGCCGGAAGCGGACTGGACGCGATGGGCAGATACCGCCCTCACAGCGTTCGATCAGTTCCGCATCCTCTGCGCCGTGCGCGCAAGCCCGCAAGGGGTGGCTGGGCTCAATGCCGATTGCGAGGCGCGGCAGCGCCAGCTCGGCCGATTGCAGGGCCACGCCACCTGGTATGTCGGGCGGCCGGTCATGGTGACGCGCAATGACTATGCGCTAGGCCTGATGAATGGTGATATCGGCATCACGCTCTGGCGCCCGGATGCGGCAGCCCCTGAGGGCCGGCGCTTGCGTGTGGTTTTCCGTACCGGCGCCGTCGCCGGCGGCGAAGCGGCCAGCCTCCGCTGGCTGCTGCCCAGTCGTCTGCCCTCGGTCGAGACGGTCTATGCCATGACCGTGCACAAGGCTCAGGGCTCGGAGTTCACCCGTGCCGCCCTGGTGTTGCCGGCCTATCCGCTGCCGGTCATGACCCGTGAGCTGATCTATACCGCACTGACCCGTGCCCGCCAGCAGGTGGACCTGCTTTTGACGGAGCCCTCGGTATGGCGTGTGGCGGCCGAGCGGCAGGCCATTCGCAGTTCAGGACTGGCAGATCGGCTTCATGGGTTACATGAAATTGCATATCCGGCCATTTTTTAACACGGGGGAACACAAGGGCATGGAGTGCAACATATAACCAACTCTGCCTGAACGGTTTTGCGAGTGCGCTGTCTTTAGCCTTACTGGAAAGGGCCCAATGTGGCCCCGCCGATTCCAGAACAAGAGGCGCGCATGAAAAAAATAATCAGAATGAGTGTGGTGTCCGGTCTTGTTGTCATGTGCCTGGCCGCATGCGGTGGTGGAAGCGGCGGAGGTGGTCAGGGCAGCTCCGGCACACTGCAAAGCACCCCCCCGGCAACTGTGACCGAGAACGGTTCCAGTCGCACCATCAACAGCGCCTGTCCGGTTGACCAGAATCTCGGCGGCAACCGCGGTGACAATCTGCGCATCGCTTCTGTGCGCTGGCTGCAAACCATCGAAATGCCATCCGATGATCCCGACAGCCGTCTGGCGGGCGGCAAGTCAGTGAAAGTCCGCATTGATCTGCTCGCCAGCGGCAGCCCGCTGTCGCCGAGCCGGCGCGAGCTGCGGGTTCATGATCCGGTCAGCGGCACCTGTACGACGCTGCCGGTGACCGGCCCTGCGCGGGTGCCCTCTGCGCGTGATGGCGAGACCCTCAACACGGCCTTTGTCGCGACAATTCCGGCTGCGCTGGTCAAGCCCGGCATGAGTGCGACGCTGGTGTTCGATGACGACAGCGGCCGCACCAGCACGGAGGCCGACAAGACCTACAGCATCCTGATTCCGGCGGTTGCTCCGGCGGTCAAAGAAGTGATCCGTGTCATTCCGCTGACCTTGCTGGGCAACGCCGGCTACATGAACAATGCCCAGCTCGCCGAGATCCTGACGCGCCTGTATCCGGTCAGCGAAGTCGAGATCCGTGTCGCGACACCGCTGGACATCACCAGCTCACTGCTTTCCAGTCTGGTCAGTGGCAGCGGAGGGCTGCTGGTCGGCACCATCGGCATGATGCAGAACCTGCTGAACACGGTGGATGATGTCTGCGCTTCTCTCAACGGCAGCCAGCGAAATGCCCGCACAGCCCCCAAATGCCTGGCGCTGATCCCCGATAACCTGATATTCCAATTGGCCGGCGGCAGCGGGCAGACCACTGGCTTGGCCTTTGTCGGCGGCATCACCATGCTGGCGCGCTCCGTCTCTTCCGTGGATATCCTGAATGCTCGCCCCTATGACCCCACGCACTGGATCACCTACAACGCCATGACGGTGGCGCACGAGTATGGCCATCTGCTGGATCTCGACCATGCCAGTTGTGGCGGCGCCACCGGCATCGATCCCCGCCTTTATCCGGATGGTCATCTGGGCGGTGTGGCCGGCTATGACGCGACCCGGAATGTCTATTTCTCGACCAATCGCCTCAATATTCTGGGCGACCCCATGTTCTCCGATGTCATGTCCTACTGCGGCAAGGAATGGATGTCCGATCGCGGCTACCTTGCCGCCATGGCCTACCGCAACGGCAGTGGCGCGCAAACGGCGGCGCGTACCCTGGCGATGGAGGAAACGACGCAGTGGCTGAAACTCTCGCTCACTGACAAGGGCTGGACCGTCCGCCGGGCCGGTTTCGCACCATCGACGCTGACGGCCAGCAAGCTGCGGCTTGAAGTCACCAGTGACCAGGGCAGCGAAAGCCTGGCTTTGCAAAGCGCCGTGCTCTCCGAACACCACGAGACTGCGGGGTTTGGTCCGTTCTATGTGAATCTGGGGTCCCGGTCCGTCTCCGCACTGAAGCTGCTGTCGGATGGCGTCGAGTTGAGCCGCTGGCGTGGTAGCGACCTCTAGTGCCCGCGCGGTCTGTTGATAAAGCCCGCCCCGACGCAAGATCAGACCTCGCGTCGATAGACCCGGCGAGCGCCGGGAGGCGGGCATGGCGCCCCGGGATTTGTTGAGTACAGTGTTCAAAGACCCCTGACAAACCGTTGACAGCGGGGTAGCCTTAGAGTCATCCGGTGGCGTAATTCTTGCTGCGCTTATCGCCATAACAACTCGAAGGATCTACTCCCATGAAGCCGCTTTCGCCTGCTGATCAGATGTTCCTCTGGCTGGAAAAACGCCAGCAGCCCATGCACGTCGCGGGTTTGCAGCTGTTCAGCTACCCCGAGGATGCCGGTCCGCGCTATATCCGCGACCTGGTCGAACACCTGCGCAGCTTCAAGGAGCCGCAGTCGCCGTTCAACCAGCGTCTGGTCAGCCGGTTCGGCCAGTATTTCTGGGAAACCGACAAGCAGTTCGATCTGGAGCATCATTTCCGTCACCGGGCCTTGCCCAAGCCGGGTCGTATCCGCGAGCTCCTCTCCTATGTCTCGGCGGCGCACAGCAACCTCATGGACCGGCAGCGCCCGCTTTGGGAAGTGCATCTGATCGAAGGTGTGCAGGGACGTCGTTTTGCGCTCTACACCAAGGTCCATCACGCCATGTTCGATGGCATTGCCGCCATGCGCATGGGCAGTCGCGCGCTGTCGACGGATATTGATGTGCGTGATCAGCCCCCGGTCTGGGCCATGCCGCCGCGCCGCACCCGGCCGGCCGGTCTGCCCAATCCGGTGGATGTCGCTACCGGTCTGGCGCGCTTCACGGCCGGGCTCAGCAAGCAGGTCGCGACCATGCCGGCGGTCCTCGGCGAAATTGCCAAGGTGTCGCGCAAGTCACGTCGTGACCCCAACTTCGTGACGTTCTTCCAGGCGCCGCCCAGCCTGATCAACAGCAAAATCACCGGGTCGCGCCGTTTCGCCGCACAGAGCTGGCCGCTGGCGCGTTTCAAGGCGGTGGGCCGGGTCTTCGGGGCGACACTCAATGATGTCGTGCTGGCGGTGTGCGGAAGTGCGTTGCGGAATTATCTGATCAGCCAGCAGGCGCTGCCTGACAAGCCGTTGATTGCGATGGTGCCGGTGTCACTGCGTCGTGATGACAGTGCCGAAGGGAATCAGATTGCGATGATCCTGGCCAATCTCGGGACCGAGATCGCCGATCCGACGATGCGTCTGGAGCGGGTGAGGGCATCCATTCAGGAGGCCAAGTGTCGTTACAAGGCCATGAGTCCGGCCGAAATCCTCAATTACACGGCACTCATGATGGCGCCGGCCGCTGTTCAGCTGCTGACCGGGCTGGCGCCCGGCCTGCAGCCTTTCAACGTGATCATTTCCAATGTGCCGGGCCCGAAAGAGCCCTTGTACTGGAACGGCGCGCGCCTGACCGGCATGTATCCGGTATCGATACCGGTCGATCAGGTCGCGCTCAACATCACTTTGACCAGTTACGCGGACCACCTGGAGTTCGGTCTGACCGCTTGCCGTCGAACCCTTCCTTCGATGCAGCGCCTTCTCGATTATCTCGAGCACGGTATTCACGAACTTGAGGTTGCGGCCGGTCTGCGCTGAAACCTTCACGCGCGGCGCGTGGCGCACCGTAGGACGGGCGATCGCCATAAGCCGGGCGGTCGCCGGCCGGGCGTGCCGGACGGTCACCGTAAGACGGACGGTCGCCGTTGCCGGCGCTGCGGAAGTCACCCGGACGGCCTGCGCCGCCACGGTAACCACCACGGTCGCCACGCAGGGCGGTGCGGTCGAAAGCGGAACGCTCGTGGGTGGCTACGCCAGCCCGGTTGCCGATCGACTCATCGCCGCCTTCGAAGGCGCGCGGGGCCGGAGCATGATCGCCACGCGGTGCAGCGGCGCGGTCGGCGTATGCCGGACGGTCATAGGACGGACGGTCGCCACGCGAGGCATAGGCCGGACGATCACCATAAGCGGGGCGGTCGCCATAGGACGGACGGTCACCGGCAGCGCGGTCGCGGTTGCCCTGGTAGCCGCCTTCACGACGGGCGCCTTCCGGACGGTTCTCACCAAAACCCGGGCTGCGCGGACGATCGCCATAAGCCGGGCGGTCGCCGTAGGACGGACGATCACCGGCGGAACGATCACGATTGCCCTGGTAGCCGCCTTCGCGACGCTGGCCGCCGAAGCCGCCACGGCCGCCATCACGGCTCGGACCGCCTTCGCGGTACTTCGGGGCCGGACGCGGTTCCATGCCGGGGATGGTCAGTTCCGGAATGCTGTTGCCGGTGTAGGCGGCGAGACGCTGCAGTTTGCCGCGGTCACGACGGTTGACCAGGCTGATGGCATTGCCGGTACGGCCGGCGCGGCCAGTACGGCCGATGCGGTGGACGTAATCTTCCAGCACCATCGGCAGGTCGAAGTTGAACACGTGGCTGATGCCGACCACGTCGATGCCGCGGGCGGCGACGTCGGTGGCGACCAGGCACTTGACCTGGCCATCCTTGAGCGCGCGCAGGGTGCGGTTGCGCGCCGGCTGCTTCATGTCGCCATGAAGGGCGGCGGTCTGGATGCCGAAGTTGGCCAGTTCGATCGACAGCTCTTCCGAGTCGCGACGGGTGGCGGTGAAGACCACTGACTGGTTGACTTCCGGGTCGGCCAGGAGCTTCAGCAGGATGGCCTTCTTGTGCGCGATGTCATCGCAGAAGTACAGACCCTGGGTGATGTTTTCGTGCTTGTCGCGCTGAGCGCTGATCTGCAGGCGTTCCGGGTTGTTCATGACACGGGCGGCGAGCGTGGCGATGCGGTCTTCCAGCGTGGCCGAAAACAGCAGCGTCTGGCGTTCCTTCGGCGCCTTTTCGGCAATCAGTTCGACGTCGTCGATGAAGCCGAGGTCGAGCATGCGGTCGGCTTCGTCGAGCACCAGCATTTCAACGCGTTCAAGCGAGATCTGACCACGGTTCATGAGGTCGAGCAGACGACCCGGGGTGGCGACCATGACGTCGACCGGGCGCACCAGCTGCTTGGCCTGCTGCTGGTAGTTCATGCCGCCGAGGATGCTGGCGGTACGGATCTTGAGGCGGGCGCCATAGATACGGGCGGCGCTTTCGACCTGACGGGCGAGTTCGCGGGTCGGGGTCAGCACCAGGATGCGCGGGCCCTTGCCCTTGCCGCCCGGTGTCATGGTCATGCGGTGGAGAGCCGGCAGCAGGAAGGCTGCGGTCTTGCCGGTGCCGGTCTGGGCCGAGGCCATCAGGTCACGGCCGGTCATGGCGATAGGAATCGCCTGAGCCTGGATCGGGGTGGGTTCGTTATAGCCGGCTTCAGTAAGCGCAGCCAAAAGGGCGTCATGCAGCGACAGGGCAGCAAAAGTCAAAGACACAAGTCTATCCTCGCGGGCAACCCGCGGTGAGTATGAGTAAACAGCAAACCGACGGGATTCGGCGGTGGCTGACGGTAATATCGTCGCCAACCAGACCATAGAGACTGCGCGGGAGGTCGTAGAGGACCAAGGCAGCACTTAAAAGGCGGGCACGATGGGGCCGCAAGCAGCGGCGGGCGAATAATACGGATACTTGCGCCAGAAAGCGAGGCTTATTTTGAAATCCAGTACGCCAGTGCCGTTCCGACGGGGTTTCCGACGAACGGTTGTTGCTGCTCTCAGGGTATTAGTGGCACTATAGTACCAGTTTAGAGGGTGACACGAAAACCATCACAGACAGTGGTTTTCCCGCGCACTTTGGTGCAATTTCAAACGGGCATGACTCGACATCACAAGAGGGAGACTGGGCAGATGAGCACAGCACTGATTACTGGGGCATCCAACGGCATCGGACTGGAGATGGCCAAGCGCCTGGCGGCGGACGGCCACGACCTGATTCTGGTCGCGCGCAGCGTCGACAAGCTGCAGGCGATCGCCGACGAACTCAGCCAGCGTCACGGCATTCAGGCCGATGTCATCGGCCAGGATCTGGGTTTTGATGGCGGCGCCCAGGAGTTGATGGTCAAGCTCGGCGACCGTCGTGTCGACATGCTGATCAACAACGCCGGCTTTGGCGAGTTCGGCACCTTCATCGAGGCTGACATCAAGCGTCTCAACCAGATGATCCAGCTCAATGTCGCCACGCTGACCGCGCTGGCTCACGCGTTCGGTCGCCGCATGGCAGCCCAGGGCGGCGGTCAGATCCTCAATGTGGCATCGATCGCCGCCTTCATGCCGGGCCCCGGTGCGGCGGTTTACTACGCCTCCAAGGCGTATGTGCTGAGTTTTTCCGACGCCCTGAACTATGAATTGCGCGGCAAGAATGTGCAGGTCACTACCCTGTGTCCGGGGCCGACCGATACCGGTTTTGCCTCTGCGGCCAACGCTGAAGGTGCTGCCGCGTTCAAATGGCCGATGATTTCGTCACTCGACAAGCTGGCGGATTACGCGTACGCCTCGCTCAAGGCCAAGCGCGGCATTTCCCTGCACCGTGTGCTCATGAAGCTGATGGCGTTCTCGGTGCGTTTCTCGCCGCGCTTCATCGTCAACATGATTTCAGCGCACAGCATCGGCTTCAAGGGCTGAGCCGCAGCCGCAGGCTGCCGCGCAACGGGCCGCGACATGCGGCCCGTTGTCGTTTCAGGCGGTGAACCAGGGGTGTTCGCGCATGCGCTCGGCGAGAAAGTCGAGGAAGGCGCGCAAGGCCGATGACATGTGCGTGCGACTGGGTGTCATGGCCCAGAGGTCGCCGAGTCGGACCCAGCTCTCGGGCAATACCGGCACCAGCTTGCCCTCGGCCACGGCAGCGTCGGCGAGAAAAGCCGGCAGAAGACCGATGCCGAGCCCCGCGCTAACGGCGTCCATGGCGAGGTGAGAATTGTTGGTGGACAGGCGGCCTTTGACCGTGATCCGGCGCTCAGTCAGCGTGCCGTCGATGGTGGGGTGATGGATGGCGAGGTGATTCTCGCGCGGCTGTCGGAACAGCACGAAGTCGCGTTGCTCCAGCACTTCCGGGGTCGACGGCAGGCCTTCGCGGGCGATATAGCCAGGGCTGGCGAAGAAGCGCCCGCAAAGCTGACCCAGGCGTCGCCCGATCAGGTTGGCATCGTTGAATTCGCCGATCCGCAAACCGAGATCGACACCTTCTTCCACGAGATCGACAAGACGCCCCGACAGTTCGGCTTCCAGACTCACCGCGGGATGTTTCTGCATGAATTCGGCGACCACGCTGCCC
Organism: uncultured Paraperlucidibaca sp.; assembly: GCA_964511255.1. Classification (GTDB taxonomy): domain Bacteria; phylum Pseudomonadota; class Gammaproteobacteria; order Pseudomonadales; family Moraxellaceae; genus Perlucidibaca. The sequence goes on from CAZEEQ010000008.1 coordinate 77,883, forward strand.
ATGAAACGCATGCCCAGCTCCACCGGCATGGTGATGCGGAGGTGGCCGCGGGGGCTGCTCTGCCACTCGCTGAGCGCACGCTCGGCATCCTCGATGTCTTCCAGGTTGCGGCGGATGCGGTCGTAGAACTGGCGTCCGGCATCCGTCAGATGCAGGCTGCGCGTTGTGCGCTGCAGCAAGCGCACGCCGAGATCGGCCTCCAGGCGGGAGAGGGTGCGGCTGACCGATGACTTGGGCAGGTCCAGGCGCTCAGCCGCCGCGGTGAGGCTGCCATCTTCGACGACGCGAATCAGGACCGCCAGGTCATTGAGATTCATAAACGGTGCCCTGCTGCCGAGATTTCTCGAATTGTTGCATGATAAGCAACAGTACATGCCGCTGACAGGGCTCTGCAAGTGGGTCGGCACGCGCTAATCTGTGTCCGTACCCAATCTGATCCCTCAGCGGAGTTATCGTCATGTCACTGCACAACACGGTCAAAAATCAGGTGGCCAATCTGGTCGCCACCCCCGCCCTGAACTACTTGCTGGCGCTCGCGGCTCGCGCGCTCATGGCATTTATTTTCATTGTGGCCGGTTACGGCAAGATCGCCGGCTACGCCGGCACCCAGGGTTATATGGAGTCCATGGGGGTGCCGGGTGCCATGTTGCCATTGGTCATCCTCGTCGAGCTCGGTGGTGGCCTGGCCCTGCTGGTGGGCTTCCAGACCCGTCTGGTGGCCGCTGCGCTGGCCGGCTTTTCGATCATCAGCGGCATTCTCTTCCATGGCGGTAGCGCCGATCAGATGCAGCAGATCATGTTCATGAAGAATCTGGCCATGGCCGGCGGCCTGCTCGCCTTCGTCCGTACCGGTGCCGGCAAGCCCTCGCTCGATGGCGCCTGAGGCGAAAGCCACCGCTTGAGCGGCGGTCGGCTCTCCTGATGACCGGGTGCCTGCGCAAGCGGACACCCGGCACTTTCCGTTCGACAATGGACAAACGGGGCAAATCGGCGACGATCTGGGGGGCTGGCGACTAGGCAGCGCCGGCTTTCATCCGGCAACATAAAGCCTTGCCAAGTCATCTGAGGTTGCTATGGAAAGCCCGATTCGCCTGCGCAAACCGGCCCAGGCCAGAACTCAGGATCGGGTATCGCGGGCCATGCAGGCCGCTGAGCGCCTGCTGCTGGAAGTCGGGCCCGAGGAAGTCTCCATCCCCGACATCGCCGAAGCCTCGGGGGTGCCGCGCGCCAGTCTTTATCAGTTCTATGCCAACAAGCATCAGCTTTTTGCGGCGATTGCCGAAAAGCATCTCGCGCGCGTTGCCGACGAAATCAAGCAGGGCGGGGAAGCGCTGCGCGGCCTGCACTGGCGCGTCGCCGTGCCGATGCTGATTCGCGCCTCTTCCAATTACTACAACCAGAACCCGGTGGCCGGCATCCTCATTCTGGGCTGGCCGATGAGCCGTGCCAGCTATCTGGCGCAGGAAGTGACCATCGAAAACATCGGGGATGAGTTGCGCCATATCTTTCTGACGCTGACGCCTCCGGTGGCGCTGCCGAGCACGCCGGACATTGCCACCATCATCACCGAACTGGCCTTTGCCTGCATGAAGTACGGCTATTACCGCGATGGCATCATCACCGATGACATCATGAAGCAGGCGTCGCTGGCGGCGATAGGCTATCTGGAGCAGGTATTGCCACCAGAGGCGAGGGATCGTTAAGCCAGCTGGCGGCCAGTGCCAGCTTCTCGCCGGCCTTCAGTTGCTTGATGCGGTATTCCAGGCGCAGGGCCTCGGATCGGTCGGCGCAAATGCGCGATGCCAGCAGGCGCTGCGGCCGGTTGAGACGGGTGAACATGGCGCCTTTGCCGGCCTGATGCTCGGCCAGACGACGCAGTGGGTCGGTGCTGATGCCGGTGTACACGCGCCCGTTCTCGCATTCGAGCAGGTAGACGAACCAGGGCTGCGGCGCTGACATCGAACATCCTCTCCCATGAAAACGGGGCCTGAGCAGGCCCCGTCTGCCGGCTGCAGCTTGTCTTCAGGCCTTGCCGAGGGTGAAGTCTCGCACATTGAGCTTGCGGGTATCGAGCCAGTATTTCCAGGTGAAGCCCGGCCACAACGTGAGATTGCGACCCTGCTCGTCAACGTACCAGCTTTTGCAGCCGCCAGCGCCCCAGACCATTTTCTTCAGGCTTTCCTGGGTCTTGCGGTTGAAGGCATCCTGCACATCCTGCCTGACCTCCAGGGTGCGCGCCTGTTTGCTGTCCATGACGGCAAGCGCCTGCATGATGTAGTTGATCTGCGCCTCGATCATGAAAATGATCGAGGTATGACCGAGGCCGGTATTGGGGCCGAGCAGGAAGAAGGCATTGGGCAGCTCGTGCATGGTGATGCCCATGTAGGCATTCAGTCCTTCCGGATAGATGTCCTTGTGCACTTCCTTGCCATCGCGCGCGAAGATGCGCAGCGGCCCGAGCGGGTCGGCGACGTCGAACCCGGTGCCGCAGATGATGGCATCGACCTCGTATTCGCGGCCTTCGCTGTCAACCACGCTGTGCTCGCGCACGGCTGACACCCCCGAGGCGATGACGTTGACATTGGGCTTGGTCAGCGCCGGGTAATAGTTGTTCGACAGCAGCACGCGCTTGCAGCCGATGGTGTAGTTCGGTGTCAGCTTGGCGCGCAGCGCCTTGTTCTTTACCTGACGCGAGATATGCCACTTGGCGATCAGCTCGAAGGCCTTCATCAGGCGCGGGTTGACGAAACCGAGTGCGAAGGCCTCGTTCTGCCAGTAGATGGCGGCGCGCAGCAGCTTCTGCAGGCCCGGGATGCCGGTGAAGGCGGCCTTGATGCCGGAGGCCATGGAGCCGTCGGCCTTGGGCACGATCCAGGGCGGCGTGCGCTGGAACAGGTTGAGCTGGCCGACCTGCTTGACGATCTGCGGCACGAACTGGATGGCGCTGGCGCCGGTGCCGATCACGGCGACGCGCTTGCCGGTGAGGTCATAGTCATGATTCCACTCGGCGGAGTGGAACACCGTGCCCTTGAAGTTGGACAAGCCGGGAACCCGGGGCATGGCCGGACGGCTGAGACCACCGATCGCCGACACCATCACGCGCGCGGTGACCTGATAGCCGTCCGCCGCCTTGATTTCCCAGAGCTGCCTTGGCTCGTTCCAGCGGCACTCGACGATCTCGCTGTGGTAGCGCACGCGCTGCGATACGCCGTACTTGTCGGCACAGTGCTTGAGATAGCGCAGGATTTCCGGCTGTGGCGAGAACATGCGTGACCACTTCGGATTCGGCTCGAACGAGAACGAGTACAAATGCGAGGGCACATCGCAGGCTGCGCCGGGGTAATGGTTGACGAGCCAGGTGCCGCCGACATCGTGTTCTTTCTCGAACAGGATGAAATCGTTGCGGCCGGCCTTCATCAGGTTGACGGCCATGCCGAGGCCGGAGAAACCGCTGCCGATGATGGCAACGTCATGATGGGGAATGGTCTGGGTGCTGGTCATCGGATGTCACTCCGCGCAGGGATGGGGTGATGCCAGCGTCATTCTGGGCACTGCCACTGCCCGATGTACAGCCCGCCTGTCCGCCCCCATGGGCAACTGGGTCAGTTTCCATGGGGGCGGACAGGCGCGTTTACGTCATGCGCTTCTGAGCGGTTCAGCGGCGACAGCGCCGGCATCGAGGCGGAAGCGGTTGGCGCGGCGGAAGGTCCCGAAGTCGTTGAAGCGAACGCCCATCTCGCGCATGACCTCATGGCCGATCTTCGCGTTCCACTGGCGGATGTAGAACGGTTCCTTCACGGCGAAGTGGTGGATGGCGTGGGTGCTGCCGAAGTTGAAGCAAAACAGCTGCAGCGGCATCAGCCACCAGGGGTTGAGCACCTGGCACTGCTGCATGACATTGCGGGCTTCGACATCGCCGTAGTAGTGCATGTTGGAGCTGACGGTGTGGATGGCGAAGGTGCGCAGCAGGCAGGGCAGGGCGTAGACCACGGCGAAGATGTCGAGGTAGCCGAGCGCACTCTGCAGCATGGCCGGCAGTGTCAGCTCCTGGCCCAGCAGCATGGCGCCGATGAGCACGGCATGTGTCACCACCCAGGTGTGGAAGAGGGCGTAATAGATCGTGCCGAGCGGGAAGTAGGCGTGCAGCTGCTGCTTGCCCAGGGCTCTGGCTTCGGCGGCTGTCGCCGGTTTCTGCGCCTTGATGTAGGCCTTGGTGGCCTTGAGCATGGTCTTGGGACGCAGCACCACAGCCAGCATGTTGTCACCCAGCATGAGGAAGCGGCGCAGGCCCCAGCGCTCGCCATTGGTGATGCCGCGCTCTTCGAGGTCCGACTCGGTGCCGGAGAACTTGTGGTGGTGCAGGTGCAGCTTGCGGCGCACGAACGGGCTGACGGTGCTGGCGCGGGCCAGCCAGCCGAGGGCAAGCATGAGGTCGTTGGCCCAGGGTGTCTTGCGGAAGTACATGAGGTGGATCAGGTCATGTTCCAGTTCATGGATGAAGGAAGCGAAGATCGTGGTGACCGGCACGCAGACCCACCATGGGATCACGCCCTGAACATAAAGCGTGCCGCTGGCGATCATGCCCAGCAGCGACAACAGCATGATGGTCGCGCCGATGGTGTTCTGGTGCCGCAACCACGGGTGGCGCGCGCGCAGCGCGACGCCGGCGGCCAGCACGGTGGCCTTGATGTGTTCTGCCTTCTCGGCATCGGTCATGGCCGATGCGTCAATACGGTGGGTCATTGCAAACCTCAGGTCGGATGTCTTGTCGGCTCCCGTCACGCTGATGTCAGCGAGAGGGCGGAGCCTGGGCACAGACTAGGCTGCGCGGCACAAAGGCGTGAGGTGGGAAGGTGCCGAATATCTGTCAATTCAGGCCATCAGGGCTTTGCTGCTGACGGAACGCCCGTGGTGACAGCCCGGTCCATTTGCGGAAGGCGCGGGTGAAGTTGGCCGGATCGGTATAGCCCACGGCCAGCGCCACCTGCTCGATCGACAGGCGCGGATTGGCGAGCAGACGGCGGCTGTCCTGCGCGCGGACTTCATCCAGTAATTGCTGAAAGCTCAGTCCCTGCTCCTGCAGCCGGCGCTTGAGCGTGCGCTCGGACAGCAACAGCTGCAGGGCAACGCGGGCGAGGTCAGGGTAATGGCCGTCATGGAGCAGCAGCTGACGATTGACCTGCTCCCGGATACTGTCCCCGGCTTGTCCGAGACTGGCCAGCTCCTGTTCGCACTGGGCGATGGCCATCTGTGCGGTGATCGGGTTGGCCGTGGCGATGGGCTGGTCGAGCAGGCTGACCGGGAAGCGGATCTGGGTGCTGGCCTGGTCGAAGCGGAAACGCGGCAGACGATCGCGGTAACGGGCGTAATGGGCAGGCTCGGGGTAAGGCACCCAGATTTCGCTGCGCCAGGTGGCCGGTGACTTGTCGCCGGAAATGAGGCGGCTGAACAGGCAGCACAGTTCGACCAGCACGATGTCGAAAGTGAACGCGTAGAGCGCGCCCAGCGCCACGGTTTCACGCAGCTCGACCACGACCTGCTCGCCTTCGGTGCGGATGCGGCTGGCGAACAGCGGCACGCGCGCCGACAGGAAGCGCTGGCTGAGCTCCATGGCATCGCGCAGGGTGGCGCAGCTCATCAGACCGAAGCCGACGAAGCCGTGCTTGGTGAGCTGGCTGCGCAGGCCTAGCTCATAGGCGATGCCGGGATCACCGCTGACCCGCAGGGCATTGGCGAGCAGGGCGGCGTACTGGAAGCCGCTGATGCGCTGATTCTGGTCTTCCAGCCGGGCGCGGGTGAGCCCGGTGTTGGCGAGCATGTCGCTTTCGTCATGGCCGCGCTCCGTCATCAGCGAGAGCAGAAAAAAGCCATAGACGGCCGGCAGCACCGACTGCCCGAGTTTGTCTCCGGTGCTCGGTCGCGATAGGTTCTGGCGTACTGCCCCGGTTTCCTCTGCCACCGCGTTAGCCTCTTCTCGGGTCTTGTGCCGGGTTTTCACCACGGCTGCAGAACAGTATAGGCCGTGCAGGCCGCCGGTGACTGACTGCACTGTCCTGCTTCTATGCCACCCGGGTCAATCTTATACTGCCAGCCGGCTTTCCCCGGAGTGTGCTGATGTCTGATTCCGTTTTGTCGGCCTGGCGCGCGCAAGCGCCGGCGGATTATCGCGGGCCGCGTATCGCCCTGATTCACGGCCTGCTGGCCGGCGAACACATGCAGAAGCATCTTTTGCGTTTTCTGCGTGAGGCGGGCTATGCCGACACCACGCTCTACAGCAATCACCACAGCGTCCGGGCTATCGCCGATGACCTGGCGGGCGCTGCCGGCGAGGGTCGTGCCATCGCGCTGATCGGCTACAGCCAAGGCGGGTTCCAGGTCCTCAAGGTGGCGCAGCTGCTGAGCCGGCGTCAACTGCCAGTGGCATTGGTGGTGAGTTATGCCGCCGGCGGCGCCGGGCGCTGGTATCCGGCGCAATGGGGATTCAACCCGCGCCGCCTGCCGGCCGGGGTGAGGCGCTATCTCAATGCGTTCTCGGGCGCCGACTTCATGGGCACCGACAAGCCGCATGCGCGCAATTTCATGCCCGACAATGGTGAGGCCGAACTGGTTGAGAACATCTTTTTCCCGGCTGCGCTGGGCATAGACCACATCGCCATGGCCCGCTGCTATCCCGCCGCGCGCTTGCACCCGGCATTGAAAGAGCAACTGCTTGATCGTCTGCTGGCTGAGCTGGCGCGGCTCTGAAAGTCCGATACGTGAGATCGGATCGCTGGTGAAAGTGGGGGGCCTGTGATGTCGCGGCCATGTCGTGTCCGAGGTTTCGCCGAGGGGAAATGTCATGCCTGACCAGCCGTTTTTCCTGCCGCACCGGGCCGTGCTGACGGCTGTGTTCTGGCTGGCCGGCAGTCTGATGCTGGCCGCCTGCAGTCATCTCACCCCGGCACCGGCCATGATGCTATCGGGGTCTGTGGTTGTGCTGCTGGGCGAGGTGCATGACAACCCCGGGGGGCATCAGCGGCGCTATGCGCTGCTGCGGGAGGCCGTCGAGGCCGGTTGGCGTCCGGCCATCGCCTTCGAGCAATTCGACCGGGAACATCAGGCGGCGCTGAGTCAGGCCCAGCAGTCCTGCGGCCAGGATACCCAATGTCTGATCAAGGCGGGTGGTGGCGCGGAGGCAAGCTGGCAGTGGGACTTCTATCGTCCGCTGCTGGCACTGGCACAGCAGTATCAGCTGCCGCTGGTGGCGGCCAATTTCTCGCGGGCGGATGCCAGCCGTCTGGTGCGTCAGGGCGTGACCGCGCTGCCTGCCAGTGATGATGCGTTGCGCCGGATGCTGCTGGCGGTTCCGCCCGCTCTCCAGCAAGGTCAGCAGGATGCCATCGCGCTTGGACACTGCAACCAGCTCCCCACCCCTCTGCTGCCGGCCATGGCCAGTGCCCAGATTGCCCGCGATATCGTGATGGCGGAGGCCATCCGGCCCTATCGCGAGCGGGGTGTCGTGCTGCTGGCCGGCAATGGGCATGTGCGCAGCGACCTCGGCGTGCCGCGCTGGCTGTCGGGCAGCCTCAGCATCGGCTTCCTGGAGGCTCCGGCGCGGGCGGGCAAGGTGGCGGGGCGCTATGACCGGATCATCGCCATTCCAGTGCATCAGACCAAGCCCGTCTGCGACTGAGCGCCGCTGCCGCCATGATTTTGGAGAACCCATGGAGATTGCCGGTTGTGTATTGCTTGCCGGGGCGCGACCGGGATAAATAGCAGCATCTTGGCGACTGCAGTGAAGCACCCCATGAAGCTGGGCATTACCTTCAAGCTCTTCATCGCCATCCTCGCGGCCAGCATCCTGGCGGCGGCCGCCATGGGCGTGGGCGCGCACCTGAGCTTTCAGCGCGGTTTTGTCGGTTATCTCAACGAGCAGGGCCTTCAGCGTCTGGATGACCTGACGCCGCTGCTGGTCAAGGAGTACCGTCAGAACGGCAACTGGAATCATTTGCGTGAGAACCGTCGTGCCTGGTTCACCTTGCTGCGCCCGCCGCGTTCGGCTGGCGCCGAGGGCAACGCTTTGCGTCCGTCGCCGCGCCCCCCGATGCCGCCGGAATCCGAACTGACCGGCACCGCGCAGCGCATCGCCCTGCTCGATGCCAGCTTCCGGCGTATCGCCGGCAATCCGGCCGCCGGTCGTGATGCCATGCTGCGGCCCATCATGAGCGATGGTCATACCATTGGCTGGCTGGCGCTGGTGCCATTCCAGCAGGTCACTACGGCCGCCGGACTGGAGTTCCAGGAACGTCTGGTCAAGACCAATATACTTATCCTCGGTCTGGTGCTGATTCTGGCGATCGTCATTGCCATGGTGCTGGCGGGCATTTTCCTGGCGCCGGTGAAGGCGATTGCCCGGGCGACCCGGCAACTGGCGGCGGGAGATTACGCGACCCGTATCGACGTCAGCAGTCGCGATGAGATCGGTCGTCTGGCCGGTGATTTCAATCAGCTCGCCCACGCCCTCGGCAACACCGAGCGCCAGCGTCGCGACTTCATGGCGGATGTGTCGCATGAGCTGCGGACACCGCTGGCCGTGCTGCGCGGTGAGCTGGAAGCGATCGAGGATGGGGTCCGGCCGCTCACGCCGGAAGCGGTGAAATCGCTGCAGGGCGAGGTCACTGCGCTCAGCAAGCTGGTCAATGACCTCTACGAGTTGTCTTTGTCGGATGTCGGTGCCCTGACCTACGGCATGGAACGCCTGGACTTGCGCGAGGTGCTGCGGCAGAGCCTGGACGGTTTCCGCGAGCGTTTCCAGAGCCGCGGCATCGTGCTCGACGGCCAGTGGCCGGCCCAGCCGCTGTGGCTGCAGGGCGATGAAGGCCGCCTGCGTCAGCTCTTCGGCAATCTGCTTGAAAACAGCCTGCGCTATACCGACAGCGGTGGCCGTTTGCGCGTCACGGCGGTCGCTGACCGTCAGCAGGTAGTGGTCGATTTCATGGACTCCGCGCCGGGCGTGCCGGAGGCGCTGCTGCCTCGGTTGTTCGAGCGTTTCTACCGCGTTGAGTCATCGCGCAATCGCGCCAGTGGCGGTGCCGGCCTGGGTCTTGCGCTCTGCCAGCGTATCGTGGCGGCCCATGACGGTAGCATCACGGCGCAGCCATCGCCGCTCGGTGGCCTGCGACTGAGCCTGACCTTTCCCTTGCCAACAGGAGCTGGCGCATGACCGGTCAACCCGTGCTGCGTGTCCTCATCGTCGAAGATGAGCCCCGTCTGGCGATGCTGCTGGTCGATTACCTCAAGGCCGCCGGCTTCGCGGCCGATGTCATGGGCGATGGCCGCGAAGTGGTGGCGCAGGTACGCAGCAATCCGCCCGATGTCATGCTGCTGGATCTCATGCTGCCTGGGCGTGATGGCCTCGATATCTGCCGCGAGCTGCGCACGTTCACGGATTTACCGATCATCATGATGACGGCTCGGGTCGAGGAAATAGACCGTCTGCTGGGGCTTGAGCTGGGGGCCGATGATTACATCTGCAAGCCTTACAGTCCCCGTGAAGTGGTCGCGCGGGTCAGGGCGATCGTGCGCCGTCTTGGCCGGCAGCAGGCCATGGCCTCCGGCACGGAGCCCGTGCCGGCGGGCCCGCTCAGCATTGACGAGGCATCCTATTCGGCCAGCTGCAATGGCCGCGCGCTCGATCTCACGCCCGTGGAGTTCCGGCTGCTCAAGGCTTTCCTGGATGCCCCCGGACGGGTGTTTTCACGCGAGCAGCTGCTCGACAACCTCTACAGCGACCATCGCATCGTGACCGATCGCACGGTCGACAGCCATATCAAGAATCTGCGCCGCAAGCTCGAACAGGCCAGCCCCGATCAGGAGCTGATCCGTTCGATTTATGGTGTCGGCTACAAGCTGGACATCTAGCCGCTGCCTGGCCGCCGAGGTTCAGTGCGGCAGCTTCTGCTCCAGGTCTTCCAGCCGCTGACGGGTGATCTGGAGATAACTTTCGCCGGCATTGTAGGATGCCAGGCTGCCGCCTTCATTTTCCGCAAACGCGGCAGCGGTCTGTTCCTTGCGCTGCTGCAACCATGCCTGCTGATCCTTGAGCGCCGTTTTGACCTGTGCCGGGGGCAGGGTGGCCAGGTAGTCGATGAAGACCAGATACAGCTTGGTGTCATAAACCGCATTGAGATTGGCCAGCGTCAGGTTCATCTGCTGCTGCGGGATGTCACTGATCAGGATTTCTTCGAGCTGGTCGATGACCTGGTCGACATCGGGACGCCAGGCGCCAATGGCTTCCGATGCCGACTTGCCATGCTCATCCTGGGCCAGGAGGTCTGCCTCATGGTCCGGGAGGGCATCATTTTCGGTCTGTTCGACATCCGGCGAGGGTTCGGGCGGGTCTTCATGCCGCAGCAGTTGCACACCCTGGAACAGCAGTGCCACCAGTGCCAGCGCCAGCAGTGATTGCAGCACCGGCTTGATGAATTGGCTGAACATGAACGACCCCCTGTAGCGGTAACGGATGGCAGGCATCTTGGCCCGTCCTGCCGTCATGATACGTCAGGATATCCGGCTCCGGCTCATTTCTCCGTCGATGGGCTCCGGACAAAATCGGCGACTTCGGCCATGACCGGCGTCTGCCACTGCAGCAGACCGGAGAGCACCGCGACAATGCCGATGTGCTTCATGTCCGGATAGAGCACGGTGGTGACCCGGCCGCCGTTGGCGACCACCCGGCGGGCGAGATGGGTCGTGTTTCTCGGCAGGACCGTGGTGTCGGCGCTGCCATGGAGCAGCAGCAAGGGCGGGTGGTGGCCATCGGCGTGGTTGATCGGCTGAGTCGCCGCGTACTGTGAGGGCGGCCCGAAGATATCCTGCAGGTCGGGGTCGGTCAGTGGCAGAAAATCATAGGGTCCGGCGAGGCCGATCATGCCGCTCAGCCACTGCCGGGAGCCGCCGACGGCCTGCAGCCACTGCGCATCCAGGGCCAGCATGGCGGCATTGTAGGCGCCAGCCGAGTGCCCCATGACGAACAGGCGATCGGGGTCGCCGCCGAACTCGCGGGCGTGATCGTGTGCCCAGCGCACAGCCTGCGCCGAGTCTTTGAGGAACTCCGGGTAGCGCACAGCGGGGTAGAGCCGGTAGTTGGGAACGACGGCCACGAAGCCCTGATTGGCGAGCGCGCCGCCGACAAAACGATATTCATCCTTGTTGCCGAAGCTCCAGCGGCCGCCATGGAAAAACACCACCACGGGCACGCCTCGGGCCTGTCGCGGGGCATAGACGTCGAGCGCGAGCTGATGACTGGGGTCATAGACGATCCCGCGGGTGGCCTGATGCTTGATCGGCAGGGTGAGGCTGTTGACCAGCCCCGCACCGGAGCAGCCGGCGAGCAGGGCCGTCGCAACGGTGAACAGTGCCAGCAGGACGTAGCGGATGGCGGCGCGGTGGGGCTCAGAGCGTGCAATCTCCGACCCGCGTTTCGACACAGGCTTCATACTCGATTTGTACCGTGACGTGCCGATAGCCGAATTCCCGGATGAGAAAGGCCCGCACTGCGGCAATGACAGTATCCGGCTTCGCGCCTTCCTGCACCTGTACATGCAAGGTGATGAAGGCCGCGTCGGCGCCGACGGTCCAGGCATGAATATGATGCACATCACGGACATCGGGGCGGGCTGTCATCAGCGCCTGGCGGATCCGCGCGGCATCAAAGCCGTCCGGACTGCCTTCCAGCAGGGCATGTCCGGCTTCACGCGTGATGCGCCAGCCGGTACGCACGATCAGCACGGCGACCAGCACCGAGAGCAGCGGATCGGCCGGTGTCCATCCTGTGTACAGAATGATCAGGGCCGCCGCAATTGCTGCCACCGAACCGAGCAGATCACCCAGTACATGTGCCAGCGCACCGCGGCTGTTGAGGTCGGACCCGCCGCGCAGAATCAGATAGGCCAGGATATTGACCAGCAGGCCTGTCACCGCGACGGCCAGCATGGGGCCAGCCAGGATGACGACCGGATCGCGCAGGCGCAACACGGCCTCGACCCCGATCCAGGCCGCGATCAGCAGCAGCGACAGGCCATTGACGAAAGCGGCGAGCACGCGGGCGCGGCCGTAGCCGAACGTGCGGCGGTGATCGGCGGCGCGCAGGCTGACCGCGGTGGCGTAGAGCGCCAGCGCCAGCGCGGCAGCATCGGTGAGCATGTGGCCGGCATCAGCCAGCAGGGCCAGCGAGCCACTCCAGATGCCGGCGAAAACCTCCAGCGCCATGAAGCCGGCGGTCAGTGCCAGCGCCCATTTCAGCCGGCGCGCACCGGCATCATGGGTGTGGTCATGATCGTGGCGGTGGCCATGGCCAGCGTGATCATGGGATGAGGCCATGTCGATGCTCCTTGAGTGGTAGGGATAACCCGGTGGCGGACTATGCCCCGGATGTTGCCAGCCAGCCTTTGTGTGCATTGATTTCAAGGGTATAAACCGCTCGCAGGGCATTCACCCGGGCAGTCAGTGCAGTTTCTGCCATGCTGATGGCCTGTCGCCGGATCTGCAACAGCTCCTGCAACGTCAATTCGCCCAGACGGTAGGCTTTCTGACTGCGTTGTGCCGAGTCGCTTTGTGTGCGGCTACTTTGCTCGGCCAGCTGCCATATCGAGAGGCTGTCGTGTGCATTTTGCCAGTTCTGGGTCGCCTGACTTTCCCAGCGCCGGATTTCTCCCCGGCTGATGAGTTCGGCGGCACTGGCCTCAGCAGAAGCCCGGTTAGCGTCTCGAAAGCGTTTGCCGCCGGGCAGAGGCATGCTGATATTGATGCCGATGATGCTTTCCGTGCTGCGGGCTTCCGATGCCGTAAAAATGCCCAGCGTAGGGTCAGGCAGGCGCTCGGCCCGAGCACGCTGCGCGATCATGGCGGTTTGCTGTACTTTCAGCCGCGTCAGGGCCAGACCGGGATTGACCTCCAGAATGCGTCTGCGCCAGCTGTCCTGATCGCCCTCGGGGAGGGTCGGGTCGGGTAACGTGAAGTGATTCAGCGGCACACCCGGAAAGCGGTCGCGGAGGCTGTTTTCAGCCTGGCGTGCAGCCTGTGTTGCGCTAGCCACTTGGCTGGCCAGCGCGGAAAGCTCGGCATTTGCCAGACTGATATCCTGTATGGCCGCATCACCGGCCTGCAGACGTTTGCCAGTCATGCTGACGTTATCGGCGGCAAGGGCCTGCTGCTGCTGCATGAGGCGCTCGCGTGTCCTGGCCTGTGCCCAGTCCAGCCAGAGCGTCAGAAAATCCCGGGCCGACTGCTCCCGCATCAGCTCATAGCGCCAACGGGCTTCCTGCTGCGCAGCATCGCCCAGTTTGTGGTCCAGGATCATCTTGTTGGGCCAGCGTACGCCGCGCTGAATGCCGGCGCTCCATTCGCGGCTGCTGGCCCCGCCGGTATCGTATTGACGCTGCTGGCCGGCGAGCTCCAACGTCCATTCGTAAGGTGATGCAGCCAGATTGCTGGCGGCGTATTCCGAAGCGTCCTTGAGTGCCCGCGCGGCGGCCAGCTCGACATCACTGTCGAGCAGCGCGCGCACGGTTTCAGTGGCTGGCATGGTCCATGCCGGCGATGCGATGGCCATGATCATGGCGGCCAGATAACGCTTTTTCATTTGATGTCGCCCTCTTCAAACACTGGGGTAATCCAGTAGCGGATTCCGCTGCCAGGGAGGCGTTCGCGCAGACGCTGCAGGAGTTCGCGAGCTTGCGCGTCGGTCAGCAGCAGACGAACGCTGAGTGAGTGGTTTCGCCCCAGAACTTTTTCCAGGGCATCCAGCCGTGCGTGATGCAGACCGTGGGTAAATGAAGCGGTGGTGGTGAAGACTTCGGTGCCCGCTTCCACCAGCAGCAGGTCAATCAGACCTTCTTCCAGCTCGGGTGCAGCGAGCAGTTCCAGGCAGCAGCGGTTCATGAGGTTTTCTCCGTGGCGACGGCAAAGCGCTGGTAGAGAATGGGCAACAGAATCAGTGTCAGCGCGGTGGCGCTGACGAGACCGCCAATGACCACGATGGCGAGCGGCCGCTGAATTTCCGAGCCGGGGCCGGTGGCGAATAGCAGGGGAATAAGGCCGAAGGCCGTGATGGAGGCGGTCATCATGACGGGTCGCAAACGACGTTGGGCACCGGTCATGACACTGTCGGCCAATGACAGGCCTTCATCCCGCAGCTGATTGAAGTAGCTGACCAGTACAACGCCGTTCAGTACGGCAATGCCCAGCAGTGCGATGAATCCTACCGAGGCCGGAACCGAGAGGTACTCGCCGCTGATCCAGAGCGCCACGATGCCGCCGACCAGGGCAAAAGGCACGTTGCTCAGCACCAGCAGGGCCTGACGGACGGAACCGAACGTCGAGAAAAGCAGTAGAAAGATCATGCCCAGCGATACCGGGATGACCACCATGAGCCTGGCGGCGGCACGTTGCTGATTCTCGAACTGGCCACCCCAGGTCAGGTGGTATCCTGGCGGCAGTCTGACTTCGCGCTGAATGCGGGCCTTGGCTTCGTCAACGAAACCGACCAGATCGCGTCCGCTGACATTGGCAATCACCACGCTGTAGCGGCTGCCGGTTTCACGATCAATTTTGACCGGGCCGGCTTCACGTTCGAGACTGGCAATACTGCGCAGCGGAATGGCCTGGCCCTCCGGTGTCGTGAGATGGAGTGAGGCAAATGCCTCGGCGGAAAGCCGGATGCTTTCAGGACCCCGCACCAGAATCGGAATGCGGCGATTACCCTCCTGGATGACACCGGCCTTGCCGCCCTCCACCTGCATTCGCAGGGCGTTCTGCACATCACTCACGTTCAGTCCCAGGCGACCTGCTGCGAGCCTGTCCACACGCAAGCGTAGATACTGCACACCATTGTTCTGAACGGTGTAGACGTCCTGGGAGCCATTGATGCTGCGCAGAATGCTTTCCATCTGCAGTGCCAGCGTATTCAACGTCGCCAGATCCGTGCCGAAAACCTTGAGTGCCAGGTCGCCGCGCACGCCAATGATCATCTCCGAGACTCGCATCTCAATAGGCTGCGTAAAGCTGTGGCTGATGCCGGGAAACTGATCCATCACGCGGCGCAGGCGTTCCAGCAGGGCTTCTTTGTCGGGCACTTGCCACTCATCCCGAGGCTTCAGTTCGAGAAAGCTATCGGTCTGATTCAATCCCATCGGGTCAAGACCGATTTCATCCGAGCCGGCTCGCGCCACAATGCCGGTGACTTCAGGCACCTCCTGCATGATGGCCTGCTGAATGCGGGTATCCAGCGCAACGGTTTGCGGCAGACTGATGGTGGGTTGCTTTTCAACGCCCACGATAATGTCGCCTTCGTCCATGGTCGGCATGAAGGTCTTGCCGATCTGGGTATAAAGACCGCCGGCCACCAGCAGAAGCCCGCCTGCTGCCAGCATGATGGGGCGGGGGTTAAGCAGGCTGCGGCGCAGCAGGGGGGTGTATAACCGCAACAACTGACGGGGTAACCACGGCTCCGCATGCTCGCCATCCTGGATCAGGAAGGATGCCAGGACCGGGATAATGGTGAACGAGAGCAGTAATGACGCGGCCAGGGCAAATACGATGGTCAATGCCACCGGAATGAAGAGCTTGCCCTCCAGGCCCTGTAACGTCAGCAGCGGCAGAAATACCGTGATGATGATCAGAATGCCGGAGGTCACCGGTGCAGCCACTTCGCGTACTGCGCGATTGATCAGGTGCAGTCGCGGCAGACGACCTTTGCTGGGGTCATGCGACAGATGCTGAACCACATTCTCGACAACGACCACGGCAGCATCCACCAGCATGCCGATGGCAATGGTCAGGCCCCCCAGGCTCATCAGGTTGGCCGACATGCCGAATTGCCGCATCAGAATGAAGGTGAACAAAGCCGACAAAGGCAGCACCAGGGCGACCGTGATAGCAGCACGGACATTGCCGAGAAACAGACCGAGCAGTACCAGGACCAGAATGATGGCTTCAAGCAGTGCCTTGGAGACGGTGCCGACGGCCTTGTCGACCAGGTTGGCGCGATCATAGAACACGTGCAGTTTGACCTCTGCGGGCAAGCTCGGTTGCAGCTCGGCCAAGCGTGTCCGGACGGCGGCTACGACGTCGCGTGCATTGGCTCCCGCCAGGCCAAGCACCAAACCTTGTACGGCCTCGCCCCGGCCATTGCGGGTGACGGCACCGTAGCGTGTCAGTGACCCGATACGCACTTCCGCCACATCGCCGATGCGTACCGTGCCGCCGTTCGGTGAGCTGACGACAATGGCCCTCAGGTCATCGAGCGAGCGGATACTCCCTTCCTCACGCACCAGCAGGACTTCTTCGCCCTCTTGCAACCGACCGGCACCATCATTGCGATTGTTGGACTCAATGCGTTGTTGCAGCTGCTCCAGCGTCAGGCCGGCTGCGGCCATCTGCAATGGGTCGGGCACCACTTCATAAGCGCGCGCCTCCCCGCCCAGCACATTGACATCGGCCACCCCGGGTACGGTCCGCAGCGCCGGGCGAATGACCCAGTCGAGCACATCGCGTTTTTCGCGCAGACTGAGCTTGTCGCTTTCGATGGTGAACATGAACATCTCACCTAAGGGGGTGGTGATGGGTGCCATGCCGCCACTGATGCCCGGAGGCAGGTCTGCCATGATGTTGCCAAGGCGCTCAGAGACTTGCTGACGCGCCCAGTAGATATCGGTGCCATCCTCGAAATTGATGGTGATATCCACCAGGCCGTATTTGTTGGTCGAGCGCAGCAGGACCTGATGCGGAATACCCAGCATCTCGACCTCGATCGGTACGGCGATGCGGGCCTCGACTTCCTCCGGCGTCATGCCCGGAGCCTTCATGATGATTTTGACCTGCGCGGGCGAGACCTCCGGGAAAGCATCAATCGGCAGTTTGGCAAAGGCGTACCAGCCGCCTGCTGCCAGAAAAATGGCCATGAGCAGCAGCAGTAAGCGTTGTGACAGCGAGAACTGAATCAAGTGCTTGAGCATCTCACTGGGCCTCCGTACCGCTTTGATCCAGCCAGGCACCCTTGAGGGCGATAATGCGGCTCACGGCCACCTTCTCGCCGGCGACCAGCTGGCCCTCAACTTGCACCTGCTGTCCGCTGGTCGCGCGGACCGCCACCGGTCGTGCCTCGAAGCCCTGTGCTGTGCGCACGAATATATAAGCCTGCTGCCCCCGACGCGTTATGGCGGCTTGCGGCAGCAGCCACGCGCCCCCTGTCGAGGGCAGTCTGGCTTCGATGGCTGCGCCGGGAAGCAGCTGGGGTGCTGCTGTGGTGACGCGTGCGCGCACACTCACGCTTTGGGCATTGCCGGCGACCGGGCTGATGCTGATCAGGCGTGCCGCGACAGGCGGCGTGCCAACGCTCAGGCTCATGCCGGGTTGATACCGGCTGGCGACTGCCAGCGGCAGCTGGATCTCGACCCATGCCTTGTCGTTACGGACCAGATGCAACAGAGGGTCGGCGGCGGCTACCCGCTGACCCGGGCGTATGGCCAGCGCGGTGACCACCCCCGCCGCAGGTGCTGTCAGTTGCAGCGTGGTTCCTGCAGATCCGCCTTTCTCCAGCCGGCTGATGGCTGCTTTAGCCATCCCGGCCAGCTCCAGTGCCGCGCGTGCCTGAAACAGACCCGCGCGGCTTTCCTGGTTTGCTGCTTCAGCCTCGAGCAAGCGTCGCCGTGGCGTGATGCCTTCGGCAAAAAGCTCCTGCTCACGCCCCAGTGCAGCGGCAGCCAAGCGTGCCTTGCCTGCTGCCTGAATGAAGTCCAGCTGGAGTCCGGCGAAATCAGGGCTTTGCAACTCCAGCAGCGTTTGGCCGGCCCGGACGGTCTCACCTTCCTGTACCAGCACACGACTGATCATGGCCGCGAAGGCGCTACTCACGACCCGCTCCTGATCAGGTGTCAGGATGACACGGGCCGGATAAGCGATTGACAGTGAGGTGGTTGAAGGGGTCACCGTGAGCAGTGACACCCCCAGTGCCTGTATCTGCTGTGCCGAAATGATCAGGCGATCACTGGCCAGTACAGGTCCGCAGAGACTGATGCCCAATGCCAGAGCTGAAAGCGTGGCGCGCAATTTCATGAAGTTCTCCATGCCGAATAACGATACCGCGCGACTGCAGTGAGGCAGGGTGGCGGTTGAAACACAGGAATGATCGCAACCGGCATAGGGATGCCGGCCGTCGTCAGGGTGCAGCGGTGGGGCTCAATGCCGGAGAACGACGCTCCGTCTCAGCAGAGGCAGGGTATTGCGATGGGGTTGCGGCCATGACGGGCGCGGTGTGGCGTGGCGTGGCGGCGCCAGGAGCAGGATGACAAAGGTCAGGACCAGCGCGAGCTGAAGCAGCTGAGACTTGATTTTGCTGTCGGGCGTGGCCGGATCGGCTGGTTTGATGTCGATGTGGTGGCCGGCGCTGCAGTTGCCACAGGCGGGGTGGTTGCCGGTATCCGTGCTGGCATCAGTGGCCGTGCCGTCGGTGTTGTCGGCATGACCGAGCATGAGGTGCACATGCGAGCCGTGATCCTGCGTCGCCTCGATGGTATGTCCGCTCAGGCTGGCCATGACCAGTCCCAGGCTCATGGCGTTTTGCGCGATGAGCCAGACAAGGCCGGTCAGGATGACGGCGAGGCGGACGGACAGGGACTTCTGCATGACCGGAATATAACGCATCACTTTCCGGGCCGGACGCCGTGGCCGGATTAAAAGTCGTTCAGAACCGCGGGCACCGGCTGCGGACAGCGTGTCTTCAGGTGGGCGTTTCACGCAGGAAGTGCTCGATCTCATCGATGCGCTGAGCGGCATCGCGGTAGCCCAGCTGGATCAGCTCGCGGGTGAACGCCGAGTCGAAGAGCAGGAAGCTGAGCAGGTCGGCGCTCTGGGCATCCGGAGAGCCGAGGCCGTCGAGCAGGTAGCGCACGCTGCGTGGCATGCGGTGCGCCAGGGTCTTGGCGATGATGGCGATATCCGCAGAGGGCGAGATCACCAGCGGCAGCACGCTGCGCATGGGCTCGCGCACGCCTTCCTGGGGCCGGTCGTTGACCGCCGGATCGCGCGCCGGAACCTGTGCGGCCATGTCCTGGTAGGCCGCGACGAACTCGTTCATGCGTTTGAGGTGGTCGAGGTCGGCATCGAGATGGTCGAGGAAAATGGCATTCATCAGGGTGCCGCAGATCTGCGACAGCGGCGGACGCTGCAGATTGGATTCGAAGTCGTCCGAGTTTGACAACTCCGAGCGCAGCAGGCTGCTGGCCGATTCCTGGCAGCGTACCCCAATGGCGAGCAGGCGTTCAGCCCCGAGGCGGATGGCGGGGCTGAGCGGGGTGGTCAGGCGCAGGGCGCCATCGCCAAAGTACGCGGTGGAGTTGCCACTGGTGAGCGCCACCGGCGGGAATACGATGGGAATCGCCGCCGAGGCCAGAATATGGTCCATCGTCAGCGTTGTCGGAACGGCCATGCGCCGGCTCTTGTTCCAGGTCGGGTGACCTGCGCGACCCTGGATGAAGGTGAAGGCGCGGCCGGAGTGGTAGCCGGTGGCGGTGACACCGAAAGCATAGAGATGACCATCGCGGATGGCGGCCTCAATGCCCGGCATCAGCTGCCCGAGATGTTCGCCGAGAAAGCCGCGCAGGGGGGATGAGTCCACCAGGGACTGCACGCGACCGGCGCCTATCAGGCCGCCGAACGCGAAATCCATGACCAGGCGCCCGGCATTCTGGGCCAGCGCCAGGCTGTCAGTGCGGAAGACGTCCTTGGCCTCCAGGTTGGACCAGAGCTTGACCAGCAGACGGGCACCTTCCTGGAAGTTGCCACTGTTGCCGGCAATGGCCGCCCCGTTGATGGCACCGGCCGAAGCGCCGGTAATGATCTGGAAGGGCGAGGGCGCACCGGCCAACCCGGGAATTTCACTGATGCGCTTGATGACGCCGGCCTGGTAGGCGCCACGCGCACCGCCTGCGGTGAGTACCAGGCCGGTCATGGCAGGGCGTCGGGAGGCATGGGCAGACTGGGACATGGCGACTCTCCTGGCGGCGTGCTGACATCGGGCGCGCCGGTTTTGTGATGACTACCGAGTTTCAGCAAGTCCTGTGCCATTTGCATGACATCTGCGATGAAGCCCGCTCGCGCGGCAAGCGGGCGGTCAGCCCGGCTGTCAGTTTCGGTCATGAGCCTGGCCATGTGGGTCATGGTCAACAAGAGTCGGATTCAGTACATAGGAGTCACGACTTTGATGGAGTGGCTCATGTCTTCCCGCCCTTTGGTGCATTTCGCTCACGCCACCGGCTTTCCCGGTGCCTGTTATCAGCAGTTTTTCAAGGCGCTGGGAGACGACATCGACATCATCATGATTCCGCTGATCGGTCACGATGCGCGCTACCCCATCGCCGGCAACTGGCATCATCTCGCAGATGAAATCGCCGAGTCCGTGCGGCGCCAGAGCGACGGTCGTCCGGTCATCGGCCTGGGTCATTCGCTGGGCGGCATGACCTCTTTCATGGCAGCACACCGGTATCCGGATCTGTTCCGGGGCCTGATCATGCTCGATCCGGCCTTTATTCCTCCTGCCGGAGCACTGGTGATGGGCTGGTACAAGCTCATGGGTCGCATCGATGACATCACGCCCGCCGGCCGCAGCCTCGGCCGGCGCGAAGTCTGGCCCAGCCGCGATGAGGCGCGGTCAACCCTGCGTCACAAGAGCCTGTTCCGGAATTTCGAGGATGCTTGTTTCGAGGACTATCTGCGCTATGGCCTCACCGACTGTGACGCCGGTGTGCGTCTGACCTACGAGGCGGCGCGCGAGGTCGAGATCTTCCGTCACACGCCGTCGGATACCTGGCGCTACCGCCGGCCACTGGACATTCCCCGTGCCGTGGTCACTGGCGAAACCAGCGAGTTCAAGAAACGCGGGGCCATGCGCAAGCTGGCCATCGCCCAGGGCGTGCCGTTGCTGGAGACCCCGGGTGCGCACATGTTCCCGTTTGAACAGTCAGCCGCCACTGCAGCGCTGGTGCGCGAGCACATCCTGCGCATGCATGCCGGCTCATGACCGGGCGCTAACATCCGCCAGCCAGTGTGCCAGGCGTTCAACATCGGCAGTTGAGGTTGCCGTGCCCGGCAGCAGTGCCGTCGGGCGCTGAGCGCGGTCGAACCAGAAACTGCCTGACAGCGAGCGGTCAGCCAGTGCCGGATGGCTGGCCAGCCAGACCATGGTATCGGCGCCCATGCGGGCGTTGCGCAGCCAGGGTTGGAGACGGCGGTTGAAGTCAGGCAAGGCGCTGGCGACCCCCGGGGTTGCTGCCCAGCCGGGGTGCATGACATGCCATCTCGCCTGTCCCAGCTGCGGGTCGGCGGCCCAGAGCCGGCTCAGATCCAGCAGTCCGCGTTTGGCGCGGGCATAGGCTCTGGCGCCATTGAAGGGCTGCTGGCAGTAATTCAGGTCGTCCAGCGGCAGGGCCTGGGTGTAGAGACCGCCTGAAACGACATTGATCAGGCGACCGCCACGCGCCGCGATGGCCGGTGCCAGACGTTGCGACAGCAGTGCCGGCACCAGCAGGTTGATGGCCAGGGTGCGCTCATGGCCTTCGCTGGTCTCGGCCCGTGTGGCGAACAGGGCGCCGGCATTATTGATCCAGACATCGAGGTCGGGATGTTCGGTCAGCAGCCGGTCTGTCAGGGTGTGCGCCACGGCGACGGATGACAGCTCGGCTTCGATCAGGCTGATGTCGGTATGACTGCCGGCAAAATCACGGATGCTTGTGGCTGCCGCGGCCAGTCGCTCCTCGCCGCGACCGACCAGCACCAGACGCGCGCCCAGACGGGCCAGTTGCTGGGCCGCAGCCAGCCCGAGGCCGGAGGTGGCCCCGGTGATGCCGACTTTCTGTCCGTCCAGATAACGGGACAGTCCGCGCGATGGCATGCGGCGATAGCCACGGCGCGTGTAATTGAGCATGCCCGGCAGAATCAGCCGTTCGGCGGTGCGCTGATAGGCGTTGAGCGGGACCGGCCCATCCTGCTCCAGTGCCTGCCTGAGCCCCTGCATGGCACGGTCTGCCAGGCGTTGCCCCCAAAGCGCCAGCACGGGCCTGACGGTCTCGGGCAGCTGGCCGAGGTGGAGTTCGGCGCGGTAGTCGAGGTGAGTTCCTCCGGATGGCAGCGCGGTCAGCATCAGGGTATCGGTCGCGGAAAAGCCTTCGCCGCTACCCTGCAGAACCAGCAGGGCGGGGGTCAGCCCGGCCGGTGGTCGCCGTGTGGTCAGGGTATAGGTCATCGGCACCGCCCGACCCAGCACCTGCAGCGTCAGCGCAAAGCGTGTGCCGACGGCAGGGGCGCCGGCGTCCTGCTTTTCAGCGGTGAGTACCCCCGGGTCCCACTGTTCGATGGTTGAAAAGTCGTCGAGATAGCGGAATACATCCGCCAGGGGGCGCGCCAGATCCAGCTGACGCTCAAGCACGAGGGAGGGCACACGGGTCTCCGGGCAGGCCATACACAAGTCTCAGCATTCGCTGTTCTGCGGCAGGATGCGATGCGACAAAACCGGATCGTATCAGTCGGGCAGGGGGGCGGCACCTTTCTCCAGCACCAGCACGATCATGTCGACCAGGGTGGCGATCAGGTCTTCATCGGCAATGACCTGATGCTCTTCGGACAGATGGCGGCCGACGGTGGCCATGACGCTGTTGGCCAGCACATAGAGCCGGATATGCAGGTCCGCGATGGGGTAGCGCTGAAAATGCTGCCGGAAATAGATCGCGGCCACGCTCAGCAGTTTCTCTTCCATGATGATCATGGGGCGGTGAATCGACAGGTGTGACCAGTGCTTCGCCAGCTCCATCACCACGGGATTGGCGCGCAGGGCTGCCAGTCCCAGGGTCAGGCCACCCTGAGCCATCTCACGCGGAGAGGCCTGCTTGAGGTCCAGACCCGCCAGATAGCCTGCACCCAGGGTGATCAGCTCATCGGCCAGAGTCTCCAGCCAGGCTTCGATCAGTTCTTCCTTGTTATTGAAGTACTGGTACAGCGAGGCGATATCGACCCCTGCTTCGGTGGCGATGTGATTGGTCGTGGTGAACTCCAGTCCGCGCGTCTGGATGGTCCGTCCGGTGGCCGCAATCAGGCGGTTCACCAGGTCACGTGATCTCTGCTGCTTTGGGTGCTTTCTCATCGTGATATCAAATGCCAGTTGAATACCAGTAAATACTGGCAATATTGTCGGGGTCACGTCAATGTGCTGTGCTGGAGAGCCCCGTGATGAAGACCCTCGTTTCGCAAGTCGCCAGTCAATGGATGCGAAAACTGCCCCATGAGCCCGGCCTGCCTGTGCTGGGCCATACCTTGAGTGCCTTGTCCGACCCCGGGGGGCTGATGCTGCGTTTGCATGCCCGTCATGGTGCCGTGGTGAGGGGCAGCTTTTTTGGCCAGGACTCGGTGGTACTGATCGGGCCGGATGCCAATCAACGGGTCCTGCGCAATCAGGACAATGCGTTTTCCAGCAGCAAGGGCTGGGAGTACTTCATTCAGCGTTTCTTCAACCGCGGTCTCATGCTGCTCGATTTCGACGAACACCGCTTTCACCGCGGCATCATGCAGGGGGCCTTCAAGAAGCCCTATCTGGTGCAGTACCTGGCCCGCATGAACCCGGCCATCGAGCAGGGGCTCGGGCGCTGGCAAGCCAGCCGCCGCTTCCTCGTGTACCCGCACCTCAAGCAGCTGACGCTGGATATCGCGACAAACGTGTTCATGGGCGAACGCCTGGGTGCAGAGGCGGACCGCATCAATCGGGCTTTTGTCGATTGCGTGCTGGCCGGTTCGGCGCTTGTTCGCTTTCCGGTTCCCGGCCTGCGCTGGCAGCGCGGATTGGATGGGCGGCGTGTGCTCGAGCAGTTCTTCCGTTCGCGCATCACGGCAAGACGGGCCAGTCCGGGCGATGATCTGTTCTCGCGTCTGTGTCAGGCCGAGGATGAGCAGGGGCAGCGCTTCACCGACGACGATGTCATCAATCACATGATCTTTCTCATGATGGCTGCCCATGACACCACCACCATCACCCTGTCGTCGATGCTCTATTTCATGGCCCGCCACCCCGAGTGGCAGGAGCGGGTGCGCGCGGAGTCGCTGGCGCTGGGCCAGGCCATGCTCGGCCATGATGACCTGGCGTCGCTGCCGGTCATGGATCGTGTCATGAAGGAAAGCCTCCGGCTGATCTCTCCGGTGCATGTGCTGCCGCGCCGCACCACGCGTCCGGTCGAGTTCAACGGCTATCTGATTCCGGCCGATACCCCGGTCATTCTCAGCCCGCTGGCGACGCACCACATGCCGTCACTGTGGACGCGGCCGTCGCAATTCGACCCCGACCGGTTCATGGATGCGCGCCAGGAGCACAAGGGGCACCCGTATCAGTTTGTGCCGTTTGGCGGCGGCGCGCACATGTGTATCGGGCTGCATTTCGGTGACATGGAGGTCAAGGCGATTCTTCACCAGCTCGTGCAAAATTTCCGCTGGAGCGTACCGGCGGACTACGAGATGCCGGTCAACTTCACCAGCCTCCCGACCCCCGGCGACAAACTGCCTGTCACCCTGACCCGTATCAGCCAGTGATTCAGGGCCAGTCGGCCAGCATCTGCCGGGCCAGTGCCTGACCGGACAGCCAGGCGGACTCGACGGTGCTGGTCGGCATGAGCCAGTCGCCACAGAGTCCGATGGCATCCGCGGTCTGCCAGACTGGTCCTCGGAAGGGCGTTGTGCGGGTTGAGGCATAGCGCCATCGGTGTCCATGCCAGGCCTGCGGTGCCGGGTCGTCTGTGGTCAGGAAGGCGCCCAGCAGGGCGTTGGCCACGAGATGGGTATCGCACTCGACATGGGCATCGCTCCACTCGGCGGTGGCTTGCAGCAACCAGGTTTCGGGCCCACTGCGTCCGGGTTTGCTGCTGTCGCGGACGGCATGGCGGAGCAGGGAGTCAGTGGCCGGAAAAATGAGGTCGGCCGGGCGGCGACTGGGCTCGCTGAAACGCAGCACCAGTGACCAGCAGGCTGACAGACTAACCTGAGCGACCGCATCTGCCAGCGGCGCGGCTGACGGGCGCAATAAAGGCTCTGCCTGGGGTGCCGGGAGCGCCAGCACAACCGCGTCATAATGGTCGGGCAACCAGCCGTGTTCTGCGCTGGCCAGCGCCCAGCCCGAGCAGTCCCGGCGCATGGCGCTGATCGTGGTCTGCAGCATCAGCTGCTGGCCCTGGGCCAGATGACGGCCCAGCGCCGACATGCGGGGAAAGCCGACATGACGAGGCGCCTGAATAGCCTCTGTGCCACTCACGACGGGTTGCCACAGGGCGAGACAGCCTGCCGCCAGCCACTGACCGGCCGCGGCCTGGAATGCCGGGTCGGTGGCGGTGAACCAGGGCGCTCCCTGATCGCATTGCCATTCGCTGCCCAGGCTGTCCGAGCCGCGTTTGGTGCTGAGCCGGCCCGCAGGCCCGCGACTCTTGTCATACACCGTGACGGTGCAGCCCGCCTCGCGCAGGGCGGTGGCGCAGGCAAGTCCGGCAATACCGGCTCCGATGACCGCGATGTTGCCTGTCGGCATAACTGTCGGCTGCATGAGTGCTCCGTTTCGGCTAGTGCCAGCCCTGGCGCCAAAGGCTTTCATCCTGCAGCTGTCGCCAGTCGATGGTGGCCCGCCGTCGGGTCATGATGGCTTCGATGATGACGTGCTCAATGAGGGTTTCCGGGAGCTCCGGTACGACCAGCTCGACCACGGTGAAGTGTTTTTCGCGCTGGCGCGGCGTCACGGCTGTCCATGGACTGAGCAGCAGCTTCTGCGGGTTGATGCGGCGTTTGGCGGCAAAGGCCATGAGTTGCCCCGGACTATCAGGTGAAGTCCTGACCTTAGGGCAGGGTGTGATATTTTTGTATTGGACAAAACACAGGGAAGGCGGGTTTGTGTACTGCCTGGTGACAGTGAAGCGGCTCACGATGGCAGGGTAAAAACCCTATCGGAGTCTCGCCAATGACAAATCGTCGCCACTTCATCAAATCGATCCCGGTGTTTTGCCTGGGGGTCGCGCTTGCTCCCTTGTCCCTTGCGGCGGGCACGCGACTGGACGAAAAGGCACCGAATGCGGTCGCGCTCGGCTATCGCCAGAATGCCAAGCTGGTCGACAAGACCAAGTCGCCGCGCTACAAGCCGGGTCAGGCCTGTGCCAACTGTGTGCTTTTTCAGGGCAAGCCCGGCGCCGCCTATGGCGGCTGCCCGATTTTCGGCACTTCCCAGGTGGCCTCCGCCGGCTGGTGCAACTCCTACAGCCCCAAGGCTTGACCTACGGCATCGTGCCGGATTTTCCGGCGAAAAGCAGAAGGCCCGCACTTGGCGGGCCTTCTGCTTGTTAAATGTGGCTCCTCGAACTGGACTCGAACCAGTGACCCACGGATTAACAGTCCGTTGCTCTACCGACTGAGCTATCGAGGA
>CAZEEQ010000009.1:0-103223 GCA_964511255.1 uncultured Paraperlucidibaca sp.
GCGCAGCGGCTGGCGATGTTGACGACCTTGCCGACCAGGTCCGAGTTCACGCGCAGGGTGAAGTCTTCCAGATTGAGATCGATGTCTTCGACCTTGCCCGACAGCTTGGCGGCGAAGTAGTAGCGCAGGTATTCCGGGTTCAGGTGCTGCAGATAGGTCTGCGCCTGGATGAAGGTGCCGCGCGACTTCGACATCTTCTGGCCGTTGACGGTCAGGAAGCCGTGCGCGAACACGCCGGAGGGCTTGCGGAAGCCCGCGCCTTCGAGCATGGCGGGCCAGAACAGGGCGTGGAAGTACACGATGTCCTTGCCGATGAAGTGGTACAGCTCGGTGTCGCTGCCGACCTTCCAGTAGTCATCGAAATCCAGTCCCGGTGTTT
Source organism: uncultured Paraperlucidibaca sp. (assembly GCA_964511255.1). GTDB lineage: Bacteria > Pseudomonadota > Gammaproteobacteria > Pseudomonadales > Moraxellaceae > Perlucidibaca. The sequence goes on from CAZEEQ010000009.1 coordinate 380, forward strand.
TGGCGCACAGGTTCCGGAAGCTGGCCATGTAGCCCACCGGGGCGTCCAGCCAGACGTAGAAATACTTGCCCGGGGCATCGGGAATTTCGAAGCCGAAGTAGGGCGCATCGCGCGAAATATCCCAGTCGGCGAGGCCGGACTCGAACCATTCGGCGAGCTTGTTGGCGACCTCTTCCTGCAGCGAGCCGCTACGCGTCCAGTCCTTGAGCAACGTCTCGAAGTGCGGCAGCCGGAAGAAGTAGTGCAGCGACTCCTTCTCGACCGGGGTGGCACCGGAGATGGTCGAGCGCGGGTTCTTCAGTTCGGTCGGCGCATAGGTGGCGCTGCAGACTTCGCAGGAGTCGCCGTACTGGTCGGCGGCGCCGCACTTCGGGCATTCGCCCTTGATGAAGCGGTCGGCCAGAAACAGCTGCTTTTCCGGATCGAAGAGCTGGCGGATCGAGCGCGTGGCGATGTGGCCGCCGGCTTGCAGCGAACCCGCCTCGGCGCCGGCCAGACCATCGCGCAGGCGGGTGTAGATCAGCGACGACAGCTCGCGGTTCTCTTCCGAGTGCGTCGAGTGATAGTTGTCGAAGCGGATGCCGAAGCCGGCGAAGTCACGTTCGTGCTCGGCCTTCACATTGGCGATCTGCTGCTCCGGCGGCAGGCCGTTCTGCTCGGCCTTGAGCATGATCGCGGTGCCGTGGGCGTCATCGGCGCAGACATAATGTGCTTCATGGCCGCGGGCGCGCTGGAAGCGCACCCAGATATCGGTCTGGATGTATTCCACCAGATGGCCGAGATGGATCGGGCCGTTGGCGTAGGGCAGGGCACTGGTGACGAGCAGGCGACGGGTCATGTTTTCTTCGGCAGCTTGGCAATCGACAAGCTGCGAATCATAACATCACCCGCTGCTATCGGCTCGGCGCTCGCGTGCATTGCAACGTCCGGGCCGTTAGCATAGCCCCCTCTGATTTCCCGGATGCGCCCGTTGCCATGACCATCACCCGTGCCGGCGTCGATGCCGTGCTTGCTGCCCACAGCGACCCCTATCTCGGCCCCGAGGCCACCTATGCCCTGCTGGCTGTGCCGCAGGACACCCAGGTCAGCGATGACGGTCGCGTGTTTCTGCATATGGAGTTGCCTTATCCGCATGCCACGCCGGATCAGACGTTCGGTCCGGCGCTGACGCTGGCCCTGCGCGAGGCCGGTGCCCGCGATGTCCATATCCGCTGGTCGCTGGCGGTGCCGCGCATCAAGCCGCAGGGTGAGGTGGCGCCGCTGACACTGGCGCGCAACATCATCGTGGTGGCCTCAGGCAAGGGCGGCGTAGGCAAGTCCACGACTGCCGTCAATCTGGCGCTGGCGCTGTCGCGCGAGGGGGCCAGGGTCGGTCTGCTCGATGCCGACATCTACGGCCCCAGCCAGCCGACCATGCTCGGCATCGGTCTCGGGGTCTACCCGGATACGGTGGATGACGCCTGGTTCGTGCCGCATCAGGCGCATGGCATTGAGGTCATGTCGATCGGCTTCCTGCTCAAGGGCGACACCCCGGTGGTCTGGCGCGGTCCCAAGGCCACCGGGGCGCTGATCCAGCTGGTGACGCAGACGCGCTGGTCCGGCCTCGATTACCTCGTGGTCGACATGCCGCCGGGCACCGGCGACATCCAGCTCACGCTGGCGCAGCGTGTACCCGTGGGCGGTGCGGTGATTGTCACCACGCCCCAGGACATCGCCACGCTGGATGCCAAGAAGGGCATCGAGATGTTCCACAAGGTCGACATCACTGTGCTCGGCGTGGTCGAGAACATGGCGCAGCACATCTGCTCCAACTGCGGTCATACCGAGCACATCTTCGGTGAAGGCGGTGGCGTTCGCATGGCGCAGGAATACCATACTGTGCTCCTGGGTCAGTTGCCGCTGGACCGCCGCATCCGCGAGCAGACCGATCAGGGCGTGCCGACCGTGGTGGCGGACCCGGATGGCGAACTCGCCGGGCATTACCGCGAGATGGCGCGCCACACGGCGGCACGACTGGCGCTGGGCCAGCGCATCGCTGACAATCGCATTCCGTTGAATCCGGGCCGCTGATCCGGCCCGACCAGCATCACCCGACCGACCCGAGCAAGAAGAGCAACCGCATGAGCATCAAGTCCGATCACTGGATCCGTCGCATGGCCGAGCAGCACGGCATGATTTCGCCCTTCGAACCGGGTCAGGTGCGTCACCATGACGGCCACAAGATCGTGTCCTACGGCACTTCCAGCTACGGCTATGACGTGCGCTGCGCCAACGAGTTCAAGATCTTCACCAACATCAACTCGACCATCGTGGATCCGAAGAATTTCGACGACAAGAACTTCGTCGATGTCGTGTCCGATGTCTGCATCATTCCGCCCAACAGCTTTGCGCTGGCGCGCACGGTCGAGTACTTCCGCATTCCGCGTTCGACGCTGGTGGTCTGCCTCGGCAAGTCGACTTATGCCCGCTGCGGCATCATCGTCAATGTCACGCCGCTGGAACCGGAGTGGGAAGGGCATGTGACGCTGGAGTTCTCCAACACCACGAATCTGCCGGCCAAGATTTACGCCAACGAAGGTGTGGCCCAGATGCTGTTCTTCGAATCCGACGAAGTCTGCGCGACGTCGTACAAGGATCGCGGCGGCAAGTACCAGGGGCAGACCGGGGTGACGCTGCCGAGAACCTGAGCGTCGTACGGGTGACGGCGTCCGGCGAATGTGTATCCTTGGCGTGACCAAGGAGTTCCGACATGAGTCATCGCGCTACCCTCGATTTCCTGCTGCATGACTGGCTCCAGGCTGACAGCCTGTGCCAGCGTCCCTATCACGCGGATCACAGTCGTGACACTTTCTCTGCCGTTCTGGATCTCAGCGAGCAGATCGCGAACGAGCAGTTCGCCCCGATCAATCGCCTCACCGATATCGAAGAGCCTGAATTCGATGGCGTGAAAGTGCATCTGCCGGCGCAGACCCCCCTGGCGCTGCAGGCCTTCAGCGATGCCGGCCTGATGGCGGGGAGCAAGCCCGCAGCGGTGGGCGGCATGCAGCTGCCGACCGTGGTCGAAATGGCCTCGATGAGCTTCTTCTACAAGGCCAGCGTCTCGCTGGCGGCCTATCCCATGCTGACCCGGGGCAATGCCAACACCATCTTTGCGCATGGCACGCCGAAGCAGATCGATGTCTTCGCGAAACCGGGGTTCGCCGGCCGCACGTTTGGCACCATGTGCCTGAGCGAGCCGCAGGCCGGCTCCAGTCTCTCCGACATCGCGACCCGCGCTGTGCCCGAGGCCGGCGGCGAGGACGACCCGCTGGGGCCGCGCTACCGCCTGACCGGCAACAAAATGTGGATTTCCGGCGGCGAGCACGAGATGGGTGACAACATCATCCACCTCGTGCTGGCCAAGATCCCCGGTCCGGATGGCAAGCCGGTGGCGGGAGTCAGGGGCATTTCGCTGTTCATCGTGCCGCGCCTGCTGGTGGATGCCGAAGGCCGGCCGACCGGTCAGCGCAATGATGTGGCGCTGGCCGGTCTTAACCACAAGTGCGGCTATCGCGGCACCGTCAATACCCTGCTCAACTTCGGCGAAGGCAAATTTCCGGTCGATGGCCGCGCTGGTGCGGTGGGCTACCTGATCGGCGGCATCGGACAGGGCCTCAAGTGCATGTTCACGCTGATGAACGAGGCCCGCATTGCGGTGGGTCTGGGTGCCACCATGCTCGGCTATGCCGGTTTCGAGGCTTCGCTGGCGTACGCGAAGCAGCGGCCGCAGGGTCGCCACGCCGGGGCCGCCGGCAAGGACCACAGCAGCCCGCAGGTGCCCATCATCGAGCACACGGATGTGAAGCGCATGCTCATGATGCAGAAAGCCATCGCCGAGGGTGGACTGGCGCTCGGGCTGTTCTGCGCGCGTCTGGTGGATGAGGAGCACTCCGGCACGGCCGAGGCGGCAAAGGCGGCATCACTGCTGCTGGAGCTGCTGACGCCGGTTGCCAAGAGCTGGCCCAGCGAGTGGGCGCAGGAGGCCAACAGTCTCGCGATCCAGATTCTAGGCGGTTATGGCTATACGCGTGATTTTCCGGTCGAGCAGTACTGGCGTGACAACCGCCTCAACATGATTCACGAGGGCACGCACGGTATCCAGGCGCTGGATCTGCTCGGCCGCAAGGTCGTCATGAATGACGGCGCGGCACTGCAGGCCCTGGCGGCCCGTATCGGCGAGACCATCACGCGGGCGCTGGCGACCGGGCGTCTCAGGTCTCATGGCACGGTGCTGGCGCAGGCATTGCAGCGTGTCGGGCAGGCCACGCAGGCAGCCTGGTCAACCGGCCGGCCGGAAGAGGCGCTGGCCAATGCCACGCCGTATCTGCAGGCCTTCGGTCATGTGGTGCTGGCCTGGATCTGGCTGGAACTCGGATTGGCGGCCGATCAGGCGATGACGCATGACGCCGGCCGCGACCAGGCCTTCCTGCAGGGCAAGCTGGCGGCCTGCGACTTCTTCTTCCAGCATGAGCTGCCCAAGATCGAGGCCTGGCTGGGGGTGGTGTCGCGCCGTGACATGACCTGCGCGCAGGCTCATGCCGACTGGTTCTGAGTGTCCCGTGCCGGCCGCTCTGCGGTCGGCGCCCCGAGCCATTTCATGCCCGCCTTGTGCGCGGGCCAATCACAGGAGACGTCAGTCATGACGCACAGCAAAGCCCTTTTTGACCTCACCGGTCGTACCGCACTGATTACCGGAGGCTCGCGCGGGCTCGGCCTGCAGATGGCGCATGCCCTGGGCGAAGCCGGTGCCCGTATCGTGATCAGCTCGCGCAAGGCCGCTGACCTGGAGGCCGCCGCCGCCGAGCTGCAGGCCGCCGGTATCGATGCGCGCTGGGTTGCCGCCGATGCGGGACGTCCCGAGGACATCGCGCGGCTGGCTGATGAGGCGCTGGCACTGCTCGGTGACATCGACATCCTGGTCAACAATGCCGGCGCAAGCTGGGGTGCCGCAGCGGAAGACCATCCGCTCGAAGCCTGGGACAAGGTCATGAACCTCAATGTCCGCGGCTATTTCCTGCTCGCCCAGGCGCTGGCCAAGCGCAGCATGATTCCGCGCGGCAACGGCCGCATCATCAATATCGCTTCGATCGCCGGCATCGGCGGCAACCCGGCCTGGATGCAGACCATCGCCTACAACACCAGCAAAGGCGCGGTGGTGAATTTCACGCGCGCACTCGCTTGCGAGTGGGGTCGTCACGGCATCAACGTCAATGCCATCGCGCCCGGATTCTTCCCGAGCAAGATGTCGGAGGTGCTGATGAACTCGGTCGGCGTCGACAACATCGCGAAAGGCACGCCATTGCTGCGGGTCGGCGGCGATGACGACCTCAAGGGCGCGACCCTGCTGTTTGCCAGCGATGCCGGCCGGCACATCACCGGTCAGATCCTGCCGGTGGATGGCGGCGTCAGCGCCCTGATCGGGGGCTGACGCCCACCGCAGCAGTCAACAGGTCATGGACCGGGCGCATTCAGGGCAGTGACGGCAGATGCAGCAGCAGGTTGTTGCTGCGGCGGCCGCACTCGCCGGTTGCCCTGCAGTCCTGAAAGCGTGTGACGCCGCCGAAAGTCCCGGTCCACACACTGTTGCCGGGCCCGATCGTGGTGGCTGCATAGAAGCTGTTGTCGGTCGGGTAGGGGGTCGACGGCAGGAAGTAGCGTGACACCCCGGTGTTGAAATCGATGGACTCCAGCGTCCAGGTATCGATGCCGGCCAGCGTGCGCGAGCCAATGCCGAAAATCTGCTCGCTGCTGGCGCTCATGGCCGGAATGCCGTTCGGCAGCGACACCTCGCGATTGGCCCAGACCGGCTTGCAGCGGCGTGTGCGCGGATCCCAGTCAATGCGCTGCAGACCTTGCGGCCGGTTGACCGAAAGCCCCGAAACCAACTGAGTGAACGGCTGCAGCTGCGCCGGCAGCAGTCCCAGCAGGCTGTTGAGGCGGAGCTGGTTGTTGACCACCACCGAGGCGTAGCCGCGTACCAGCACGGACTGTTCGGACAGGCTTTCGGTGGCGTTCGGGTCACCGAAGTCGACCGGTATTTCACAGGCGATTCGGCGGTCGCGACCGGGCTTGACCGGCTGCCAGTCTGCCGGGATCTCGTTCTGCCACATCAGCACCAGGTGCATCAGCGGCTGGCCGTCGGTGATGACGACAAAACGGTCGCGGTTGCCAGGCTGACCCATCAGGGTCGGTGTCGAGCCGGAGCCGGTGCCGAGGCGGCCCGAGCCGGTGCCACCGGCGCCGGCATAGGGTGTGCGCCAGGCACTGCGCAGCTGGCGGCCGTCCCAGTCGATGCGATGCTGGGCTGCGCTGGTGACGACATAGATGCCGCCGTTCTCATCGGCGGCGATCGAGTTCGAGACCTGTTCCAGCTGCGTATCCGGAATGGCGGCGTCGTTGCAGGCGTCGCCATTGATGGCGTGGATGCGCAGGCTGGCGGCGCACATGGCTTCGGGCTGGCGAGGCACGACGCCGACCATCCCGAACTTGGTGGCGAATGCGACCTGGCCATCCGGCAGCATGGTGATGCCGACCAGCTCATCATCACGGCTGCCGCAGCGTGCTTCCGGCGGTAGCACGAAATTCTGCAGGCGCCGGATGCCGGAATGGCGGTCACCGGGCACGGCGTCGCCAAAGACGAGCAGGGCGTCGGACTGGCCGACGATCAGGTTCTGGTCCCGGTCGAGCAAGTTGTAGGCCCCACTGGTCGAGATCGTGCTCGGGCCATCCGGCAGGTAGCGATCGATCACGCGCAGTTGGTCGCCATCGAGCTTGACCACCTCACCGGTAAAGCCGACGGTCGAGCCCCAGACCGCCTGCCGTCCAGCACGGTCGCGCTCGGAGAAATTGAGCACGATGGGTGCGCCGGTGAGCGAGGCATGATCAATATTAACGCGTTCAGGTGTGGTGACGCCGGGCAGTGGTGACGAGGCCTGGGCGAAGTTGCCGCGATGGCTGGCGGACCAGGCATCCTGCGCGAGATGCGGATTGCAGGGCGGCTCGGAGCCGTCGCTGGCAGAAGGCGTGCCGCAGGTCGGTGTCAGGTCGCCGGTTGGCGCCGGGTTGCCGCAGGCGGCAGCAGCGGCACGGATGGCTGCGGCATCGGCCTGGCGTGCGCCCGGTGCACTGGCGGATGTGGTGCCGGCAGCGGCGGTCGTTGCGCGCCGGTTGTCATCCGGTCCCCCGCAACCGGCCAGCAGGGCGAGCAGCAGGGCAGAACCCAGGTGCGGTTGGCGTAAGCGTGTCTTGGCTGGTGTCGGCAACATGGCTGCGGCTCTCATGGCAGTGCTGGCGGGTTGGCGGCCTGATCGGCCGCGCAGGCCGCGAAACGCTGGCCGGCATCGAGGCCGGGACGTTCGAAAACAGCACGCCGGCAATAGGTGGTCTGCGGCGTGTATTCCGCCATGATCTCCGCGATCGGCGTGCCCTTGGGGACCTTCGCGATGGCCGCATCAAAGTCCGGGTCGGCCAGCATCTGGCGATAGAGCAGCAAGCCGTCCGGATAGACGCCCCAGGGCAGCCAGGTGATGTCGTGCGCGCTGTCGGCGGTCAGGGGCCGGTCGGCCGCATCGGAGACAGCGACCGTGAAATAGCCGTCGGCATCGAGCGCGGTATCGGCATCAATGCGGCAGTCGGTGTAGCGCTGCGTGGCGAACTCGTTCTGGCACAGCGACCAGTAGCGCACCTGTTCACGGCCGAAGGCTGTGCCCGTCCGGCCACGCCAGCTTGGTGCCTTCGCGCGCAGCAGGAACAGGTTGCCGTAGCGACGCGCGAAAGCGCTGCTGGTATAGGCATTATGGATATTGCTGAGAAAACCGCCGCCGCCGGTGGCGGGAAGCTCGGGCAGGGCCAGACTGCCGCCGCCGGGCAGCTGAGCGAGCAGAATATTGAGTACGGTGTCGGGCAGGCCATAAAAGACGCTGGTCTTGGCCGGATACGTGGCGGTCGGAAACGGCAGGGCGAGCGCGTCGGGATAGTCGGTCTGGTTGATCAGGTCGTTGAGGCCCAGGCTGGGCAGCAGGCCGCCGAGGTTGGGCAGCAGCGGCTCGCTGCAGTCCGGCAGGGTGCCGAGACGAGTGCCATGGCTGGTTTCCAGGGTCAGCAGAGGCAGACCGACGTCGCCGTCCCTGTTGGCGCCGGTCGCGACATAGGTGCGATAGATGAGGGGCACCAGTGCGCCATTGGGCACGTTGAGTGTGCCTGCCGTCAGGCTGCCACTGTAGAAGGTGTTGGTTTCGCGTCGGGTCGGGACCGCGCCGAACACCATCCAGGCGGTGTAGCCTCCGCCGGGCGCCGCGCCGGCCTGTGTGAACGGATTGACGGCACCGGCGGCTGGGACGATCTCGTTGTCGGCGATGGCATCGGTCGGACGCAGCGCGAGATCGTAGCTGTTATAGGAAAAATAGCGTGCATCCGGATAGCGGCCGTCGATGCGCAGGCGGTTACCCGGTGTCATCGGGACCAGCGCGACCCAGTAGCGCGCGGCCTCATCCGGAAAAGCGACGTTGGCCGTGCCGGCATCGGATGCCGCGGTCCAGCCGCAGCCCAGCCCGAGCAACGGGTCGCTGCTGAGGCCGGCCGGGCGTTCCCCGGCGTCACCGGCTGCCGCCGAGCTTTGCTGGCTCAGAATGGATGTCGTGTCTTCGCCGCCGCAGGCGCTGAGCAGCAGACAGGCGAGCAGGCTGCTCAGCAGGCGCCCGGTGCGCGGGGTCCCGGTCTGCCCGGGTCTTGTCGGTGTCATTATTGTTGTCTCCGAATGCCCGGAAGATTACTAATGCGCATATATTAATGCAAGTGCATTTATTCCGTGGGCCGACTATGGCAGACTGCGCCCACGCCCGTACCCGAGTCATCGCCGCATGTCAGCCTCAGCCGCCGCCCGCAGCCCACAATCCGGTGATGCCCGTCAGGCACTGATCGTGGCCGCCTTGGCGGCGTTTGCCGAACATGGCATCAATGGGGTGTCGATGCGCACGGTCACGGCGCATGCCGGCCAGCTCAACCAGTCAGCGATCAGCTATCACTTCGGCAACAAGGAAGGTCTGGTCGCGGCGGTGCTCGCGCATGTCATGGCAGGGTTGCGGTCGGGTCAGGATGCCGCGCTGGTGGAGTTGGCGACGCGCAAATCAGGCGCGTGGCCGGCGCGTGAACTGACCCGCATCATGTGTGATCCGTTCGTATCGCTTTACCGGACCGGTCATCACGGGCAGCAGGCGATCCGCTTCATGTCGCGTCTGACCTGGCAGGAGGGCGGCAAGGGGCAGGCCTTGCTGGTGGCGGCAGTGCAGCCCTATTTCGGGCGCTTCGCCCCGGCCTTCCTGGCCATCAATCCGGGCAAGCCGCTGGATGCCATGGCGCTGCAGATCTATCTGGCCGTCAATACGCTGATTCACGGTCTGTCCGATGTCACCCTGCTGTCGCAGCAACCTGTGCAGGGGCTGGACAGCAGCAGTACGCAGCAGCCGGAACGGCTGATCGAGTTTTTCTATGACTACATCGCCGGTGGGCTCACCGGCTGAGTTCAGTGGCCGGCACCCGTCCAGGTCAGGCGATAGGTGTTGCCGTCGTCTTTGTGGATGACCTGCAGCGGCAGGAAGGACTGTTTCGGGTCCAGCCAGAGCGTGGTTTCACGACTGCCATCGGCGCTGCGGCGGCGGAACACGCGGGTATCGATCTCGCGACCGGCGACCGCCAGCTTTTCAGGCGGCAACTCTTCCAGTGCCACCTCGACCGGACCTTTCACTTCGGCCAGCGTGTAATGGCTGCGCAGGCTGCCGCCGCGCACGAGATCGGCACGCAGCTGGGCTTCCAGGCTGAGGGTGTCGATCAGTTCGGGGCTGTCGGCATAGCGGCGCGCCTTGCCCTTGCGCTCGGTGGCGATCTGGCCATCGGCCTCGCGGCTGATGCGCACCGTCTGTGGCAGGAACAGCACCTGCAGGTTGCGCTGGTAATCGTCGAAGTGAACGCGGCCATTCTGCCACTGGAAGCGGCTGCTTTCAGTCAGTGTGGCGATGCCGGGCACGCTGGCTTCGGTGCGCAGGGTACAGAGGTTTTGCTGGCAGCTCAGGCTGCGGGAGGCGTCCCCCTCAAGCTGACCATCCCACTTGAAGCGGTAGTGATGACTGCCTTCCGGCAGCGGCAGGGCGTTGTCGGCACTTGCCGTCAGGGCGGGCGCCACGTTGTCTGGGGCGGGCTGGGCGGCGCAGGCACCGAGGCTGATGCACAGCGGCAACAGGCTGAAATGCCAGCGGGAACGGGTCAGGGTCATGCCGGATCTCCGGATGTCAGCCATGTCAAAGGCGGACAGGTTGCGTAAGGCGCTGGCCATCAAGCCAGGGCTGTTCGTCACGATACGCAAGGCGCTGGTCGGCAAGCCAGCCCAGGACGGCAGGGTAGAGGCGGTGCTCGGCGTGATGCACGCGATCGGCCAGCGTGGCCTCGGTATCATCTGCTACAACGCGTGTGACTGCCTGCGCGATGACCGGGCCGCCGTCGAGCTCGGGCGTGACGAAGTGCACGGAGCAGCCATGTTCGGTGTCGCCGTCGGCCAGCGCGCGGCGGTGCGTGTGCAGACCCTTGTGCTTCGGCAGCAGCGACGGATGAATATTGAGCAGGCGACCCTGATAGTGCTGCACGAAGCCGGCACTGAGGATGCGCATGAAGCCGGCGAGCACGACGATATCGGGTCGCCAGGCATCGATCACGGCAGTCATGGCCTGGTCGAAGGCTTCACGGCCGGCGAATTCAGTGTGATCCAGCACCGCGCTGGCCACGCCGGAGCGGGTGGCGCGGGCGAGTCCGAAGGCATCGGCCTTGTTGCTCAGCACGCCGACGACCCGGGCGTTGATGCGAGCGCTGCCACCGCTCTGCCCGCAGGCATCGAGGATGGCCTGCAGGTTGGAGCCCGAGCCGGAGATGAGAACAACCAGACGCAGGCTCATGCCGGTTCAGACTCCCTGTCGTGATGCCGGATCAGGCGAAAACGACGGTCGGTTCGCTGTGCGTCGACGGCACGATTTCACCGATGCGCCAGGCGTGATCGCCGGTGGTCTGCAGCTGCGCGATGGCGGCATCGGCCTGATCGGCCGGCACCACGACCACCATGCCGACGCCGCAGTTGAAGGTGCGGTACATCTCGAAGCGTTCGACATTGCCCTGGGCCTGCAGCCACTGGAACAGCGGCGGCCAGGTCCAGGACGATTCGTCGATCACGGCATCGCAGCCGGCCGGCAGCACGCGCGGCAGGTTGCCGGGCAGGCCGCCGCCGGTGATGTGGGCCAGGGCATGCACGGGCAGCTTCTCGATCAGCGCCAGCATGGACTTCACATAGATGCGCGTCGGCGTCATCAGCACATCGGCGAGCTTGCGGCCACCGAGATCCTGATCGAGGTCGGCCTTCGACACGTCGAGGATCTTGCGGATCAGCGAGTAGCCGTTGGAGTGCGCGCCGCTGGCGGCCACGCCGATCAGCACATCGCCGGCCTTCACTTTCGAGCCGTCGATGATGTCGGATTTTTCCACGACGCCGACGGCAAAGCCGGCGAGGTCGTAGTCTTCGCCCTCATACATGCCCGGCATTTCGGCGGTTTCGCCGCCGACCAGCGCGCAGCCGGCCTGCAGGCAGCCTTCACCGATGCCGGTGACGACCGTGGCGGCGGTGTCAACGTCAAGATGACCGGTCGCGTAGTAGTCGAGGAAGAACAGCGATTCGGCGCCACAGACCACGAGATCGTTGACGCACATGGCGACAAGGTCGATACCGATGTGTTCGTGGCGGTTGAGCTGCAGGGCCAGACGCAGCTTGGTGCCGACGCCATCGGTGCCGGACACCAGCACCGGCTGCTTGTAGCCGGCCGGGATTTCGCAGAGCGCGCCGAAGCCGCCGAGACCGCCCATGACTTCCGGGCGCTGAGTGCGTTTGGCCACGCTCTTGATGCGCTCGACCAGGTGGTCTCCGGCATCGATATCGACACCAGCATCCTTGTAACTGAGCGAGGGCTTCTGATCGGTCATGGCTAAACTCGGGGGGCGATGGCAAAAGAGAGCGCGCATTCTATCAGCACAGCGCTTGCCCGTCATGGCACTGGCTACGCACAATAGCTCCCACTTCACGTTTTCATGGCGCAAGGCCAGGGACCCCGGATGAAAGAACGTAATCGCTGGCTATTGTTCATGGCGCTGGCTCTGCTGGCGGCACTGGTCTATGCCCTCCGGCCCATCCTCATGCCGTTTCTGGTCGGCGCGCTGTTCGCCTATCTGGGCAATCCGCTGGTGCACCGGCTCATGCGCTTTGGCTGGAGCCGCGTCACGGCCGTTTCGGTCACCTTTCTGGCCCTCTGTCTGACCGGTGCCAGCGCCATGGTGCTGTTGCTGCCACGGCTGTGGGAGCAGCTGGTCTATCTCGAATCACGCATTCCGTCGGTACTGCGCTGGATGAACCGTCACGGCATTCCCTGGGTCGAAGACAAGCTGCACGTCAATATCGACCGCCTCGACATGGACCTCATCACGGAATGGATGACCGCGTTCTGGCGCGGCGCCGACGCCAGCACCAGCGAAATGCTGACCAGCATCGCGCAATCGGGCATTCACATCGCCGCCACCATTGGCCTCATCAGCCTGATTCCGGTCGTGACCTTCTATCTGCTGCTGGACTGGGACGAGCTGCTGCACAAGATCCGCGAGATGCTGCCGCGCAAGCTGGAGCCGCGTTTTGTCGAACTCACCCAGGAATGTGACAGCGTGCTCGCGGCCTTCCTGCGCGGCCAGCTGCTGGTCATGATGGCGCTGGGCCTGATTTACGGCCTCGGCCTGCAGTTCGTCGGGCTCAAGCTTGCTATGGTGATCGGTCTGGTCGCCGGTCTCGCCAGCATCATCCCTTATTTCGGCTTTACCCTCGGCATCGTCACCGCGACCATCGTCGCGCTTTTCCAGTTCGGCCTGTTTCTCAAGCCGGTGCTGCTGGTCTGGACCGTGTTCGGCATCGGTCAGCTGCTCGAAAGCTGGGTGCTGCAGCCCTATCTGGTCGGCGACCGTATCGGTCTGCCGCCGGTGGGGGTGATCTTCGCCATCATGGCCGGAGGTCAGCTTTTCGGCTTCTTCGGCATGCTGCTGGCACTGCCGGTGGCGGCCATCATCGTGGTTCTGTTGCGCCATGCCCATGCCGGCTATCTGCACAGCCACCTGTATCACGGCGGAGAGCCCCCGCGTGATGCCTGAGTCCGGTCTCTCCATGCCCGGCGAGCAGATGCTCTTGCCGCTGCAGGCACGTCAGGATGTCAGCCTGGCCGACCTGCCGGCGCGGGCGTTCGCGCCGGTGCTGGCGGCCCTGCAGGAACTGACGGCCGGTCATCTTGACCAAGTTTATGTCTGGGGCGATGCCGGCGCCGGGCGCTCCCTGCTGCTGTCAGCCTTTGTTGCCGAAGCATCGCGTCAGTTGGGGCAGGCCATTCTGCTGCCGCTGCGTCAGGTCGTCTTCCTGCCGCCGGAAATGCTCGATGGGCTCGAGGCCTGTCCGCTGATCGTGCTCGATGACATCGAGGCGGTCGCCGGCTGGCCGGCCTGGGAGGAGGGGCTGTTCAACCTCTACAACCGGCTGCGCGAGCAGGGCGGTCGTCTGCTGGTGACCGCATCGACACCGCCGGCCGAGCTGCCGCTGCAGCTTCCCGACCTGCGTTCGCGCCTGGCGCGTTCGAGTGTCTATGCCCTGCCGGCACCGGATGATGCCGTTCGCCAGGAGCTGCTGCTGACGGCGGCGCAACGTCGCGCCTGGCAGCTTGAGCCGGAAGTCGCGCGTTATCTGCTGGAGCGCGGGCCGCGTCGCCTCGGCCGCTTCATGGACCTGATCGAACGACTCGATCAGCACGCCCTGCGTGAGCGCCGCCCGCTGACCGTGCCGCTGGTGCGCTCGCTGCTGGGGTGACGACACTGCCATCTGTCCGACGATGATGAGGGTGGCGTCATTCGACTGTCATATAGCTGCCACAATCAGTTGTCATGATGCTGTCATCAAGGGTCGCGAACGCTGTCATCGGCCCGTTTCCAGGAGAATACCGATGATTCGTCGCGCCCTTCCCGTAGCCGCCATCAGCCTGCTGGTCACACTGGCCAGCGGTTGCTCCACGCTGGTTGGCGGCAAGGATATTGCCCTTTACAGCGGTCCTGAGCTGAGTCAGTCCCAGGTCGCTACGGTGGTTGTCACCGAAGAGGTGCAGTTGCTCGCACTCGATGGCAAAGAGCTTGGCGGTGCCATGTTCGGCTCGCGTGAAACCCGCTTCTCCCTGCTGCCGGGCGAGCATGTGCTGAGCGTGCGCTACAGTGGTTTCTTCCAGCTCAACTCGGAAAATCACGAAGTCGTGCGTTCGCGCCCCCTGGCCCTGCGTTTTGTCGCCAAGGCCGGTGAAACCTATCGTTTCGAGTTCCCCAAGCTGAAGACGGTCGAAGCCGCCAATCGTTTCGCCAAGGATGCCGAGCTGACCCTGGTGGCCGAGCAGAGCGGGGAGCGTGTCAAAACCCAGCTGATCCGCTCGTTTGCCGAAGCTTCTCTGGTCGATACCATCAGCAAGGCTTTCCAGACCGAAGAAACCCAGCTGGCCGTCAAGGGCAGCCAGCTCGTGGTGACACCGTCGGCGACGACGGCGGCTCACGAAGTCCGCACGTCGCTGACACCGACCAGCAGCGTCCACTACGACCTGCTGCGTGACATCTGGCTGCGTGCCAGTCCGGAAGAGCGCGTGCGCTTCCAGCAGTGGACGCTGACGCCGCAGGCGAAGTGAGTCACGGCCCGGCGTGCCGGGCCGGCATCCGGATCAGAGCGCGCCACCTTGTGTGGCGCGTTTTGCTTTGACATAGCGGATGGCGAGGATGAACAAGCCGACGATCAGCACGCTTTCGATCATCGACATCACACCGGTCATGCCGGGTGCGAAGCTGCGCGTCAGTGACAGCACGCCATAAAACAGCAGCACGAAGGCCAGCCAGACATGGCTGCGCGCACTGCCGCCACGCAGGCTGGGGATGAAGAACAGCAACGGCAGGCTGTAGAACAGCCAGCCGAGCAGCAGCGTCAGCGGCGACAGCCCGCTCGGTGCCAGCGTCACCGACTGCACGGCGAACCAGATCAGCAGGGTCGCGAAGCCCCAGCGGCAATAGCGCTGCAGCTGGTCAGCCACGGCCTTGAGAAGCACATCATCAGTCATTGCAGAACCCTCTGGATTCGATTCGGGGAAAGGCGCGCCCGGCGTCACGCCGGGCTGGCCGGATTCGGGCGAGCCCGGGCCCAGCGTGCGACACGCCGCCCAAGGGCCTGGCAGAGCTGGGCTTCATCGGATGTGATCTCGCGATGGCCATCGCCGCCGGCCCAGTGCGAGGCCCCATAGGGGGTGCCGCCGCTGGTGGTATTGAGCAGTGCCGGCTCGGCGTAGGGCAGGCCGAGCAGCATCATGCCGTGGTGCATGAGCGGCAGCATCATGCTCAGCAACGTGGTTTCCTGACCGCCGTGCAGCGAGCCGGTCGACGTGAAGACTGCCGCCGGCTTGTCGATCAGCGCGCCATTCAGCCACAGCGCGGTGGTGCCATCGAGGAAGTATTTCATCGCGGCCGCCATGTTGCCGAAACGGGTCGGACTGCCGAGCACCAGACCGCTGCAATGCGTCAGGTCATCGAGCGTGGCGTAAAGGTCGCCGTGCTCGGGGATATCCGGCGCCGTGCTTTCGCAGTCGGCGGAGACCGCCGGCACGGTGCGCAGGCGGGCCGTCATGCCCGTGCTTTCGATGCCGCGCGCCACCAGACGCGCCATCTCGCGGGTGGCGCCGTGACGGCTGTAATAGACGACAAGAACATAAGGATCGGACAAGGCAACCTCGACAGTCTGAACTCAGGCGGGAATACTAGCGTGAAGCAACGAGGGGCGGTGCATGAAGCAGCCAATGATTCAGCGTTTGCGGGCCAGCTGGCGTGTCCTGCACCTGACGGTGCAACATTTTCTCCAGGATAACTGCCGTCAGCATGCGGCGGCACTGACGTTCACCACGCTGTTCGCGGTGGTGCCGATGATGACCGTGGTGTTCACGGCACTGGCGGCGGTGCCTTCGCTCAAGCATGTCAGCGGCGACATCCAGTCCTTCATTTTCCAGAATCTGGTGCCCAGTACCGGTGAAACCGTGCAGGCCTATCTCGCCGAGTTCTCGCACCAGGCCAGCCAGCTCACCCTTGTCGGCGTCGCCATGCTCTTCGTCACCGCCATCATGATGCTGGTGACCATCGAGCGCGCTTTCAACGATATCTGGCAGGTGCGCGCACCGCGCCAGGGCCTGATCAGCTTTCTGCGCTACTGGGCCGTGCTCAGCCTCGGCCCCTTTCTCCTCGGTGCCGGTTTCCTGCTCTCGTCCTATCTCATGTCGCTGCGGGTACTCAGTGACACGGCCGATCTGGTTAACACGGTGGTGCCCGGCCTCGGACTGGTGCCTTTCTTTTTCACCGCGCTCGGCTTCACGCTGCTCTACACCACCGTACCCAATTGCCGCGTCCCCGTGCGCATCGGTCTCATCAGTGGCCTGGTTGCGGCGGCGCTGTTCGAGCTGGCCAAGCGCGGCTTCGGCCTTTTCGTGACCAGTTTCAGCTCCTACGAGCTGGTCTATGGCGCCTTCGCGGCCTTCCCGGTGTTTCTGCTCTGGATCTATCTGTCCTGGATGATCATTCTCTTCGGTGTCGAGCTGTCACGCGGGCTGCTGCTGCGCGAGCGCGTGGAGGCCGGACATCGTCACCCGGTACTGACGCTGCTCAGCCTGCTGGCCCTGTTGCAGCGCCGCCATGCGGTGGGCGAGGGCGTGACGGAAATGGAGGCCATGAAGGTGGTGGGACGTCAGCAGGAGGCGGACTGGGCCGAGGTTTCGCGCCTGCTCTACGGTCTGCGACTGATCCGCACCACGCGCGAGGGTGAGCTGGTGCTGGCGCGAGACCTGTCGCAGCTGGACTTTCTCGCGCTCTACCGGCAGCTGCCATGGCCGCTGCCGACCCAGGCCGACATTGCCGCCTATCCGGCTGAGCCGTGGTTGCCGGGGCTGGCCGAGCTGCTGGTTGAGGTCGAAGCGAACATGGAGACGCGCCTGCGGCAGCCGCTGGATGGCCTGCTGCGCTCCCGCAGCGGGGAGCAGGTAACATGAGCCGGTTAGTGCAGCTGGCCCGCGACGGGCTGGTGCTGGATGGTCTGCTCGACGGCCCGGAACAGGCGCCGCTGGTCATGCTGGTGCATGGTTTTCCCGATACCCCGCATGGCTGGGATGACCTGGTGCCGGCGTTGCTGGCCGCGGGCTACCGCGTGTGCCGGCCCTGGCTGCGCGGCTATACCCCGGATTCGGCGCGTGCCGGTGCCCGTTACGATCTGCTCGCGGTGGCCGGCGATCTCGCGGCCTGGCGCGACAGCCTCGGTGGCCGTGCGCACCTGGTCGGTCATGACTGGGGTGCTATTGCGGCCATGACCGCGGTCGCTGCTGATGCCCGTCACTGGCAGTCGCTGAGCCTGCTCGCCATTCCGCCGTTGCAGCGGCCGGAGCGGGGCTGGCGCCTGCTGCCGCGTCAGGCCTGGCAGTCGTCTTATATGCTCCTGCTGCAGAGCGGGTTGTCGCCCTGGCTGATCCGCCAGCACGACTGCGCCTACCTGCGGCATCTCTGGCGGCAGTGGTCGCCGGGCTGGGCGTTCAGCGAGGCGCAGTTCGCGCCGGTACGCCAGGCCTTTGCCAAACCGGCCGTCGCTTATGCGGCGACCCGTTATTACCGTTCGCTGTTCACCCTGCAACGCCGTCCCACCCGCGCTTTCATGGCCACCCTGCGGCGGCCGCTGGCGGTGCCGACGCTGGCCCTGGCCGGTGCCCGTGATGGCTGCATGCATGCCGGCCTGTTGTCGCAGCTCATCGATCCGCGCTTGTTCCCGGCCGGTGTGCGCACCGCCGTGCTGCCGGAATGCGGACACTTCCTGCAAGCCGAGCGTCCCCAGGCCGTACTGGACGAATTGCGGGCCCACCTGCACGCCACGACGGCCTGAGCTGCGGTTATACTTGTGGTTTGTGCGGGCTTTGCCGGCCCGCTATCGTGCCCGGAGCCCGTCGCAATGACCGTGATCAAGAAGGACGACCTCATCCAGAGCGTCGCCGATGCCCTGCAGTACATCTCCTACTACCACCCGGTGGACTTCATCCAGGCCATCCACGCCGCCTACGAGCGCGAAGAGAACCAGGCCGCCAAGGATGCGATGGCGCAGATCCTGATCAACTCGCGCATGTGCGCCGAGGGTCATCGTCCGATCTGCCAGGACACCGGCATTGTCACCATCTTCGTCAAGGTCGGCATGAACGTGCGCTGGGACCTCGGCGACCTGTCGCTGGATGACGCCATCAACGAAGGCGTGCGCCGCGCCTACCTGCTGCCGGACAACGTGCTGCGCGCGTCGATCCTGCGTGACCCGGCCGGCAAGCGTGCCAACACCAAGGACAACACCCCGGCGGTGATCCACTACTCGATCGTCCCGGGCGACAAGGTCGACATCACGGTCGCGGCCAAGGGCGGCGGCTCCGAGAACAAGTCGAAGATGGCCATGCTCAACCCGTCCGACTCGATCGTCGACTGGGTACTCAAGACCGTCCCGGAAATGGGCGCCGGCTGGTGCCCGCCGGGCATGCTCGGCATCGGCATCGGCGGCACCGCCGAGAAGGCCGCGCTGCTGGCAAAAGAGTCGCTGATGGACCCGGTGGATATTCAGGAACTGATCGCGCGTGGGCCGTCGAACCGTATTGAAGAGCTGCGCATCGAGCTGTACGAGAAGGTCAACGCGCTCGGCATTGGCGCCCAGGGCCTCGGCGGTCTGACCACCGTGATCGACATCAAGATTCTCGACTACCCGACCCACGCAGCTTCGCTGCCGGTCGCGATGATCCCGAACTGCGCCGCCACCCGTCACGTCCACTTCGAGCTGGATGGCTCCGGCCCGGCCGAGCTGGAAGTGCCGAAGCTGGAAGACTGGCCGAAGCTGACGTTCGATGCCTCGAAGTCGCGTCGCGTGAATCTCGACACCATCACCCCGGAAGAGATCGCTTCGTGGCAGCCGGGCGAGACGCTGCTGCTGTCCGGCACCATGTACACGGGCCGCGACGCCGCGCACAAGCGCATGGTCGAGATGTTCGCCAAGGGCGAAGAGCTGCCGGTGGATCTCAAGGGCAAGTTCATCTACTACGTCGGCCCGGTCGATCCGGTGCGCGATGAAGTCGTCGGCCCGGCCGGCCCGACCACGGCGACGCGCATGGACAAGTTCACCGAGACGGTGCTGGCCAAGACCGGCCTCTACGGCATGATCGGCAAGTCCGAGCGCGGCCCCTCCGGCATCGCCGCCATCAAGAATCACAAGGCTGTCTATTTGATGGCTGTGGGCGGCGCGGCGTATCTGGTGTCGAAGGCCATCCGCAAGTCGCGTGTGGTGGCGTTCGAGGACCTGGGCATGGAAGCGATCTACGAGTTCGTCGTGGAAGACATGCCGGTGAGCGTGGCGGTGGATGTCACGGGCAATTCAGTGCACGAGACCGCGCCCAAGATCTGGCAGGCGAAGATCGGGAAGATTCCGGTTACTGCGTAAGCGCCAGTAATGCAAAAAGGCCCGCTGATGCGGGCTTTTTTGTGGGCGATTACAAGGCAGCAGATGGCGCCAGTGCATTGCGCTGATACCTATTGGCCTGTAGCAAGTCTGTCTACTACAGATTCGCCGGAGACTGCGTTTACATGAAGGCCTGCCAGTCACCCTGAGAGCCCGCGCCGATGCGCATGCGCAAGAAAGCCGATCTGCCTGTGAAGACCTGCCGGCATTGCGGTCTGCCGTTTGTCTGGCGCAGGAAGTGGGCGCGTGACTGGGAGGCCGTGCGCTATTGTTCCGAGCGCTGCCGGCGCGGGGGCGGGTCGTCGTGAGCCGCCGCATCCTCTGGTTCCGTCAGGACCTGCGCCTGAGCGACAACCGGGTGCTGCGGGCAGCCATCTCGGGTGGCGAGGTCCTGCTGCCGGTGTTCTGTCTCCCGCCGGATGAGCCGACGGCCTGGGGTTTTTCCCGAGTCGGACGGCATCGTCAGCGTTTTCTCACCGATACCCTGATCG
The DNA here is from genome assembly GCA_964511255.1 of uncultured Paraperlucidibaca sp. Lineage (GTDB taxonomy): Bacteria > Pseudomonadota > Gammaproteobacteria > Pseudomonadales > Moraxellaceae > Perlucidibaca. Next base: position 20,549 of record CAZEEQ010000009.1, read on the forward strand.
ACCTGCAGCAGCGGCTGCGTGCCTGCGGCAGTGATCTGCTGGTGCTGCCGGGTCCTGCGCAGACGGTCCTGCCGACGCTGGCACGGGAGCTGGGCATCACCGCGATTCATGCCGAGGATATTCCGGCCCCGGAAGAGCAGTCGGCTGTAGCCGCGTTGCGAGCGGCCGGGTTGCAGGTGGTACTGCACGAGCACTCGGCCTTGCTGGACGCGGCCGACCTGCCATTTCCTGCGACCTCGGTGCCGAATGTCTTTTCGGCATTCAGGCGGGTGGTCGAGCAGGCCGGTGTCCGCCCGCACTTACCGCTGCCCGCGCCGGTCAGCCTGCCACCACTGCCGCCGGGCATGAGCGTGCCAGCGCTTCAGCCGCTGCCCGACGATACGGAAGATGACCCGCGCAGCGCCTTTCCCTTCCGGCAGGGACGATGCCGTGGCGGCGAGACGGCGGCGTTGGCGCATGTGACGCGCTACTTCGGCGGCCCTCTGCCGCGCGACTACAAGGCCACGCGCAATGGCCTGACCGGCATCGACTACTCCAGCAAGCTGTCGCCCTGGCTGGCCACCGGCGCCCTTTCTCCACGCACGGTCTGGGCGGCGCTGCGGGATCACGAAGCCTGCCATGGGGCCAGTGACGGCAGCTACTGGCTGTGGTTCGAGCTGCTCTGGCGTGATCATTTCCGCCTGCTGCATCGCAAGCACGGCCGCCGGCTTTATGCTGGTGGCGGGCTCGGCGGGCTGCCGCCGCCACGGCATCATGCCGGGCGCTTCGCGGCCTGGGCGGAGGGCCGCACGGGTGAGCCGCTGGTTGATGCCGGCATGCGTGATCTGGCGGCGACCGGCTTCCTGTCGAACCGGCTGCGTCAGATCGTGGCCAGCTATTTCATTCATGATCTCGGTGGCGACTGGCGTGCCGGCGCGGCCTGGTTCGAGTCGCAGCTGGTGGATTACGACGTCTGCAGCAACCAGGGCAACTGGCTGTATCTGGCCGGGCGCGGCACCGACCCGCGCGGCAGCCGCCGCTTCAATCCGCTGAAGCAGGCCGCTGATTATGACCCCGATGGTGCTTATCGCCGTCTCTGGGGCACGGCATGACCACGCTCAATCTCATCCTCGGTGACCAGCTCAACCCGGAACATGCGGCGCTGGCCACGATACGGCCCGATGTGCTGCACGTGCTCATGGAAGTGCGCAGCGAGACCGACTACGTGCTGCACCATGCCCAGAAGGTCATCGCCATTTTCGCGGCCATGCGCGCACTGGCGACGCGGCTGCAGGCGCAGGGGCATCGCGTGCGCTACCTGAGGCTGGATGACCCGGACAACCGGCAGTCCGTCACCGCCAACCTCGATGCCCTGATCGCGCAGCATGGCGCCACGGCCGTGCAGTACCAGCTGCCGGATGAGTACCGCCTCGACCGGCTGCTGGCGGACTGGGCCGCGACCTGCGCCGTGCCGGTGACGGTGCTCGACACGGACCATTTCTACACCGCCCGTGGCGATGTCGGGCAGCTCTTCAAGGGCCGCCGGCAGTGGCTCATGGAGCATTTCTACCGCACCCTGCGGGTCAGGCATCGTGTGCTGCTGACCCCGCAGGATGGCCCCGAGGGCGGGCAGTGGAACTTTGATCACGACAACCGCAAGCCCTGGGCCGGTCAGCCGCCGGAGCCGCCGGACCAGCGGCCGCGCCATGACCACCGGGCGCTCTGGGCCATGATCGAGGCCGCCGGCGTGCAGACTTTTGGCAACCCCTCGGCGCAGGATTTCCGCTGGCCCGTGGATCGCGCCGAGGCGCTGGCGCAGCTCGATGATTTCGTGCAGCACGTGCTGCCGCATTTCGGCGATTTTCAGGATGCCCTGAGCACGCGCGGCTGGCGTCTGTTTCATTCACTGATTTCGTTCGCCCTGAACGTGAAGCTGCTGTCGCCGCGCGAGGTGGTGCAGGCCGTGGAGCTGGCCTGGCGTGCAGGCGATGTGCCGCTGGCCTCGGCCGAGGGCTACATCCGCCAGATCCTGGGCTGGCGAGAATACGTGCGCGGCATCTACTGGGCGCAGATGCCCGGCTACGACACCCGCAATCACTTCGGACAGGATCTGCCGCTGCCGCCCTGGTTCTGGACTGCCGACACCGGCATGCGCTGTGTCGCCCATGCCATCGGCCAGTCGCTGGAACACGCCTACGCGCACCACATCCAGCGGCTCATGGTGATCGGCAACTTCGCCCTCTTGGCCGGCCTCGACCCGCATGCGGTGCACCAGTGGTATCTCGGGGTCTATATCGATGCCTTCGAGTGGGTGGAGCTGCCCAATACGCTGGGCATGAGCCAGTTCGCCGATGGCGGTCTGCTGGCAACCAAGCCCTATGTTTCCAGCGGCGCCTACATCGACCGCATGAGTGACTACTGCAAGGGCTGCCGCTATGACCGCAAGGCGCGCCTCGGCGACCAGGCCTGCCCGTTCAACGCGCTGTACTGGGACTTTCATCTGCGCCATGCGGCGACGCTGTCGCGCAATCCGCGCATCGGCATGGTTTACCGCAACCTGGCGAAGATGCCGGACGAGGAAGTACGGGCGATACGCGTCCAGGCCGCCGCTCTTCGGGCACGGCTGGCGCAGCTCTAGTGCGTGTCATCCACCCCGATATTGATCACCTGCAGGGAGTATTCACATGTCGGCCGCTTTGAGTATGGTTTCGCTGGGGGAGGGCTACCGCGCGCTGGTGATCGGCGCCGGCGGGGCAATCGGTCAGGCCTTCCAGGCGCTGCTAACCGCTGATCCGCGTTGCGCCAGTGTCAGGACACTGGGGCGCGGCACCCATCCGGCGCTGGATCTGGAGCAACCGGAAAGCATTGCCGGGGCCGCGCAGGCGCTCGCTGAGGAGGCGCCTTTCCAGCTCATCATGCTGGCCACCGGCGTGTTGCACCGGCCAGGGGTGCGTCCCGAGAAAAGCCTGTCAGCACTGGATGCCGGGGTGCTGCAGACCCTGTTCCAGGTCAACACCATCGGTCCGGCCCTGGTGCTCAGGCATTTTCTGCCGCTGCTCGCGCGCGATGGCGCCATGGCCGTGCTGTCTGCCCGTGTCGGCAGCATCGGCGACAACCGGCTGGGCGGCTGGTATGGCTATCGGGCGTCGAAGGCGGCTTTGAACATGCTGGTACGGACTGCGGCCATTGAGCTGGCGCGTACCCATCCGCAGGCGCGGTTGCTCAGCCTGCATCCGGGGACGGTCATCTCGCCGTTGTCACAGCCTTTCCGGGGCGGCGCAGCAGCGCGCCCGGCCGATGTCGCCGGGGCGGATCTGCTGCGCCTGCTGGACCGGCTCGGACCGGCTGACAGCGGCGGGTTCTTTGCCCATGATGGCGAGCGTCTGCCCTGGTAAGGGCTGGCGTCAGCGGGTGATCCGGCCGACCAGTCGCCGCACCCACGGTGCCACCACGGCGACGGTCGGAAAGGCCACCGGCCATGTCCGGAGACAGCTTCTGAGCCATTCGGACAGCAGTCCGTCGTGGAAGCCCTGGGTCGTCACCAGCACGAAGCCCGAGACGATTGTGACCATGATGGCCGACAACAGGGCACTGAAGAGCAGGGGTGCGAATTTTGCGGGGATACGCATGTCATTCTCCTGGAGGATGTTGCCAAACATTGTTGGCGGGGTTTCCGGCCAGCCGCTCAGGGCTGGCTCAGGCAGTGGGCAGCCCAGCCGGCGCCGTACAGGCCGAGACCGAAGACCGCATGAGTGATCAGGCTGTGTAACCGCGCCTTGCCCGGGTTCGGGGCACGTGCGGCTGCGATGCCGGCGCCCATGCCCGGCTGCATGAGGAAAAAGGGCGCGGCCACGGTGAGCACGCCGACCAGCAGGGCGGGCCCGGGGGTCGGGTGCCGCAGCCAGGCATCGCCCCAGGTCGCGACCAGCGCAGCCGCGAAGAGGATGCCGATCAGATAGTGCGCGGCCCATCCGATCAGGCGCTCGCCAGCGACCGGCACGGCCCTGGCGATCGCGTCGTGACGGAACTGACCGTGTCCCATATGGCCCAGCCAGCGTCCGACCAGGCCATAGTCCGGGGCGGGTATGCCCAGCAGTGGTCTGCGCGCCAGTCCCCACAGATCCATCACCACGGTGGCGCCGATGCCGGTGATGATTGTGTTCGCGATGATGTGCATGCCGATCTCCTGAAACTTGCCATTCATGGCCGTCACAAGCAGAGTGCCACTTCAAGTCAGCTTGAGGTCAAGAGGCTATGCTCGATATTTCCGAAGTGGCCAAACGCGCTGCCGTGCCGGCATCGACGCTGCGTTATTACGAGGAAAAAGGCCTGATCGCCTCGGTCGGGCGTCATGGCCTGAAACGGCTGTTCAAGGACGATATCCTGCAGCGTCTGGCGCTGATTGCGCTGGGCCGCGCAGCCGGCCTGTCACTGGACGAGATTGCGCGCATGTTCTCACCGGAAGGGGTGCCGGAGATTGATCGCGGACTGCTGGCAGACAAGGCCGATGAGCTTGACGCGCGTATCCGCAAGCTGACGGCGATGCGGGATGGCCTCCGCCATGCGGCGGCCTGCCCGGCACCCAGTCACATGGCGTGTCCGACGTTTCAGCGTCTGCTGGCGGGGGCTACGTCGGGCGCCATAGGCGCCCGGGAGCGAAGATGATGGCCGCGACATTGCAGAGCCGCGTGCTGCGCCTGCAGATCGGGCACGCCAGACCGTATCAGGGGGTGGTTCTCAATCTGGAGTCGGCTGTACCCGCACCATGGTGATGGCATCAAAGGGGCAGACGGCGTAGCACTTCGCGCAGCCGGTGCATCCCGCCGCGTCATGCAGCAGCGCGCGCTTGCGTCCCCAGCCGTTGGGCCGCTCGGACTCCAGCCAGAGCACATGCGGCGGGCAGGCCGCGACACAACGGCCGCAGGCAGTGCAGCGATCGGCGTCGATGTCGGGCAGGGCGGAGGCAGTCATGGCAGGTCTGATGCGTGAGGATGGCCGCCTCCACCATACCCCGTGTCGTCCGGACAGGCCAGTGGCCGTGCCAGGGCCCACCTGCTAACCTCCGCGTCCATGCGCCTCTCAGACCTTCATCAACGCCTCGCCGATCTCGGCGCCCGTCCCGTTCACCGGGATGCGGTGGTTCGTGCCTGGGTGCAGGGCCGGGCACTGGAGCATGCCGGCACCACCCGCCAGAAGGCCGCCGACGTGCTCCCGAAGTCGCTGCGCGAGGGGCTGCCGCAACTCAGCGCGGATCTTGATGCGCTGGCGCGTGTGCGCAGCGAGCATCCGGGCGCGGATGGTTCGGCGCGGCTGCTGGTGGATATCCCCGATGGCCAGATGGTCGAGACCGTGCTGCTCCCGCGTGATGGCGTGTGCGTGTCGTCTCAGGTCGGCTGCGCGGTGGCCTGCCGCTTCTGCATGACCGGCAAGAGTGGTCTGCTGCGCCAGGTCAGCAGCCTGGAGATTGTCGCGCAGGTGGTGCAGGCGCGGCGGCGGCGGCCGGTGAAGAAGGTCGTGTTCATGGGCATGGGCGAGCCGGCGCACAACCTCGACAACGTGCTGGAGGCCATCGACATCCTCGGCACCGATGGCGGCATCGGCCACAAGAATCTGGTGTTCTCGACCGTCGGCGACCTGCGCGTGTTCGAGCGTCTGCCTGAGCTGCGCGTGAAGCCGGCGCTGGCCCTGTCGCTGCACACCACGAAAGCGGATCTGCGTGAGCATCTGCTGCCCAAGGCACCGAAAATCGCGCCAGATGAGCTGATGGCGCTGGGCGAGGCCTATGCCCGACGCGTCGGTTATCCGATCCAGGTGCAGTGGACGCTGCTCAAGGGCATCAATGACGGACAGGATGAGCTGGAGGCGATCGCGCGTCTGTTCGTCGGCAAGTACGCGGTGCTCAATCTGATTCCCTTCAACAGCCTCGAAGGCGACGACTACACCCGCCCCGATGGCGAGCGCATTGTCGAGATGGTGCGCTACCTCAGCCGCTGCGGTGTGCTGACCAAAGTGCGCAACAGCGCCGGCCAGGATGTCGAGGGCGGCTGCGGCCAGCTGCGTGCGCGCGCGGTGGATGCCGGGCTGGTGAATGTGACCCGCCTGAGGCAACCTGTCGGCTGATCCCTGGAGGCTGACCCATGTCCGTAACCGCCACTGAACCTTTAGCCCAGACCCTGCTGACCACGCTGCTGACAGCCCGCCGCAGTCTGATGGGTCGTGACCACGACGGCTATGCCAACCACTGTCATCGTGTGCTGACCTTCTGTCTCGCGTTGCACCCGGCTTGCACGGACGAGGAGCAGGAGAAGCTTGCCATCGCCGTCTGCTTTCATGACCTCGGTCTGTGGACCGACAACACCCTCGACTATCTGCCGCCTTCGGTTGTGCACGCGGCCGCGCATTTGCGCGAGACCGGCCGTCAGGACTGGGTGGAGGAGGTTTGTCTGATGGTCAGCGAGCATCACAAGGCTCGCCCGGTGGCGGACGCGCGCTACCCGCTGGTGGAGGTGTTCCGCCAGGCTGACCTGGTCGATTTCTCGTTGGGCGCGTTCACTGCCGGTTTGCCGCGTGAGGTGATCGCCGCCGCCAAGGCGCGTTACCCCAATGCCGGCTTTCACGCCATGCTGATGCGGCGCAGTGCGAGCTGGCTGCTGCGGCATCCGCTCAACCCGCTGCCGATGATGAAGTGGTGAGGTGAATGGACTGCATGATGACCGCGTTGCTGTTACTGATTGCGGTGCAGATGTTCCTTGATGCCCTGCGTTCGCTGGGCGTCATGGCTTACACTCGGTAACAACTCTCCTGCCGGCTTAAGACTGTCTTAAGTTTCGCTCCCTATGCTGACCCCGACGACAAGACAGTCAGGGTCAGGATCATGCAGCAGCTCGCACATCACGATGAAAGCGTTTTTCCGTTGCCCCCTGGCGAGCGTGGTTTTCGCGCGGTGCCGCGGCAGCTGCCGCTGCATGCCTTCGCCTGGCATGACGAGTACGCGGAGGGGCGCGATGAGGTCGAGGCCTTCATTCGTGAGCGTTTTGCCGAGGTCTATGCGGCGCGCATCAATCGTTTCATGCCCTGCCTGCTCAGCATCCGTCACGATGGCGGGCTGACCGGGGCGGTCGGTTTGCGTCCGGCCGGCGAGGGCAAGCTGTTCCTGGAGCAGTACCTGTCGCTGCCGGTCGAGCAGGCTGTGGCGAGCATTACCCACACGCCGGTGCATCGCCACCAGATTGTCGAGATCGGCAATCTCGGCGCCCTGCATCATGGTGTCAGTCAGCTGCTTTTCCTTGCGCTGGGCAGCACGCTGCAGGCCGCCGGTTGCCGCTGGCTGGTGTTCAGCGCCACCGGTCAGGTGGCCAGCATGGTGCATAAGGTCAATCTGCCCACCCATGTGCTTTGTGATGCCGATCCATTGCGTCTCGCTGATCCTGTCTCCGACTGGGGCAGTTACTACCATACGGCGCCACAGGTCATGGTCGGCGATATTCAGGGCGCCTTTGCCTCGCTGGCCCGGCGCCCGCTGCTGGCGTCCGCGCTGGCGCTGTTTCAGCCGGTCGCCGAGCAACTCGCCGCCGAGCTGCTCAAGCGGCAGCCGGTGTCGGTCGGGGGTGTGGCATGAATGCGCTCTTGTCACGGCTGCATAGCCTGGCGACAGAGCAGCCGCAGTTGCCGGCGCTGAGCGGGGATGATCTGTCACTGGATTATGCGACGCTGTGGGCCCTGATCGAGCGTCAGGCCGACTGGTTGCGCCAGCGCGGCTCCCGCGTGGTGGCGCTGCTGGCTGACAACAGCCCGCATTGGGCCGGGCTCGATCTCGCTTGCCAGCTCGCCGGCGTCACTTTCCTGCCGCTGCCCACCTTTTTCACGCCGGCCCAGTGCCTGCATGCCATGACCATGGCTGGCAGCGACCTGCTCATTGCCGCGCCGGCCGAGCTGGCGCATGCAGCCGGAGCCATCGCTGACGCTGGCTGCCTGCCAGGAACGTCCTGGCCAGTGTGGTCATTGCCGGACGCGGTGGCTGGCGTGCTGCCGGCCGGTACGGCCAAGATCACCTTCACCTCAGGCAGTACCGGCCAGCCCAAGGGCGTTTGCCTGAGCCAGAAAAATCAGGTGAGCGTCGCCGCCGCGCTGGCCGTTGTGCTGGCGGATCCGGCTCCGCGTCATCTCTGCGTGCTGCCGCTGAGCACGCTGCTGGAGAATATTGCCGGGGTCTATGCGCCACTGCTCTGTGGCGGTGAGGTGTTGCTGCCGTCGCTGGCACGTCTCGGCTATTGCGGCAGCCAGCCGTTGCAGCATCAGCACTTCCTTGCGGTCATCACGCAGGCACGACCGACCAGCCTGATCCTCGTGCCGCAATTGCTTGATTTGCTGACGGGAGCTGCGCTGCGCTGCTGGCCGGTGCCGGAGAGTCTGCGCTTCGTCGCAGTTGGTGGCAGTCGGGTGGCGGCAACGGCATTGGCCAGGGCACGCCAGCTTGGCATCCCTGCCTACGAAGGCTACGGTCTGTCCGAGTGCGGTTCGGTGGTCAGTCTCAACTTGCCTGGACGTGACCTGCCCGGCAGTGCCGGGCAGGTGCTGCCGCATCTCGATGTCCGTGTGGATGCCCACGGTGAGCTGCATGTCGGGGGGAATGTCTTTCTCGGGTACGCCGGCATGCCGGAAAGCTGGGGTGCCAGCAGCGTGGCCACCGGTGATCTGGGCCTCTGCGATGACCAGGGCTTCATCCGCCTGGCGGGTCGCCGCAAGCATCTGCTGATCAACAGCTACGGCCGCAACATCAGCCCGGAGTGGGTCGAGAGCGAGCTGCTCGCACACCCGCAGCTGCTGCAATGCGTGGTGGTCGGCGATGCCCGACCGTCCTGTGCAGCGCTGATTCATGCCCCCGACCTTGATGATGAAGCCCTGGCGTGCTGGCTCGCGGTCGTCAATGACGGTCTGCCGGATTATGCCCGCGTGCGCCACATCGCCCGCCTGCCGGAAGCGCTGACAGCAGTTGACGGCCTGCTCACGGCCAATGGCCGTCCGCGTCGCGATGTCATTGCAGCGCGGTACCAGAGCCTTATCGATTCCCTGTACCCCGACCATGAGGAGAGCCTCGCATCATGACCTTTCATGAACAGCTTCAAGTGCAGACAGAGGCCGCGCGCGTCGGCCTTTACCAGGCGCCCATCATCGCCCGTTGCCTGTCTGGCGACATCGTGCTGGCCGACTACATTGCCTTCCTTACCGAGGCTTACCATCACGTCAAACATACTGTGCCGCTGCTGATGGCAGCGGGCGCCCGCCTGCCGGCCGAGAAGGAATGGCTGCGCGATGCCGTGGCCGAGTACATCGAGGAAGAGCTGGGTCATCAGGAGTGGATTCTCAACGATCTCGAGGCCTGCGGTGTCGACAAGGAGGTGGTGCGCAATGGCCGTCCATCGGCTGCTACCGAGCTCATGGTGGCCTATGCCTACGACACCATTGCACGTGTCGATCCGCTGGGCTTCTTCGGCATGGTGCATGTGCTGGAGGGCACCAGCACCGCCATCGCTGATCAGGCTGCCGATGCCATCCAGAATGCCCTCGGCTTGCCGCGCAAGGCTTTTACCTACCTGCGTTCGCATGGCGCCATCGATCTTGAGCACGTGAAGTTTTTTGCCGATCTGATGAATCGCATCACCGACCCGGTCGAGCAGAAGACCATCGTGCACAGCGCGCGCATGTTCTTCCTGCTCTACGGCAACATTTTCCGCAGCCTGACGTCGGTACCGCCGGCGTTGGCCCCATGCACGTGAGGCCGGTTATGGAACTCTTGAAAAAACGCATCCTGCTTACCGGCGCCAGCGGCGGCATTGGCCGCGAGATTGCTGCCGTGCTCGCAGCCGCAGGGGCCGAGCTGATTCTGGTCGGGCGTCGCGCCGAGCCACTGCAGGCACTGGCGCTGTCCTTGCCCGGCAACCCGTACTGGCTTGATGCCGACATCACCGTGGCCGGAGACAGGGCACGTCTGGTTGCGCTGGTGCGTGATCTCGGTGGCCTCGACATGCTCATCAACAATGCCGGTGGCCATCATTTCGCCTGGCTGCAGGACCAGAGCGGAAAGCAGATCGAGTCGCAAATTACCCTCAATCTGATCGCCCCGATCATGCTGGTACATGATCTGCTGCCGCTGATGATGGCGTCGGAACAGCCGGTCGTGCTCAACATCGGCTCAACCTTCGGCAGCATTGGCCATGCCGGCTTCAGTGCCTATTGTGCCAGCAAGTTCGGTCTGCGCGGCTTCAGCGAGGCCTTGTCCCGTGAGCTGGCAGACACCCCGGTCAAGGTCTGCTATCTGGCGCCGCGCGCCACGCGCACTGACCTCAACGGTCCGAGGGTGGATGCACTCAATCAGGCGCTGGGCACCGGAACCGATCTGCCCGGTGTGGTCGCCGACCAGGTCATCAGGCTGTTGCGCGAGCCGTCGCGGCCACGGGTGTTTCTCGGCTGGCCCGAAAAGCTCTTCATTGTTCTCAACAGCCTGTTGCCCTGGCTGATCGACGTGGCCATGCGCAAACAGCTGCCAGTCGTGAAACGTTTTGCCCACCTAGAGGAGACCTCAGTATGATGATTTTTCGTTCGCTGCGTCTGCAGCACCTGATCCTGACGTTGGCATTTTTTGCCACCTTGCCGGCGCCGGCTCTGGCCGGTGTCATGGAGGATGTGACCGGGCTGCAGAACAGCTGGGCCACGACCAATTACCAGCTCAAGGGCGATTACCGGGTCAAGATGCTCCAGACCTTGTCTGACCGAGGAGACAGCGTGGTGGCGAAGTACCCGGATGCGGCCGAGCCCCACATCTGGAACGGCATCATCAAGTCCAGTCTGGCGGGCGCCAAGGGCGGGCTGGGCGCACTGGGCCTGGCCAAGGCGGCGCGCGCCGAGTTTGAGCAGGCACTCAGGCTTAATGATCAGGCGCTGTCCGGCTCGGCCTACACCAGCCTCGGTACGCTCTATTACAAGGTGCCCGGTTGGCCTGTTGCATTCGGTGATGATGACAAGGCTGAGCAGCTGTTGCTGAAGGCGCTCAAGCTCAATCCGGAAGGCATTGATCCGAACTATTTCTATGCCGACTTCCTGCTTGAGCAGGGTGAAAATGACAAGGCCAGAGGCTATCTGCTGCGTGCCCGCAAGGCAGCGCCGCGACCGGGCCGTGAGGTGGCTGATCAGGGGCGCCAGGCCGAGATTGCTGCGTTGCTGCGCCAGCTGGATGCGCGTTGAACCAGGTGCCGACTTGTCGCTATAGTGGCTTTCCTGTCCTGCCCGGATTCTGCTGACATGCGCCTGTTGCTGGTGGAAGACAATCTGGCGCTGGCTGCCGGTCTGCGTGATGCGCTGCGTCATGAGGGCATGAGCGTCAATCATGTGGCTAGCGGTCGTGATGCCCTTCATGTCATCGCCACTGACGCGCCGGACATCGTGATTCTTGATCTCGGGCTGCCGGATCGCGACGGCCTCGACGTGCTGCGTGCCATGCGCAGCAGTGGTCATCGTCTGCCGGTACTGCTGCTGACGGCACGCGACACGGTGGATGACAAGGTCGCCGGGCTTGATGGCGGTGCCGATGACTATCTGGCCAAGCCCTTTGACATGGCCGAGCTGCTGGCGCGCATCCGGGTGCTGGAGCGCCGTCTCGGCAGCCATGTCCGAACCGACATTGTGCTGGGCGATGTCAGCCTGGCCACCGATACCCATGCCGTGCAGTGTGCCGGCCGGTCGGTTGACGTGTCCCGGCGCGAGTACATGCTGCTCAAGTGCCTGATGGAGGCGGCCGGCCGCGTGCAGACCCGTGATGCCCTCGAGTCGCGTCTCTACAGCTGGGGCGAGGAAGTCTCCAGCAATGCGCTGGAGGTGCATGTCCACAACCTGCGCAAGAAGCTGGGCAGTGACTTCATCACCACCGTGCGTGGTATCGGCTACCTGGTGCGCAAGCCGTGAGATCACTGCGCCGCTTTCTGATCCTGCTATTGCTGTCGGCGTTCATGCTGATCAGTTTCGCGGCCACCCTGAAGGCCTATCAGGCCGGCACGGCAGCGGTCGAGCAGGCGCTGGATCAGCAGCTCTACGACTACGCGCAATTGCTCAAGGCGCATGGCTTGTCGGTACGGCAGGTCAGCAGCCTGAACAACCCGATGCTGGCCTATCAGGCATTGACCGAGCAGGGGCAGTTGCTGGAGCGCTCCGACAACGCGCCCGAACAGGCGTTCATGCCGCTGCTGCCGGGCTATGCCGAGGTCAACTTCAAAGCGGCCCGCTGGCGTGCGCTGGCACATCGCGACGAACAACAGGGGCGCTGGATACTGGTTGCGCAACGTCTCGAGAACCGAGCCCGGATCGCCGATGAAATCATCATTGAGACCATTCTGCCGACCCTGCTCGGCCTGCCAATTGCTGGGCTGGTGATCTGGTTCGTGGTTGGCCGCGGCCTGTCACCGCTGCTGATGCTGTCGCAGCGCCTGCGCGCCAGACAGGCCGATGATCTGGAACCGATCATCATGGCGGATGTGCCGGCCGAGCTGCTGCCGGTGCTGGAGTCGACCAATCAGTGGCTGGCGCGGCTGAAGATGGCCTTTGAGCGCGAGAAGCATTTCGCCTCTGACGCAGCGCATGAGTTGCGTACCCCGATCAGTATCTTGAAAATTCATTTGCACAACCTCCAGAAGCAGATCCCGTCGCCACCTCAGGGCTGGCAGGCGCTGAATCAGTCAGTGCAGAGCCTGGAGCATCTGGTCGAGCAGATGCTGATGCTTTACCGCACCTCGCCGGACCGTTATCCCGGTCACCATGAACCGCTGCGTTTCGATAGCCTGATTCAGGCGGTGATCGCACGTGGTTACGACGCCATAGCCGCCAGGCAGCAGCAGATTGCGCTGCATTCCGGGCCGGTCACCGTTCCGGGAAATCGCTTTGCCCTTGAGGCCATGGTGCAGAATCTGGTCGCCAACGCCAGCAAGTACACTCCGCCCGGAGGGCGCATCGAGGTCACGCTGGTGGCACTGGCGGATCAGGTGAGGCTGCTGGTCGAGGACTCCGGACCGGGCATTCCGGTCTCCCAGCGTGCGCGGGCGCTGGAGCGTTTCCACCGCCTGCCGGTAGACGGTGGCGAAGAGGTTCCCGGCTGTGGTCTCGGGCTGGCCATCGTGAGTCATGTCGTCAGTCAGCATGGCGGTTCGCTGCAGCTGGATGAGTCCCCCGATCTGCACGGCCTGCGCGTGCAGGTCTTGCTGCCGTTGCCGGCAGCTGCTCAGGAGAGTGTCTGATGAAAGGTTCGTGTGCCGTGCTGGCGGCGCTTTTCCTGCTGGTCATCCCGGCGTCGCTGCTGGCGGCCGAGCGCACGCTGGAGATACGCAATCATCTGTTCTATCCGGATGTGCTCAGGGTTCCCGCCGGGGTGAAGGTGCGTCTGCAGGTGGTCAATCATGACAGCACCCCGGAAGAGTTCGAAAGCTACTCGCTCAATCGCGAGAAAGTCATCATGGGAGGGCAGCAGACGGTGATTTTCGTCGGGCCGCTGGCACCGGGCAGCTACGATTTCTTTGGCGAGTTCAACCCGCGCACGGCTGTCGGCCGCGTTATCGCCGAGTAGGGGGAAGACATGCTGCTGGATGCCACCATCATCATCTTGCGCGAAGTGTTTGAGGCCTCAGTGATCATCGCGCTGCTGTTCCTGCTCTCGCGTCAGCGTGGCATTGCCTTGACCTGGGCGCCGCTGGGGCTGCTGCTGGGCACGTTGGGTGCGCTGGTTTTTGCCGGCAATCTGGAGAAGATCTCGACCTGGCAGGACTACACCGGCCAGGAGCTGCTCAACGCCGCCATCTATGCGGGCGTGTTCCTGCTTCTGCTGCTGCTGTCCTGCGCCCATTTTGGTCGTCCGGCCAGCCGCAGACAGCCAGGGCTGGCGGCGCTCATGGCGGCAGTGGTGGCGCTGACGACAACCCGTGAGGGGGCTGAAATTCTGCTCTATGTCTCGGCCTACACCAGCCAGTCGGAGAGTCTGCGCCTGGTATTGATGGGCGGGGGCATAGGCACAGGCATTGGCATCAGTCTGGGTGTGGTCTGCTATTACGGCCTGTCCCAGATTGCCGGTCGCTCAGCGGGTGGGGTTGTGCATGGTGTTATCACACTCTTCGGCGCCGGCATTCTGTCGCAGGCGGCCACTATGCTGCTGCAGGCGGACTGGCTGCCGATGCAGATGCCACTCTGGGATAGCAGCGTCTGGTTGTCGGAGCGCTCACTGATCGGTCAGATGTTGTTTGCTTTGTTCAGCTATGAGGCCACCCCGGTGCCGGTGCAGGTCATTGCCTGGGGCATCGGCGCCTTGTTGCTGCTCCTGCTGCCGCTGTGGCTGTCGCTTCGTTTCCGTGCAGAGGAGGGTGTCTGATGCGTATGACGCTGGGTGTCAAGCTGCTGGCCGGGCTGCTCTCGGCCTTGCCGGCATTGCCGCTTCTGGCTGACGGCCAGGTGGTTGATAAGGTGTATCTGCCGTATGTGCAGCCCCTGGAGCGCGAAGTCGAGCTGCGCTTGTCAGCGGCGAATGACGCCGGTAGCCAGGCCGAGACCTGGCGTTTGGGCTATGGCCAGAGCCTGGGGAAGCGGCTGTTTGTTGAGGCCTATCTGGTTGGCCAGCGCGATGAACATGCGGGTGGTTTGGCGCTGAAGGGGCAGGAGCTGGAGGCGCGCTGGCAGCTGACTGAGGCAGGGGAGTATGCTGCTGACTGGGGGATGATGGTCGAGCTGGAGCACGAGCGCGAGACCCGTGCCTGGGAGTACTCGACCACGCTGATCGGCAGTCGCAGCTGGGGGCGCTGGACGGGTACCGCCAACGTCACCCTGGCCTATGAAACCGGACGCGACATCGCCAGCGAGTTCGACACCAGCACCAGCCTGCAGTGGAAGTACAGGCATGCCGAGACCCTGGAGCCAGGCATTGAGGTTTATCTGGGCGAGAATACCCACGCTATCGGTCCGGTGCTCATGGGTACCACACGTGTGAGCACGCGGCGCAAACTGCATTGGGAGCTGGGCTTGCTCTTCGCCGCCGATGATCGCACGCCTGATCGCACGCTGCGCGGTTTGCTCGAGTTCGAATTCTGAGCCGGGCCAGCGCAGCCCCCTGACCATTCCGTCTGCTCTGATGAAGGATATCTGTCCATGACGACGCTGCACGAACTGCTGGGTACCGAGCTTCCCATCATTCAGGCGCCTATGGCTGGTGTTCAGGGCAGTGCCATGGCCATTGCGGTGTGCCAGGCCGGTGGTCTGGGCTCGTTGCCGGCGGCCATGCTGACACCAGAGTCGCTGCGGCAGGAGCTGACGGCCATCCAGGCGGCGACTGACCGCCCCTACAACGTCAATTTCTTCTGCCATACGCCACCTGAGCCAGATCCCGCGCGTGAGGCGAGCTGGCGTGCGGCACTGGCGCCGTATTACCACGAACACGGTCTGGACCCGGCGGGTATTGCCGCCGGGCCGGGGCGGGCCCCGTTCACCGCCGAGCTGGCGGAACTGCTGGCCGAGTTCCGGCCGGCGGTCGTGAGTTTTCATTTCGGCCTGCCGGCGCCTGACCTGCTGGCGCGGGTACGCACCTGGGGGGCGAAAGTCCTGTCTTCGGCGACCACGGTGGAGGAGGCGCTCTGGCTCGAGGCCAACGGGGCCGACGCGATCATCGCCCAGGGGCTGGAGGCGGGCGGGCATCGCGGTCATTTCCTCTCGGATGACCTGAGCTGGCAGCTCGGCACGTTTGCACTGGTGCCGCAGATCGTGGCGGCGGTGTGTGTGCCGGTCATCGCCGCCGGCGGCATTGCCGATGCCCGTGGTGTGCTGGCGGCGATGCGGCTGGGCGCTGCCGGGGTCCAGGTCGGCACCAGCTACCTGCTCTGCCACGAGGCTTCGACCAGCGCCATACACCGTGCCGCGCTGACGTGCGAGGCCGCGCACCACACGGCACTGACCAACCTCTTCACCGGGCGTCCGGCGCGCGGCATCGTCAATCGCGTCATGCGTGAACTGGGGCCGTTGAGTCCGCTGGCGCCGGAGTTTCCGCTCGCCACCACGGCCATGGCGCCCCTGCGCGTCAGCGCCGAGCGTCAAGGCTCGGGCGACTTTTCGCCGCTGTGGTCAGGGCAGAATGCCAGTGGCTGCCGTGAGGTCTCGGCGACGCAGCTCACCCGCGAACTGGTGGCGATGCTGTCGCGCCAGGAGATGCCTTCAGGCTGAAGACGATCCGCTGGCGCTGACCGCTTTCAACGGCAGCCGCTGCCCGCACCTCAGGCGGAGCAGCCTGGCCGTGCGGTTCAGCCCGGCCCCAGCGGCCAGCCCAGCGCCAGCCACAGACCCAGGAACGCTCCCCAGCCCAGCAGCAGCACCAGCGAGTAGGGCAGCATCAGCGCCATCAGGGTGCCGATGCCGGCGCGCGGGTCGAAGCGCTGGGCGAAGGCCACCACCATGGCGAAGTAGGGCATCAGCGGCGTGATGATGTTGGCCACGCTGTCGCCGACGCGGTAGGCCGCGAGGGTGGCTTCGGCGGGGGTGCCGGCGAGCATGAACATGGGGATGAACACCGGTGCCATCAGTGCCCACTTGGCCGACGCCGAGCCAATCAGCAGGTCAAGCGTGACGGTGAAGAGCACGAAGAGCAGGAGCAGGGTGACCGGGTTCAGTGCCAGCTCGCGCAGGCCGCTGGCGCCGTTGATGGCGACCAGCTGACCGATCTGGCTCCACTGGAACCAGGCCACGAACTGGGCGGCGAAGAACATCAGCACGAGGTAGCCGGCGAGCGTGCGCAGGGTTTCTTCCAGCGCGGCGACGGCATCGCTGCTGCGTGTCCAGCGGCCGCTGATGCGGGCGTAGAGCAGACCGGCGACGCCGGCATAGACCGCCACCAGCACCACCACGCCCTGGATCAGCGGGGATTTGGCGACCGAGCCATCGGCGCCACGCAGCACGCCGTCGGCGGGCAGCAGGGCGACCAGCATGAGCCCCACCAGCAGCACGGTCCAGGCCAGTACGGCGAGGCCGGCACGCGGGTGCAGACGGTCATCGCCGCCGCTCTCATCCGCAACCCGCGCGGTGGCTGTGTGCCAGTCGATGCCATGGAAGCGCGGCAGGATCAGCCAGCGGTTGACCAGCGTGATCAGTGCCGTGACCAGGAATACCGACGCGATCATGAAGTAGTAGTTGGCGGTAACCGCGACCTCGGCGCCGGGCTCAACGGTGCGCGCGGCCTCGCTGGCGATGCCGGCGAGCAGGGCATCCACCGGGCCGATCAGCAGGTTGGCCGAGAAGCCGCCGGAGACGCCGGCGAAAGCGCAGGCGATGCCGGCCAGCGGCGGCAGGCCGGCACGCTGGAAGAGCAGGCCGGCGAGGGGAATGATGACGACGTAGCCGGCATCGACGGCGATGCTGGACATGACGCCGGCAAACGCCACCAGTGTCGGCAGGCCGTGGCCGCGACTGGCGCGCACCAGGGCGCCCAGCGCGGCGCCGAGCAGGCCCGAGCGTTCGGCCAGCCCGAGCCCGAGCATGGCCACCAGCACGCTGCCGACCGGCGCGAAGCCGGTGAAGTTGCTGACCGTTTCGCTGAGCATGCGGCGCAGGCCGTCGAGCGACAGCAGGTTGATGACGGTGACGGTCTTGCTGCCATCCGGCCAGACCGCCTGCCAGCCGGTCAGGGCGAGCAGCCATGAAGCCACGGCGACCAGGCCGCAGAGCCAGACAAAAAGCCAGGCGGGCGGTGGCAGGCGGTTGCCGAGGGTTTCGATGCGGTCGAGCAGGCGCAGCAGGCGTGTGGACATGGGTAGTGGCTCAGATGGTTCGGCTCGCCGCCTGGATTGCTGTCAGCGCGATGGTGAACACGATGTCATCCACCAGCGCGCCGCGCGAGAGGTCGTTCACCGGCTTGCGCAGTCCCTGCAGCATGGGACCGACACTGAGGCAGCCGGCGCTCCGCTGTACCGCCTTGTAGGTGGTGTTACCGGTGTTGAGGTCGGGAAACACGAAGACGGTAGCACGACCGGCGACCGGACTGTTCGGGGCTTTCTGACGGCCAACGTCGGCAACCGATGCGGCGTCGTACTGCAACGGACCGTCGATCAGCAGATCCGGCTGTGCAGCCTGTGCCAGGCGGGTGGCTTCGCGCACTTTCTCGACTTCTTCTCCGCTGCCGGAGTCTCCGGTCGAGTAGCTCAGCATGGCGACGCGCGGCGGGATGCCGAAAGCCGCGGCCGAGGCGGCGCTCTGCAGGGCGATCTCGGCCAGCTCAGGTGCGGTCGGATCGGGATTCACTGCGCAGTCGCCATAGACCACGACCTGGTCCGGCAACAGCATGAAAAAGACGGATGACACCAGCCGGTAGCCCGGCGCGGTCTTGATCAGCTGCAGGGCCGGGCGGATGGTATTGGCCGTGGTGTGGATGGCGCCGGAGACGAGACCGTCGACCTCATCCAGTGCCAGCATCATGGTGCCGAGCACCACGGTGTCTTCGAGCTGGGCGGCCGCCATGGGTGCGTTCAGCCCCTTGCCTTTGCGCAGCTCGACCATGGCGGCGACATAGCGTTCACGGATCAGCTCGGGGTCGAGAATTTCCAGATCCGGCGGCAGTACGATGCCCTGCACGCGCGCAACCTCATGCACCGCCTCCGGCTTGGCCAGCAACACGCAACGTGCGATGCCGCGCGCCTGGCAGATGGCGGCAGCCTGGACGGTGCGCGGTTCGCTGCCCTCGGGCAGCACGATACGCTTGCCGGCGGCCTGGGCCTGCTTGACCAGCTGATAACGGAAGGCCGCCGGGGTCAGACGCGGCTCCTGCGGCGTGCCGCAGCGGGTCAGCAGCCAGTCGTGGTCGATGTGGCCGGCGACGAACTCGGTGACTTTCTCGGTGCGCTCACGGTCATCGAGCGGGATCTCGTTGTTGAGGCGGTCCAGGGCGCTGATCGTGCCATGCGAGCCGGTGGCGATGGTGAGCACCGGCAGGCCGCCCTGGAGCGCGTTGCGGCAGAGTTCGAGAATGCGCGGGTCGGGCTGGAAATCGCTGCACAGCAGCAGGCCGGCGAGCGGGACACCGTTCATCGCGGCCAGGCAGGCGGCGAGGATGATGTCATCCCGGTCGCCGGGTGTGACAACCAGCACCCCGGGCTTGAGCAACTGCACGGTATTGGGCATGGCGCGGGCGCACAGCACCACTTTCTGCACGCGGCGCTGTTCGCAGTCGCCGGCGTTGAGCACGCTGGCACCGAGCAGATCGGCGACATCCCGCGTGCGCGGGGCATTGAGGTCGCCCTGCCAGGGGATGCTGCCGAGCAGGCGGAAGCGGTCGCTGCTGAACAGCGCGGTCGCGCGCAGGGCGAGGGCATAGTCGTCGCTGACGATCTTGTTGACCACGGCGCCGATGATATTGGCCTGGCGGGGGCCGCCGAACTGCTGCAGGTGCAGTTCGATACGGTCGGCCAGCGCCTGCGGGGTTTCGTCGTCGGGTGCGGTGACCAGAATCGCATCGGCATTCAGGCTTTTGGCCAGTGCCACATTGATCGTGGCGGCATAGCTGGCCTGACGGGTCGGCACCATCCCCTCGATGATCACCACATCCTTGCCGATCCCGGCGAGGTGATGAAGGTTGATGATTTCTTCCAGCAGCTCATCCAGCTGGTCATCGCCGAGCAGGTGTTCGACATGAGCCAGCGCCAGCGGTTCCGGTGCGACGATGCCATGGCTGCTGGCGATCAGGCCGGTCGAACGCTCGGGGCCGTCATCCTGTCGGTGATGCTGTGCGACGGGCTTGCAAAAACCGACCTTGAGGCCGGCGCGTGCAAGGGCACGGACGAGGCCGAGGCTGGTCGACGTCAGGCCGACGCCGAAGCCGGTGGGAGCAAGCAGAAAGGTATGCATGGATGTGTCTCAGGCGGTCGGTTCAAGCAGGGCGAGGGTGTCGAGCGCGATCTGGCGTTCTTCATTGGTCGGCACCACCAGTATGCGCGGTCGGCGGCTGCAGTGGTCACCGCTCTGACCGATGGCATGGATGGCGCCGGACTGGCCGCGCACGCAGCGGGCATTGGCTTCATGATCCAGCGTCAGAGCGAGCAGGCCGAGATGCGCCACGGTCTTGCTGCGGATCAGTGCCGAGTTTTCGCCGATGCCGCCGGTGAAGATCAGGCCATCCAGCCGTGGCAGTGCGCAGCTCATGGCCGCCAGAGACTTGGCAAGACGGTAGCAGAACACTTCGATAGCCAAGGTGGCGCCGGCATGACCCTGATCACGCGCCTGTTCAAGTGCGCGCATGTCGTTGGACAGGCCGCCGGAGAGGCCGAGCAGACCGCTGTCCTTGTTGAGCATGGCGTCGATCTTGTCCAGGCTCCAGCCCAGCGTGCGGGCAAGGTGGCCATGCAGGTTGGGGTCGACATCGCCGCTGCGCGTACCCATCACCAGACCTTCCAGCGGTGTCAGCCCCATGCTGGTGTCACGGCTCTGGCCATTGACGATGGCGCAGGTCGAGGCGCCGTTGCCGAGATGGGCGCAGAGCCAGCTGCTGTCGCCGATGGCCAGTCCGGTCATCGCTGCCGCGCGATGACTGACATAGCGATGGCTGGTGCCATGGAAGCCGTAGCGGCGTACCCCGTGCTCGCGGTAGAGCGACTCCGGCAGCGCGTAGCGGTAAGCATGCTCAGGCAGCGTCTGGTGGAAGGCGGTATCGAACACGGCGACTTGCGGCAGGTCCGGGAATACCGCCATGGCGGCCTCGATACCGAGCAGGTTGGCCGGGTTGTGCAGCGGTGCCAGCGGCGAGGTGGCGCGGATCGCGCTGAGCGTATCCGGCGTGATGCGGCCGGCGCTGGTGAAGTGCTCGCCGCCATGCACGACGCGATGCCCGATGCCGTGCAGGACGCCGCCTGCCGCCTGCTCGACCAGCGGCAACAGGGCAGCCAGCGCCGTCTGATGGTCGCCAGCGGGGAGGGCGAGATGGTTTTTTTCGCCATCGCGCTGCCAGTGCAGCACGGCGTCATCACTGCCCAGGCGCTCGGCCAGTCCCTGCAGGGGGAAGTGGTCTGCGGCTTCGCTGACCAGCGCGAACTTGATGGATGAGCTGCCGCAGTTGATGACGAGAACGTTCCGTGACGCCATGTTTCGCTACCTTGCCTGTTTCCGGACTGGCGACATGAGTACCGCTGGGCGGGGCACTTGTCAAAGCAAGCCGGATCAAGTGCCGGGAATGAACTCGCGGGCGGCGCCTGGCAGATGTTGCAGAGCGGTTTCCCTGTCTTTCCGGCCGCTTTCCCATTCTCCCAGACGGGCTCGGGCGAGTCCTCGCCCGTAGAGGGCTCTCATGTGGTTGGGCTGGGCGGCGAGTGCGGCCTCGAAGTCGGCCAGCGCTTCGTGATCGCGGTGCAGCAGCAGGTAGGCCTGGCCGCGTGCTGTGTAGGCATTGGCCGGACGCGGATATTCGAGTGCCCGCTCGCAGTAGGTGAGTGCGTCCTTTGCTTCTCTTCCGCTGGCGATGTCTATGACACAGCGTCCTCCCAGAAAGCGCGGATTCCGGGGCGAGCGCTGGATGGCACGGATGATGTCTGTTCGGGCGCGCTTCAGGTCGCCCTGCTCGAACGAAATAAAAGCACGGTCAAAGCGCGCCTCGGGATGTTCAGGCTGCAGGCGCAGGGCCTGATCGATATCCGCGACGGCAGCCTCCAGCTGTGCCAGCTCTGTATGGACATGCCCCCGTACAGCGTAATACTCCGCCTGGGCATCGAGGGCAATGGCCTGATTCAGTTCCGCCAGGGCGGGTACGCGCTCTTCGCGCTTCAGGTAGTCCTTGGCCTTGATGAAATGCATGCAGGCCAGACAAGCGTTGGCGTAAGCGGTTGCGGCGCTGGTTGAGGCGGCAGGCGTCGGGGCCGTCGCGATATGGCTGCAGGCGCTGATGGTCAGCATGGCGAGAGCAATGGTCAATGTCCGGAGCGTCATCACATGTCCTTGTGTCTGGCGTGGCGTGCAATCTAATACTGAATGAGACGCTTTTTCAATTGATGGGCGGGCAAGCTTGCCAGGCACCATGAAAAAAGCCCGCACGAGGCGGGCTTTTTGACAGCGCGAGCCGTACTCAGTGCAGCTTGCCGCCCTTGAGCAGGTGATTCACGGTGCCATCGGCACCAAACAGCTTGTCGCGCCATTCGGCAACCAGTGCCTTGGTGTCATGGTCGTTCGGGTGAAAGTCCGGACGGAAGAAGTCCATGAACTTCGGCACCAGGCGGGTCATGCGACCCTGACGGCCGAACAGTGACTGGAAGCCGCGCCAGTTGTTGCGGACATCCAGCAGCTTGCCGTCGGCGTGCAGCAGACGGGCCGTGGAATAGGCCATGACGGCACCCAGCACGGCGGTGGTGATGACCATGGTGCCGGCGCGAACGGCGTAGCTGCCGCCGGTTTTCTCATAGACATCCCAGGCGACCGCCTTGTGTTCGGTTTCTTCCAGCGCATGCCACATCCACAGCGGCCTGATGTCGTCGGCGATGGCGCCGTTGTGATCGGCTTCGCGCAGCAGCTGCTCGCCGAGCAGCGCGGTGAAATGCTCGAGACAGATGGTGGCGGCCAGGTTCAGGCGCGGGTGAATCTTGGCGGCGGTATCGAGCAGCAGCTTGAGCTGACCCTCGAGTTCGGCGGCCGGCAGGTTCTTGGCGTTGATGAAGCCGTTCAGCACCTGATGGCCTTGCGTGTGC
Source organism: uncultured Paraperlucidibaca sp. (assembly GCA_964511255.1). GTDB lineage: Bacteria > Pseudomonadota > Gammaproteobacteria > Pseudomonadales > Moraxellaceae > Perlucidibaca. The sequence goes on from CAZEEQ010000009.1 coordinate 43,249, forward strand.
AGGGCCTCCTGGCCGATGAAGCCGGCGATGCCGGCCTTCAGGTCTTCATCCGTGATCTGGTCACGGTAGTGACGCACGGCGTTGACGAAGAACTGTTCGCCTTCCGGCAGCAGGATCGAGAAAGCCGACCAGTAATAGGTCAGGAACGCGTCGTTGGCGTACCAGTAACCGGCTTCGGACTGGTCCAGATTCATGGCGACGCGGCGCGGCGGAATGCCGACACGGGCGCCGAGCGGCTGGCGGGAAGCGGCAGACTGGGAAGAAGTCGTCTCGACAGCGGTATTAACGGAATTCATCATGCCCCTCCAGAAAATGACATATCGGGCAGGACGAAATGTGCGCGTGATCTGGTTGTTGCGGCAGGTCATGTCGGGACATTTTCTTGTCATAACGTGCCATCGTGTGATGTCACGTTATGACAAGGCGGCTGCCCGTCCGTTTCCGGCAGCCTCACAGCCCCCGGATGAAGTGGCCGATTTCGTCCAGGGCCTGATCGGCAGTGGCGATGATGGCGTTGAACATCTGGAAGTTGTGCCACATGCCGCCATAGATGTGGCAATTGACCTCGACGCCGGCAGCGCGGGCGCGCTCGCTGAACTGCAGGGCGTCATCGAGCAGGATCTCTTCGCTGCCAGCCTGCACCAGCACCGGCGGCAGGCCGTGCAGATCGGCGAACAGCGGCGACACGCGCGGATCATTTTCGGGGATGTCACCGCGATAGCCATCGCCGCCACGGCGCAGGGCATGGGCCGTTACCATGGGGTCGCGAGCGGCGTTGGCGGCCACCGAAGGCAGGCTGAGGGTGAGATCAAGATACGGCGAGATCATCACCAGGCCGGCCGGCAGTGGCTGACCCCGATCACGCAGCGCGATGACGAGGGAAAGAATGTGAGCGCACCCGCCGGAGTCGCCGCCAAGCACGATCTGGCTGGCATGCCAGCCCTCGTCGAGCAGGGCCTGGTAACAGGCCAGACCATCGCGTAGGGCTGCCGGGTACGGATGCTCGGGTGCCCGGCGATAATCCAGCATGTAGACACGGACACGGCCGCGCACAGCGAGGTCGGCGGCGAGCGCACGATGGGTGCGCGACGAGCCGGCAAAGAAGGCGCCGCCATGAAAATGCAGCAGCACCCGGTCGACCTTGCTTTGCGGCGTCACGCGTTCGGCCGGCACGCCCGCGAGGGCGGCTTTTTCAATGATGACATCGGTGCGTGGACGGAACAGCAGCGCGCCGCCCTCCATGGCCTGGCGCAGCACGGTCAGTGGCAGCGGCAGCAGGCTGGGCAGCTTGAAGCTGGCACGCAGGCTGGTTTTGACGAGGGTGCGGGCGACAACGGCAGGCAGCTTCATGCGTTTTTCTCTTCCTTGAGGGTTTTGCGGGGGGTGGCAAGGCGATTGATGCGCTGCTCATAGCCCGCATGGGCGGCATGGTCGAGCTTGTCGAGAATGCGGTTGTCGCCGAGCAGGCGCCGGCCCTTTTCCTGCAGCCAGCCCGGAATCAGCGTGTAAGCGCTGTGCGCGACCTGCAGATAGTCCGGTACTGCCACCATCAGGCGCGGTTTCAGCAACGCCGCGACGACGGCTTCGGCGACCTGCTGTGGCGTGACGGATGGGATGATGCTGGCAGCCTCTTCGGTGCCCGAAGTGAGCTCGGTCAGCACCTTGGACGGCATGATGCAGGTGAAATGCACGCCGCTGTCGCGGTACTCGCCGGCCACCGCCTCGGTCATGCCGACGACAGCGAACTTGGTGCCGGTGTAGACCGCCGAGCCGGGCAGAGCGAAGCGGCCGGCCAGCGAGGCGATGTTGACGATGTGGCCGCTGCCGCGCGCCAGCAGGCCGGGCAGGGCGAGCTGCATGCCGTGGATGACGCCGCGGAAGTTGATGTCGATCTGGGCATCCGCGAGGGCCGGATCCTCGTCGAGGAAGTAGCCCATGGGCATGATGCCGGCATTGTTGATCAGGCCGTCTAGCGGGCCCAGTGCAGCCTCGGTATCGGCCAGGAAGGCTGCGAAAGCGTCACGGTCGCGGACATCGAGGCGTGCGGCGTGGGCGCCGATGCGGATGGCTTCCTGGCGCGCCAGATCGAGATCGATATCGCCGATGCTGACGTGTGCGCCGCGGGCGATCAGGGCCTCGGCGATCGCCAGGCCAATGCCGCGACCACCGCCGGTGACGGCGATGACCTTGCCCCGCAGGGATGTTTTCTGTTGCGCTGTCATGTGGTGTCTCCCGATTCAGGCCGTCTGCTGGCTGGGCTGTGTGCTGACCGACTGATTGATCGGCTGGTCAATGAGGTATTCATCAAGATTGAAATGGCTGAGCTGGCGGCGCATCTCCAGCGTGCTCCACGGCCACACCGTGCTGTTGCGGCCGTTGCGATCGATAAAGTAGCTGCTGCAGCCGCCACTGTTCCAGACCGTTTCCTGGAGCGCCTCCTGAACGCGCGCATTGAATTCGGCGATGCGTTCCGGATGGGCTTCGATGGTGGCGATGCCCTGAGTGCGAGCCTGCTTGAGCGCATCCATGATGTAGGCGAGCTGGGCCTCGATGATGAGAAAGGCCGAGGAGCTGACGGCAATGTTGGGGCCGAACATCAGGAAACCGTTCGGGCAGCCGGCCACCATGGTGCCCATGTAGCCTTCCGGGCTGCCATTCCAGACCTCGGCCATGCTGCGGCCGTCGCGGCCATGGACACGCTTGGCGATGGGCGGCTCGGCGATTTCGAAGCCGGTACCGAGAATAATGACATCGACTTCGTGTCTGCTGCCGTCCGCCGCGATCAGGGTGTTGCCATCCACTGCACGCAGGGCGCTGGCGACGACATCGACATTCGGCTGTACCAGCGCCGGATACCATTCGCTCGACTGCAGCACGCGCTTGCAACCGATGATGTAGTTCGGCGTGAGCTTGCGGCGCAGCGCCGGGTCTTTCACGGCCATGCGCAGGTTGAGCAGACCCAGGCGCTGGAACTGCTTCATCGCGGATTTGCTCTGCATGCCGCCGTTGAGTGTCTCGAAGATGCCGAAGACCGTACCGCGCAGGGCCAACTGAGCCAGCGGCAGACGCTTGAACAGGCTTTGTACCAGCGAAGGCAGACTCTGGTCCATTTTCGGCAGCACCCAGTGCGGTGTGCGCTGAAACACAGTCAGGTGTGCTACTTGCGGCTGGATTTGCGGCACGAACTGGATGGCACTGGCGCCGGTGCCGATCACGGCCACACGTTTGCCGCGCAGGTCGAGGTCATGACGCCAGCGCGACGAGTGGAATATCTCGCCGGTGAAGCCATCCAGACCCGGCACATCCGGCATGACCGGTTCATGCATGGGGCCGCAGGCCATGATGGCGAAACGGGCGCGGAACTCACCCTGGTGGGTACTGATCACCCAGCAGGACTCGGCATCGGACCAGTGCGAGGCCAGTGCTTCATGGTGCAGGCGCACATGTGGCATGACGCCGTAGCGCTCGGCGGTGTCTTGCAGGTAGCGCTTGATCTCGGTCTGGCCGGCGAAGACCCGGCTCCACGACGGATTGGGCGCGAACGAGTAGGAGTAGAGCGCCGAGGGTACGTCACAGGCACAGCCGGGATAGGTGTTTTCGCGCCAGACACCACCCAGCTCGCCGGCTTTTTCCAGCAGCACGAAGTCGGTGATGCCGGCTTCGCGCAGCTTGATGGCGGCGCCGAGTCCGGCAAAGCCGCCGCCGAGCACGATGACTTCGTGGACATGGGGCGGTGTGGTGGCGTTGCTGTGGGTCATGATGCTGCTCCGGCGGTGTGATGGATGGCGGTGACTTCATGGCCATTTGCGGAACAGATTGTCATTTTCGGAATTTAATGTCAAATTTTGCCGTGATCGTCATTTCCTTTCCGGTCGGATACCATGGTGACCATGAGCGAAGAACAGACCCTGACCCGTGCCGAACGCAATCGCCTGCAACTGCGGGCGGACATTGTCGAGGCGGCTTTCACCGAGTTTTCCGAGCGCGGCTACCACCAGACCGCCATCGCCGATATCGCCCGCCGTCTGGGCATAGGCCATGGCACTTTTTATCGCTACTTCGAGAACAAGCGCGACATCCTCGAGCACGTCATCACCGACACCATGCGCAAAATCACGGCGTTGCTGGCCGGCGAGAATGCCCCCACGGCGGTGACCAACCTGGAGGACTATCGCGAGCAGTGCCGCCGCATCTCGGCGCGTTTCCGCGAGTTTGCACGGGGCAACCCAGGAGCCTTGCGGTTGATCCTGCTGGAAGCCACCTCGATTGACCCGGAGATGACGCAGCGCATCCTCAACCTGGTTACCATGAGCGGGCTGATGACGGCCAGTTACCTGGCCAATGGGGTGCAGCGCGGCTTTTTCCGTGCCGACCTCGATACCGAGATGACCGGGCACGCCATCATCGGCATGATCATGGCGGGCGTGATGCGCTTTCTGGCACAGCCTGAGGATGAGGCGGCGCTGACGCGTTACGGCGAGGCCATCGTCAATCTCATTGTGGGGGGCATGGCGGCGCCGGTGGCGCATTGAGGCGGCGCGAAGCTGTGTGCATCGGCTTGCGCCGCGTTGTCGCTTACGTACCAGCGAGTGCCTCGCGCCACAGCGCCAGCTTCTGCGTGTAAGGCATGCCGGCATGAGCGGGGCTGGTTGAGGGCAGACGCCACAGCATCAGCTGTGCATCCTGTGCGCTGATGATGTCGCGGGCGATGAGGCCGGGCAGGACATGCCGGTGGAAGCACTGTTCGGCGGCAGCACCATTGAAGATGATCCGGCGCAATTGCCGGTGGTTCGCGAAAAGTCCCGCAAAATCATTTGCCCGCATGGAGTCCGGCACGATGTCGGCATCGAGGCTGCCCGGACGCTCGCAGCTCTGCAGGACATCCCACAGGGCGATGCCGTGTGCCCGCAGCAGCTGCAGGCGTTGCGCGTAGGGCAGCTCGGGTGTGGCGCCGGCAATATCGCCCATAATGCGCCAGAAGGCATTGCGCGGGTGAGCGTAGTATTCGCCGGCCTGCAGCGAGGCCACCCCCGGCATGCTGCCGAGGATGAGCACACGCGCCTGCGGGTTTTCCACCGGCGCAAAGCTGCTGACAGCGCTCAGAGCACCTTCTCGAAGAAATCGAAGACGCGGCGCCAGCTGTCCTCGGATGCCGTCTCGTCGTACTTGGCGCGCAGCGGGCTGTAGTCGCCGAGCTCGCGGAAAAATACGGTGTCATGGTTATTCATGTAGGAGTGACCGCAGCTCGGATAGGTCTTGATATCGTGTTCGACGCCAAGCTTGTCGAGATGCTTCACCAGACGCTTGCCTTGCGAGCCCATGACGAGGTCCTTGGCGCCCCAGCCCCCGACCACGGGGCCGATGCCGCGCAGCGTCTCCGCCCGCATCGGCACCATGCCGTAGAACGGCGCCACCACCGAAATCGGGGCTTTGGCGCTGTAGAGCAGGGCGAAGCGACCGCCCATGCAGAACCCCATGACGCCGACTTTCTTCGCGCCCAGTTCGGGCTGATCCAGCAGCCACTGGCGTGCGGCTTCCAGCTGCTCGAAGGCGAGGCCCTTACCGGTCTCGTGCGCGAGCAGGGTCTTGGTCACGCACAGCGGCTTGATCGAGCCATTGTCGTAAAGGTCGGGCACCACGGTCGGGTAGCCGGCTTCGGCGAGACGGCCGGCGATGCGGCGGATGTCATCGGTGAGGCCGAAGATGTCGTGGATGGCAATGAGAGCGGCCTGCTTGTCGTTCTGCTGTGCCGGCAGGAACAGCTCGCATTGCATGGCGTGGCCATTGCTCAGCGGCAGGGTGAAGCGGTGGTTGGCGCTGGCCATGTGGGTCTCCTCAGAGCTTGCCGGACAGGAATCGGTGGTAGAGCTCGGCACTCTCGGCCGGACGCTCCAGATGCGGCATGTGGCCGACACCCTTGAACAGGAACACGCGTGAGCCCGGAATCTTGCGCCAGACCGAGGTCATGCTGACATGCAGCAGCTTGTCCTGATCACCCCAGATGATCAGGGTCGGTACCTGAATCTTGCCGAGCTGATCATCGAGACGCGGGCCCTGCAGCTGGTCGAAAATGTACTGATGGCGTGGCACGCGTTCGACGGCTTCGGCACCGACAGCATCCATGATGAGGCCGGGGACATAAGGCGGCTCGCTCATGGTCATGGCGGCGAATGTGCGGAATCCGGCGATGTCGGTGGCAAAGAAACCGTTCCGGCCGGCCTCGATCTGGCGGAGCAGTTCACTCTTTTCCGGACTGGTGACACCAGCGGCATCCATCAGGGCAATCGAATGCGTCTGGTCAGGATGGCGCAGGGCGAATTCGGCGGTGATGAAGCCACCCATGGAATTGCCGATCATGTCGACCCGCGGGTTACCCAGCGGCAGGGCCTTGAGCAGGGCGCTGAGGCGGTCGGCCTGCACTTCCGGGGTATAGGCGGCCGTGGGTTTGAACGTCGAGTCGCCGAAGCCGGGCAGGTCGACGGCCACGATGCAGCGTTGCTCGGGCAGCTTGCGCGCCATGCGGAACCAGTGTGCGCCGCGGGCGGTGAAGCCGTGGACCATGACAATGCAAGGACTCTTGCTGTCGAGGTTGCGGGTGAAAATTTGCCAGTCGTGATCACCGACGGTGACGCGGCGGGCATCGAGTCCGGCCAGGCGCTGTTCAAGTCCGAGGGCTTTTTCTTCCGCCCAGGCACCGAAAGAGGCTTGCGCCGTGGCATGGAACAGGAGGCCGGTCAGCAGCAGACCGGTGCTCAGCAAGGATGGCAGGCACCGCTTCATCAGTTTTCTCCCTCATGACCGCGAACGGGCAGCGGTCCGGATTTCTGGCTTGACTTGTTGTCAGAGTGCCGAGACTAGCCGAGGGGAGGGAGACTGCCAAGCGTTTGTCGGCAAAGTGTCGGTCAGTGCTGCATATGCTCATGGTCCATGCCGCTCATGTCCATGCCTGACATGTCATGGCCCGGCATGCTGCGCATGTCGTGATCCATGGCCGGGCTGTCCGGCGAGAGCGCGTGTTCATGCCCGGCACCATGGTGGTGATGACCCATTTGCATGCCGATGATGGTCCAGAGCCCGAACAGGATGACCAGCAGGCCGGCGGTCTGACGCGTCCCTGGTTGTTGCAGCAGACGGCGCAGCTGGGCCGCAGCCGTGCCGGTGGCCATCAGCGTGGGCAGGGTGCCGAGACCGAAGGCGAGCATGACCATGGCCGATTCCGCCGGCGCGGCGCGGGTCACGGCCAGCGCCATCGCGCTGTAGACCAGGCCGCAGGGCAGGAAGCCCCAGAGCATGCCGGCGGCCACCGCCTGGGCCGGATGTGTGACCGGCAGCAGCTTGCGGCGCAGCGGCTCCATCTTGCGCCAGAGCGGCGCGCCGATGCGCTCCAGGGCTCCCAGTGCCTGGAACCAGCCAGCCAGGTAGGCGCCGAGCAGAATCATGAAAATGCCCGCCAGGATGCGGATGCCCTGCTGGGCGGCGCCGATATTCTGCAGACCGGAAAGCAGCCAGCCCGCCAGCAGGCCGAGCAGGCTGTAGGTCAGCAGGCGGCCGCTGTTGTAGAGCAGCTGCCAGCCGACGAGACGGATTCCCCGGCGTGAGGCATCGGGCAGGGCGTAGGTGAGGGCGCTGCTGAGGCCGCCGCACATGCCGACGCAGTGCGTGCCACCGAGCAGGCCCATGAGAAAGGCGGTGGCCAGCCAGGTCAGGTCGGCGTTCATTGCGGCATCTCCGGATTTTCGGACCGCCGGCGCAGGGCTTCTGCGTCGGACTGCTTTTCGCGGTCATCGAGGATGATGCGATGTGCCGGCCCTTCGAGGTCGTCGTATTGCTCGCTCTTGATCGCCCAGAAGAACAGCCAGACTGAGGCGCTGAGGAAGACCAGGCTAAGCGGGATCAGCAGATAGATGACTTCCATGGAAGGTCTCGTGAGTCAAAAGTCTGAGAGGGGGGCAGGGGCAGGGCCGTCAGCTGCGCTTGCGCAGCCGCAGGGCGTTGATGACCACCACCAGCGAGCTCAGCGACATACCGAGCGCAGCCAGCCAGGGTGGCACATAGCCCAGTGCGGCCGGCGGCAGGATGGCGAGATTGTAGCCCACGGCCCAGCGCAGATTCTGCTGGATGATGACGGCGGTACGATCAGCGACACGGAAGGCCGGAATCAGGGCAGGCAGGCGGTCACCGAGCAGCACGACATCCGCCGAGGTCTGGGCCAGGTCGGTGCCCGAGCCCATGGCGATGCCGAGGTGCGCCTGGCCGAGGCCGGGGGCATCGTTGACGCCGTCGCCCACCATCACCACCACAGCCCCTTCGTCCTGCAGCCGGGCGATGGCGGCCTGCTTGTCGGCCGGTGTCATGCCTGCCTGCCAGTGATCAAGACCGAGCTGGGTCGCGACCTGCTGCGGCACCGCCGACTGATCGCCTGACATCAGCCAGGTGGTGAGGCCGCGCTCACGCAGGGCCTGCACCACCGGCAACGCCTCGGGGCGGATATGGTCTTCAAGCACGATGCGGGCGATGGGGTGGCGCTCGCCATCCGTCAGCCACAAGGTCAGTGCTTCTTCGCCGGTGGCCGCATCCTCGCCGAGGGCGAAACGGGCATGACCGATGCGGTAGCTCCGGCCATTGACGCAGGCGCTGATGCCGCCGCCAGCCTGCAGCTCCGCAGGCTGATCGAGCAGTACCGGGCTGATGCCCTCCTGCTCAGCGACGTGGCGGATGGCGCGCGCAATCGGATGTGATGAGCCGGCTTCGAGTCCGCTGATCAGGGCCAGCGCCTGGGCACGGTCCCCCTGCAGCACAACCAGTTCGCGCAGCACCAGGCGGGCTTCGGTGAGGGTGCCGGTTTTGTCGAAGACAACATGGGTAGCCTGGGCCAGGCTGTCGAGGACATGGCCGCGGGTGAGCAGGAAGCCTTCGCGGGCGAGCGTGTGGGTGGCGGCGGTCAGGGCCGCCGGTGTCGCCAGGGAAAGTGCGCAGGGGCAGGTCGCGACCAGCACGGCGAGGGTGGCCCAGAAAGCCTGCGAGGGGTCGATGAAATACCAGCCGACATAGACGGCGACAGCCAGCACCAGTACCCGGGCCACGAAGAAGTGCGCCATGTTGTCCGCTTTCTGGGCGATCAGCGGCTTCTCCGACAGCGCCCGTTCAAGCAACTGATGCAGGGTCGCCAGCACGGTGTCCTTGCCGGTCTTGCGGACTTGCGCCAGCAGCGGCTGTTCACCATTGATGCTGCCACCGATCAGCGTATCGCCGGGGCCTTTGCTGAGCGGCAGCGGTTCGCCGGTGAGCAGGGCTTCCGACACGCTGCCCCGGCCTTCGAGGATGAAGGCATCGCAGGGCACGGATTCACCGGCTTCGATGAGGATGGTTTCGCCAACACAGAGATCATCGGCGGCAATGGTTTCCCACTGGCCATCAGGCAGGCGCCTGTGCGCCAGACGTGGCGTCAGCGTGAGCAGGCTGGCGGCCGTCTCGCCAGCGCGTTGCCGGGCCTTCAGCTCGAGATAGCGGCTGGTCAGCAGGAAGAAAATGAACATGCACACGGAGTCGAAATAGGTTTCGCCGTCGTGCGAGAGGGTGGCGTACCAGCTCGCCAGGAATGCACCGATCAGCGCAATCGATACCGGCACATCCATGTTCAGGGTGCGCGCTTTCAAGGCATGCCAGGCAGCGCGGTAGAACGGCCATCCGGCATAGAGAAAGACCGGCGTGGTGACCAGGCCGGATATCCAGCGCAAATAGTCACGGTACTCGTCGGAGATGCCCTGGAAGGCGCCGATATAGAGTCCGAGGCCGTACATCATGGCCTGCATGGTGCCGAGGCCGGCGACGGCGAGGCGGGCCAGTTGTGTCCTGGCCTCGGTCTTGAGCTGGGCGGCGTGGGTGTCAGCCCGGAACGGACGGGCGCGGTAGCCAATGCCTTCAAGGGCCGTGAGCAGGCTGCTGAGCGGGCGTTGCTGATCATCCCAGACCAGGCGCAGACGGTGGTTGCTGAGGTTGACCGAGGCCTGGGCCACGCCCGGCTCCTGACCCAGCCGGCGCTCGATCAGCCAGGCGCAGGCAGCGCAGCTGACGCTCTCGAGACTGAGATCGGTACAGGCATAGCGGCCTTCGCGATGAACGAATTCCTCCTGTGCCGCGGGGTGGTCAAAGCGCGTGAGCACATCCAGCGCCTCCGGCAGTGTCGCGGTCGGGCTGCTGCTGTCACGCTCGCGATAGTAGTGCTCCAGGCCACTGCTGACGATGCTCTCGGCCACGGCCAGACAGCCGGGACAGCAGAATGCGCGCTGGCTGCCCAGCACCAGGGTGTGATAACGCCCGGCCTGACTGCCGCCCGGATTGGGCAGACCACAGTGGTAGCAGTCCGCCAGGCCGGCTGCGGAGGCACCGGCCAGCGGCATGCCGGCAACAGATGGGGCGGCCATGGGGGGTGTGGTCACTCGGCGGTCAGGCTGAAGCCTTCCCCGTCAGGCAGGCGACGGGTGCCGGCGAGGCGCCATTCCGGTGTCGACAGTTCGATCTGGAAAGCACCCTCCAGCGGACGGGTCAGCTGGCCACGGTATTCATTGTCGACCAGATGATGCAGGACCAGTGACTGGTCCAGGCCCTTGATCGTGGCATGGACGAAATGAAGGTCAATGGCGGGGATGGTGATGGCCTTGTTCGCCTTGAGCTTGAGCAGCACCTCGCCCGTGTCCGGGTCGAGGCGGACATCGGCAGACAGTCCCATTTTCAGTGCGGCATCGCTGCGGGCGAAGCTCAGGTTGATGGTTTTGCCATCTTCATACCAGTCATCACGCACCACGGCGTCCTGATGGGTGAAAGCGATGTAGACGAACTGCAGGGAAAAAAGCACGGCTACGGTCGGGATGGTGATCACGAACCAGACCCAGAATTGCTTGTACCAGGGACGTGCGTAGGCAACGTTCATCGCGCTCTCCAAAAGCGTCACCGGCTCAGAGGCGCGGTGACAGGAAGGTATTCTGGGTACGGGCCCGGATGCTGTCATCGTCAGCGCGGACAACCGTGATTTCGATGGCGGTGCTGCGTGCCTTGATGTCATCCGGATTGACCACGATGGTCAGCGAGCGGGTCGCGAGCTCGCCGGCATCGAGGTGGATGCGGGTAGAGCTGCCGGCAATCGTCAGCGGCAGGCCTTCGGCGGTGGCATTGATCAGGTAGTCACCGGCCTGCTGAGCCTTGTTCTGGATCTTCAGCGTGTAGCTGTTCTCGATCAGGCCTTCCGTGGTTTCGCGGTAGAGCTGGCCGCGGTCACGCAGGGCCTCGACCGAGAGCGGCACGCGGGTGACGAGCGCGAAAAGCAGGGCACTCATCATGATGACAAGGGCCGCGCAGTAGCCGATCAGGCGCGGACGCAGGAAATGGTATTTGCCATCGCCGGTCTGCTCCAGCAGGTTCTCGGTGGTGTATTTCACCAGGCCGCGCTGATACCCCATCTGATCCATGACGCTGTCGCAGGCGTCGATGCAGGCAGCACACTGGATGCACTCGAACTGCAGGCCGTCACGAATGTCGATGCCGGTCGGGCAGACCTGTACGCACATGCCGCAGTCGATGCAGTCGCCCAGACCGTTTTCGAGGCTGGTGGTGCCGCGCTTGCGGGAGCCGCGCGGATCGCCGCGATGGTGGTCATAGGAGATGATGAGGGTGTCACGGTCGAACATCACGCTCTGGAAGCGGCCGTAGGGGCACATGTGCAGGCAGACCTGTTCGCGCATCCAGCCGGCATTGAGATAGGTCGCTGCCGTGAAGAAGAGCATCCAGAAGCCCATCCAGAAATCCAGCGTACCGGTGGAGGTCTGATGCCAGAGATCGCGCACGGGCGTGAAGTAGCCGATGAAGGCAAGGCCGGTGGCCAGTGCCACGAGCAACCAGCCACTGTGCTTGAGCGTGCGCCGGATCAGCTTGCCGACGGTCATGGGGGCCTTGTCGAGACGCATGCGGGCGTTGCGGTTGCCCTCGGTTTTCTCCTCGATCCACATGAAGACCTTGGTCCACACCGTTTGCGGGCAGGTGTATCCGCACCAGACACGACCGGCGAAAACGGTCACGGCGAACAGCGTAAAGGCGGCGATGATGAACAGCCAGGACAGGAAGAAAAAATCCTGGGGCAGGAAAGTCCACCAGAAAATGTAGAAGTGGCGGTTGGGCAGATCGAACAGAACGGCCTGGCGGCCATCCCAGTTGATCCAGGGCAGCAGGAAGAACAGGGCCATGACGCCGGTCAGCGAAGCGTTGCGGATATTCTGGAAAAAGCCGCTGATGGCGCGCGCATGAATCTTTTCGCGTTTGGCGTAGAGATCCATCATTTGCGGCTGGTGAACCTTGACGGGATCGGGTGAAAGATCGCGGGTGGGAATCTGCTGACTCATCATTTCTTCCGGCGCGTGACGGTGCGCCAATTTTAGCCGGTTTTGAAACAAAACGGCCCGCGACATAAGGTCGCAGGCCGTGTTTGTTAACGCATATTAATGATGCGATCTATCAGCATCACTTATGCGACAGCGAATAAACATAAGCTGCCATCAGGTGTACGCGTTCCGGACCCAGGGTCTTGTCGAAGTTCGGCATGCGGCTCTTGCGACCGTAGAGAACCGTTTCCAGCACCTTCTTCTCGGTACCGCCGTGCAGCCAGACGGTGTCGGTCAGGTTGGGAGCGCCCAGCGCCTGGTTGCCCTTGCCGTTGGCGCCGTGGCAGCCAGCGCAGGCGGCGAACTTGCCCTGACCCGCAGTGGCCAGTTCTTCGTCGACCTTGCGGCCCGACAGCGAGAGCGCGTAGGCGACCACTTCCTTGACGCCCTGTTCGCCCAGCGTCGGCAACCAGTTCGGCATCTGGCCGTTACGGCCGTGGGTCAGGGTCTCGACCAGCTTTTCCGGCTCGCCGCCATACAGCCAGTCATCGTCGGTCAGGTTCGGGAAACCGGCGGCACCACGTGCGTCACTGCCGTGGCAGAGGGCGCAGTTGTTGGCGAAGATGCGGCCGGCAACCTTCATGGCGCGTTCGTTTTTGGCCAGTTCCGGAATCGGCGTAGCCGCGAACGACTTGTAAAGCGGACCGAACTGCTTGTCATAGTCGGCTTCGGCGGCATGCAGCTCGCCATGCGAGGTCCAGCCCAGCAAACCCTGCCACTTGCCGAGGCCGGGGTAGAGTGCCAGGTAGCCGAGGGCGAAGGCGATGGAACCCCAGAAGCAGATCAGCCACCAGCGCGGAAGCGGGTTGTTGAACTCCTTGATGCCATCGTATTCGTGACCGGTAGTGCCGTCTTCCGCGAGGTCGGACAGGTCCATCTTGCGGGTCCACAGCAGCATCCACGACACGCCAATGATGTTGGCCAGTGACAGGACGATGATGTACCCGCTCCAGAAATTACTCATTTCGAATCTCCAATCTTCTTGTCAGCACGCGGCTGGTACAAGGGGTCGGTGTCCAGCGGCAGGCGTCCGTCTGCCTCAAAGCGCTGCTTGTTGGCGGGCTTGTAGGCCCACCAGCAAATGGCGAGAAAGGCCGCCATGGCGAAGATGGTGGCAATACCGTGCATCGTGCCGCTGTCCATGATTAACGTACTCCCCGATCCTTGAATGCGTGACCCAGCTGCTGCAGGTAAGCCACGACAGCATCCAGCTCGGTCTTGCCCTTGACTTCAGCACCCGCATTGCGGATCTGGGCGTCGGTGTAAGGCACGCCGAAGTTGCGGAAGGTTTCCAGCTTCTTCGAGGTCAGCTTGCCATCGAGGACGTTGGTTTCCAGCCACGGGTAGGACGGCATGATCGATTCCGGCACCACATCGCGCGGATTGATCAGGTGGGCACGGTGCCATTCATCCGAATAGCGGCCGCCGACACGGGCGAGGTCCGGACCGGTGCGCTTGGAACCCCACAGGAAGGGATGTTCCCAGACCGATTCGCCGGCCACGGAATAGTGGCCGTAACGCGCAGTTTCAGCGCGCAGCGGACGCACCATCTGCGTGTGGCAGACGTGGCAGCCTTCGCGGATGTAGACATCACGACCTTCCATGGCGAGGGCGCTGAGCGGAATCAGGGTCTTGGCCGGCTGTGTCGTTTCTTTCTGGAAGAACTGCGGGACGATTTCCACCAGGGTGGCGAAGCTGATCGCCACCAAGGTGAACAGGGCCAGCAGACCGACGTTCTTTTCTACGAGTTCATGCTTGGACGAAGCCATCGTTCATCTCTCCTCAGGCGGCCGGCAGGTCTTTCGGCGTATCGCCGCGGACCGTCTTGAACACGTTGTAGGCCATCACCAGCATGCCGGCGAGGAACATGGCGCCACCGATCATGCGGCCGATGTACATCGGATGGCTGGCCACAACACCTTCAATGAAGCTGTAGGTCAGCGTGCCGTCGGCGTTGATCGCGCGCCACATCAGGCCCTGGGTAATGCCCGAGATCCACATGGACACGATGTAGAACACGGTGCCGATGGTGGCGAGCCAGAAGTGCACGTTGATCAGCGCGGTCGAGTACATGGCCTGACGCTCGAAAACGCGCGGGATCAGGACGTATAGGGAGCCGATGGAGATCATGGCGACCCAGCCGAGCGCACCCGAGTGCACGTGGCCGATGGTCCAGTCGGTGTTGTGAGACAGCGAGTTGACGGTCTTGATCGACATCATCGGGCCTTCGAAGGTGGCCATGGCGTAGAACGACAGGGCGACGATCAGGAAGCGGATGATGGGATCGGAGCGCAGCTTGTCCCAGGCGCCCGACAGCGTCAGCACGCCGTTGAGCATGCCGCCCCAGGACGGTGCGATCAGGATCAGCGAGAAGGCCATGCCCAGCGACTGCGTCCAGTCCGGCAGTGCCGAGTAGTGCAGGTGATGCGCACCGGCCCACATGTAGACCGAGATCAGGGCCCAGAAGTGCACGATCGAGAGACGGTAGGAGTACACCGGACGACCGGCCTGGATGGGCACGAAGTAATACATCATGCCGAGGAAGCCGGCGGTCAGGAAGAAGCCCACGGCATTATGGCCGTACCACCACTGGATCATGGCATCCATGGCGCCGGCGTAGGCCGAGTAGGACTTGAACGGGCCGATCGGCACGGCCATCGAGTTCACGATGTGAAGCAGCGCGATGGTGATGATGAAGGCGCCGTAGAACCAGTTCGCCACATAGATGTGCGAAGTGGTGCGCTTGACGATGGTGCCGAAGAACACCGTGGCGTAGGAGACCCAGACAATCGCGATCAGGATATCGATCGGCCATTCCAGCTCGGCGTATTCCTTGGTCGACGTCAGACCCATGGGCAGGGTGACGATCGCCGACAGAATCACGACCTGCCAGCCCCAGAAGGTGAAGGCGGCGAGCCGGGGCATGAACAGGGTGGCCTGGCAGGTACGCTGCACCACGTAGTAGGACGTCGCGAACAGTGCCGAACCACCGAAGGCGAAGATCACCGCGTTGGTGTGCAGCGGACGCAGACGGCCGAACGAGAGCCAGGGCGTATCAAAGTTGAGGGCGGGCCAGGCCAGCTGGGCAGCGATGAACACGCCCAGAGCCATACCGACAATCCCCCAGACGACGGTCATGATGGCAAATTGCCTGACCACCTGCATGTTGTACGCCGGTGTGGCGACTGACTGTGCATGGGACATAGTTGCTTCCTGTTAACCAGATAAAAGCGTCAGGCGGTTCCGACTGCCGGGCCGATCGCCTGCAAAGCATCGGACGGGCAACAGGGAACCGCAATGGGGCAGGGCTGAACAACCCCCTGCCTTGTCCCGGCCGCAGGCACGATGGCAGACGGGGAGACGCGCGCATTTTAGTGGCATGCGCATGAATGCGCACCGAAAATGTGGGGGTATTCGATCATTTTTTTGTCGAACCGATGACGGACAAGTCATGAACTATCGTCTGATGGTGGCCTGATTCCTGCATGCACTTAGTTGGGGCGCTTGTTCTCGCTGCGCCCTGATGTGGTTCGTTGTGAAAGATGATGGGCGAAACTCGTCTGGCTCGCTATGCTGTCGGCTGCTGCTTGCAGGCGCTGTCTCCTCAGCGATAACCATAGAGTTTCATAAAGTAAAACAAGGGGTTAGTTATGAAAATGATCACCGCCGTGATCAAGCCGTTCAAGCTCGATGATGTCCGCGAGGCCTTGTCGGCGATTGGTGTGACCGGTCTGACCGTCACCGAAGTGAAAGGCTTTGGTCGTCAAAAGGGCCATACCGAGCTCTATCGTGGTGCCGAGTATGTGGTCGACTTCGTGCCCAAGGTTCGTCTTGACCTCGCCGTGAGCGATGACCAGACCGATCAGGTCATTGAAGTGATTGCGCAGGCAGCCGGTACCGGCAAGATCGGCGATGGCAAGATCTTCGTGACTGACCTGCTGCATGTCGTCCGTATTCGCACGGGCGAAACCAACGACGACGCCATCTGACGCGTCGCGCTTCATATTGCTGAGGAGATGACACCATGCTCAAGCGCGTGGCGGGCGGCGTGTTGCCGCTCTGGTTGCTGTCCGGACTGGCGCAGGCCGGCGAGGTAACGGCACTGAATGGCGGCAATACCGCCTGGATACTGACGGCGACCGCTCTGGTGCTGTTCATGACACTGCCCGGTCTGGCGCTGTTCTATGGCGGCCTGGTGCGCAGCAAGAATGTGCTGTCCGTGCTGATGGCCTGCTTCGCCATCGCCGGCGGCGTCAGCATTCTCTGGCTGCTCGGCCTCTATTCGCTGACCTTCAGCGATGGCGGCGCGGCCCAGGACTGGATCGGTGGCTGGTCCAAGGCTTTCTTTGCCGGCATCGGCAAGGACAGCATGCAGGGTGACATTCCGGAAATTCTCTTTGCGGCTTTCCAGATGACCTTTGCCATCATCACCCCGGCCCTGATCATCGGCGCTTTCGCCGAGCGCGTGAAATTCTCGGCCACGCTGATCTTTTCGCTGCTGTGGACGCTGGCGGTCTACGTACCGGTGGCCCACTGGGTCTGGGGCGGCGGTTTCCTGGCGCAACAAGGTGTGATCGATTTCGCTGGTGGCATCACGGTGCATATCACGGCGGGTGTGGCCGCATTGGTGGCTGCTGTGGTGATCGGGCCGCGGCGCGGTTTCCCGAGGCAGGCCATGCCGCCGCATAACCTGACCATGACCGTGATCGGTGCGGGCATGCTCTGGGTTGGCTGGTTCGGGTTCAATGCCGGCTCAGCCCTGGCGGCCAACGGCTCGGCCGGCATGGCCCTGCTGGTGACCCATATCTCGGCTTCCGCCGGCGCGCTGGTCTGGATGCTGTGCGAGTGGAAGCGCTTCGGCAAGCCGTCGGTGCTGGGTATCGTGACCGGCATGGTGGCGGGCCTCGGCACCATCACCCCGGCCTCTGGCAACGTGGGGCCCATGGGCGCGCTGATCATCGGTGTGCTCGCCGGCCTGGTCTGCTTCAACATGACGCAAATCGTCAAGAGAAAGTGGGAAATCGATGATTCCCTGGATGTTTTCCCGGTTCACGGCGTCGGCGGCATTTTGGGTTCGCTGATTGTCGGTGTGCTGGCGAGCCCGGATCTCGGCATATTCTCCGGTCATGGCTTCGGCGGCAGCAACACCAGCATCGGTGAGCAGTTCAGTGTGCAGCTGCTGGCCGTCGCGATTGGCATCGTCTACACCGCGGTAGTCACCTGGCTGGTGCTCAAGGTCACCGGCTTGTTGACCGGTGGCTTGCGTGTGTCGGCCGAGCAGGAGACCGAAGGTCTCGATCTCGTGCTGCATGACGAGCGGGGTTACGACATCCACTGATGCCTGCTTGTGGTGCGCAGTAAACGCAAACGCCCCATATTGGGGCGTTTCGTTAAGCGTGACCGAGTAGTTGCAAGCGCTATTTCCATCGTGTAGGTTCTGGTTCCGGTCGATGCTGATACCGGCGTTTCACGACTTTAAAATTATTTGGAGAATAAACAACATGGCAGCTTTCCTGTCCCAAGAGTGGTTTGCAAAGGTTGACGAACTGACGGCTGCTGCCGGTGATCTGAACATTCCGCCGACGCTGGCCAACCTGGTGCTCAATGTCACCGTGAATGGCGCGCCGGATGGCTCGGTTGACCTCGCCCTGAACGGCGGCAAGTTCGAGCGTGGCCACAATGCCAGCGCTGGCACCAAGCTGGTGCTGCCGGCTGATCTGCTCCGCAAAATCTTCCTTGAAGGCGATGCCGCTGCTGGCATGCAGGGTTTCATGACCGGCCAGATCAAGGTCGAAGGCGACATGAGCAAGCTCATGGCCATGCAGTCGGCTCGCCCGAGCGATGCCCAGAAGGCGCTGTTCAAGCAGATTCTGGCGCTCACCGCCTGATCCCGCGCGACACAGTGGCAACGAAGAGCCCGCCGTGTGCGGGCTTTTTGTTGGGTTTCCTGCAGACAAATGCCTCAGAAGGAGTGCCGCCTTGAGCACCATCCAGCGTTTTCATGTGGCCCGTCGTTACAGCGAGATCGCTGTCCACAACGGCACCATTTATCTGGCCGGTCAGGTGCCTGACGATGTCAGCCAGGATATCCGCGGCCAGACCGGGCAGGTTCTCGCCATGGTGGATCGCCTGCTGGCCGAGGCCGGCAGCGACAAGACCTGTCTGCTGAGCGTGCAGATCTTTCTCTCGGACCTGGCTGACTATGACGGCATGAATGCGGTCTGGGATGACTGGGTCGCGGAAGGGCATGCGCCGCCGCGCGCGACCGTGCAGGCGTCACTGGCCAATCCGGCGTGGCGGATCGAGGTGCTGGTCGTCGCCGCGGTTCGCTGAGCGGAGCGCGGGTCAGCGCAGACAGGGATCTTCGCCGGCAAACACGGCATCGATGAAGCGTGACATGGCCTGCAGCGCCAGTGCCGCCTCCGGGATAAGGCCCTGAAAGATCTGGAAGTCATGCCAGAGGCCAGGCCAGATCTGGCATTCGACAGGGATGCCGGCCTGACGTGCCTGGCGTTCGAGGTTCAAGGCGTCATCCAGCAGAATCTCCTCGCTGCCGACCTGGATCAGCAGGGGCGGCAGGCCACGGAGGTCGGCAAAGCGCGGTGATACGCGGACATCATCGGCCGCAATCTCCTGACGATACCAGTCACCCGCCCGGCTGAGCATCTGGCGGCTGAGCATCGGGTCGCGCCGTGCCAGGGAGTGCACGGCATCACTGCCCAGGGTGAGGTCGGTGAAGGGCGAAATCAGCAGCAGGGCGACTGGCAGCGGCTGGCCCAGATCACGCAGGGCCAGGGCCAGACTGAGTGCCAGCCCGCCGCCGGCGGAGTCCCCGGCGAGGATGAGTTGATCCGGCCGATAGCCTTCCGCGATGAGGCCCTGCCAGGCCGCCAGCGCATCCTCCAGTGCCGCTGGATAGGGGTGCTCCGGCGCCAGCCGGTAGTCGCTGACAAAAATACTGGCGCCGAGCTCTTGGGCAAGGGCGCGCGCCAGGATGCGATGCGTGCGCGGCGAGCCCGCGAAGAAGGCACCGCCATGCAGATAGAGCACGCCGCAGGCCCTGCTGCTGCCATGGCGTTCACAGGTGATGCCCTGCAAGGTCACGCTGCTGACCTCGCGATCGGGCACGTGACCCGCCATGCCGCTCAGGCTGGCCATGCCGCTGCGCAGCCAGGGGGCTGGCAGAGGCAACTGGCCCGGCGTCTTGAAGAGCAGACGCAGGCTGGCCTTCAGGCTGAGGCGGAGCAGGCGGTCACGCATGTCAGACCTTGCCGCAGAGCTTCAGCACCCAGTAGGACAGCAGTGCCATCTGGGCAATCCAGAGGTTGGCGCGAATGAAAACGAAGGCCGGCGCGGTGCTGATGACATGCAGGGCGCTCTGGGCCAGACGCAGGCCGAGATAGACCATGGCGAGTTCGTCGATGACAGCGATCTGTTGGGTGGCAAAGGCCGCGAGAACGACAGCCGCGAACAGCGGCAGGTTTTCGACACAGTTCAGATGGGCATGGTGCAGGCGGGTCACGATGGCCGGATCTTTCCAGGTTTCGGCTTCGCGGGTCCAGGCGTTGGCGGCGGCCTTGAAGGTCAGTACGAGGCCGATACGGTAGCTGACATAGCCAAAGGCCAGGAGTATGGTGAGGCCGGTGAAGCCCAGCAGAGCGCAGATAGCGGATGACATGACCATGGGGGGTATCCCTCTTGTAGTGATGAGTTTTCTGAAACTACACGAGAAAAACCGACCAGCACAGTCATTTGTCGGATTTGGCCGGGGCCTGGCGATGTTCGGTACGGCCGGCATCCGCCCCGGCTTTCAGCTGACCGTCTTGTAGATCTGCGCCCAGATACCGTGACCGATCTGATCATATTCACGCACCGTGTCAACGAAGGCCTGTCGGGCCTTGGTGTCGACGAAGGGCTCGGGCAGCAGCGGGTCGAAGACCACGGCGCGGATGGCCTTGCCGCCCAGGAGGAAGCACTCGCGGGCGGCGACCTCCGGCTCCAGTTGATCGGCACGGGCCAGCCAGTCGAGCAGCGCCTGGCGGAGTTGCACATACTGCTGGTTGAGCTTGTTGCCATCCCAGAGGGTCTGCAGGCGGGCTTGCTGGGCCTGGCTCCAACTGGTGCCGATGAAGAGCAGGGCTTCATCTTCCAGACCGAGCACGTGCAGGCGCTGGCGCATGACATCCAGGTCGCTTTCGAGGTTGTCCGGGCGCACATGCAGGTCTTTTTCCAGCTCGCGGAAACCCAGCATGCCCAATGCGCGCTCACGGCGGCGCAGTGCGGTACGGTCGCTGCGCCCGAGATTGCCGGTATAGGCCACGACATAGTTGCCCGACCAGGGGCGGACACGCTGCTCGGCCGAGCGCCAGGTGGCCACATCGCCAGCCAGTTCGTCGGCGGCCGGCCCGAGGCGGTAGCTGCCGCGTCCGGCGGCGACGATGAGGCCGTCGGCGGAGAGCCGCACGAGGGCAACACGCACCGAGTTTTCACTGATTTCAAAGATGCGGCAGGCCGCAATGGCTTCGCGCGCGGCGAGCGGCAGGCCGCGGGTGGCGAGCAGAAGATCGAGAATCAGATGTCTTGCGTTGATTTTCATGGACTTTCATTGTGGGCTATGGCTTGTCGCATGATCGCCTTGATGGCGTTTCCATGCCAGCCGGATTGCGGGTTTATCGGATGAAATGGCTGCTTTTCATGCAGAAATATCGCCATAGGCAATGACTGACGCCTTTCCGTTGAATATGCGAATATGCCGTCGTCATTCAGGTTTTCATCATTGATTTTTTCAGGAATTTTGCATGTCCTATCTTGAGCTGAGCCGTCAGGGGGCTGTCTGGCTGTTGACCCTGACCCATGGCGACAACCGTTTCAACGATGCGTCGCTCGACGCCTGGGATGCCGCACTCGATCAGATCGAGGCCGCCGAAGGCAATGCGGCTGTGGTCATCACCAGCAACGACCCCAAGTTCTTCAGTAACGGCATCGACCTCGAAGGCATTGTCGGCAGTCAGGGTATCCCTTATCTCCTCAACACCTTCGTGCCGCGGCTGGATGCCTTTCTGTTGCGCATGGCACGGTTTCCGCTGCCGGTGGTGGTGGCCATCAACGGCCATTGCTACGCCGGTGGCGCCCTGCTGGCCGCCACGGCCGATGTCCGCCTGATGCGCGCCGATCGTGGTCGCTTCTGCTTCCCGGAGGTGGATATCAAGTTGCCGTTCACCGACAACATGACCGAGATCGTCAAGCTGCTGCCGAATGCCGCCGCGGCCTGGCAAATGGCCTCGACCGGAGCCGCCTGGGGCGGTGAGGAGTCACTGGCGCGTGGCGTGGTTGATCAGGCGCTGGGCGAGGCGGAATTGCTGCCGACAGCGTTGGCGATCGCCGGCGAGCTGGCGAAGAAAGACCGTCCGACCTATGGCGTGATCAAGCGCCGCTGGCGTTCGGCTTTTGAGCGCTTTGTCTGAGCGCGGCAGCCCGCCCTGAGGGGCGGGCGTGACAGCGGATCCGGTTGCTGGTGCGGTGGTGTCAGTGGTCGCCACCGAAGCGGTCGAGATTTTTCGCCGTCGGCATCAGCAACAGCAAGGGCAGAGCCAGGATCAGGGCCAGGCTGAACTGTGAAAACAGGTGCTCGAAGGCGATCATCGACGACTGCGCGGTGATCTGGGCATCCAGCAGACGCAGCATTTTCTCGGGAATTTCGGCGCTGGTGGTGCCGCGACTGGCCAGCAACTGCTGCATCATGAATTCGTAATTGCGGGTGGTCTGAGCCAGTTCGCTGACATGCAGGCTGATATCGGCCTTGAAGCTGGCCTGCATGTGCGTGAACTGGGTGGCGGCGGCGGCGATGCCGACAGAGCCGCCGAGCTGGCGCACCAGGGTGTAGAGTCCGGTGGCGCCGGCAATTTTCTCCGGCGGTATGCGCGCCATCGCCAGTGCATTCAGGGGCACGAACACCATGCCCAGCCCTACGCCGCGCCAGATCAGCGGCCAGAAGAAGTCGGCATGACCAGACTGCGTGGTGAATTGCTGATGCTGGTACATCGACAGCGCGAAGATCATCACGCCGGCAATCGCCACCCAGCGCAGGTCGATTTTGAGTCGGGTCAGCACCTTGCCCATCACGGCCATGGTGGCACCGCTGGCGAGGGCGCCGGGCAGGATGACCAGACCGGTCTCCCAGGCGTTGTAGCCGAGCAGGGTCTGCAGGTAGAGCGGCAGATAGAAAATGGTGGCGAACAGTGCCATGCCGACCAGGAATGAAAACACGATGCTGGCGGCAAACTGGCGGTCGCGCATGACCGAGAAATCCACGACCGGATGGTCGGTGGTTCGCTGACGCCAGACAAACCCGGCCAGCATGATGACCGTCAGGGCGGCGAAAAGCTGGATCTCGCCTGAGTCGAACCACTGCTTGCGCTCGCCGCGCTCCAGCATGATCTGCAGCGCGCCGATGCCGACAGCGAGCAGGGCAATGCCGGGCCAGTCGATCTGGCTGACTTTCTGCTTGAATTTTGAGTTGGGCAGATAGTGGTTGGCCAGCATCAGCGCGACCAGCCCGAATGGCAGGTTGATGTAGAAAATCCACGGCCACGAGCTGTGATAGGTGATATAGCCGCCCACGGTCGGGCCCAGCGTCGGCCCCACCATGATGCCCAGCCCGAAGATGGCCATCCCGGCGGACAGCTCCTTGGCCGGGAAGGCTTCGTAAATGCTGGCCTGCGCGGTCGAAAGCAGACCGCCACCGCCGAGGCCCTGAACGATGCGCCAGAACACCAGGGATTCCAGTGAGGTGGCGTTGCCGCAGAAGAACGAGGCGACAATGAACAGCACGATGCTGCCCATGAAGTAGCGGCGACGTCCGAAATAGTTCGACAGCCAGCCGGACAGCGGCAGCACGATGACATTGGCCACGATGTAGCCGGTCGAGACCCAGGTCACTTCTTCCAGTGTGGCGCCGAGGTTGCCCATGATCTGCGAGATGGCGACGTTGACAATGGACGTGTCGAGCAGCTCCATCATTGCCGCCATGGTCACCGTCATGGCAATCCAGTAGCGGTTGTCGTGTATCTCCTGCTCGCTGTAGCGGCGCTTGGTCTCGCTCATGCCGGCATCAGCCCTTGCTGCTGTTTTTGCTGATCGTGACCACGGCACTCATGCCGGCACGCAGCGGCATGTCCTTGTGCTGGCCGGGACTGACATGGATGCGCACGGGCAGGCGCTGCACGACCTTGGTGAAGTTGCCGGTGGCGTTGTCAGGCGGCAGCAGGGTGAATTTGGAGCCGGTCGCCGGGCTGATCGATTCAACGCGTCCCGCCCAGGTTTCGCCGGGATAGGCATCGATGCTGAACGTGACGGTATTGCCGATGAGCACGCCGGCGATCTCGGTTTCCTTGAGGTTGGCCACGACCCAGACATTGTCCTGCGCGACCAGATTCATCATGGGCTGGCCCGGTTGCATGAACTGACCCGGCTCCAGGGTCTTCTGGCTGACCATCCCGTCGATGGAGGCGACAATCCGGGTGTCCGCGAGCTGGTTGGCTGCCAGGTCACGGGTGGCACGGGCTGCCAGGAGCTTGGCATCGGCACCGCGCAGGGCCGCATGGTAGACGCCGACCTGCTGACGCGAGGCAGCCGCGGCATCGCGCGCGGCTTGCAGGCGGGCGCGGCTGGTGCGTTCGGCGGCATCCGCGTTGTCGACATCGTGCTGGCTGACCACGTCGCGCGCGAGCAGGGTGCGCAGGCGCTGGAGTTCACGCAGGGCATTGACGTGCTCGGCTTCGGCTTGCTGTATGACCGCACCGGCCTGGCGGCTTTGCGCCTCGGCAGCCTGCACCTGGGCCATGGCCTGGCCGGTCTGTCCGCGCTGGCCGGCAGCACTCAATGCCGAAGCCAGCTCGGCATCAGCCTGGGCAAGGCGGGCGCGGGCATCACGGTCATCCAGCGTGGCCAGCACGGTTCCGGCTTTGACCTGCTGGTTTTCGCGCACCGGGACCGTCGCCACGAAGCCGCTGATGCGGGCCGAGACCGGCACGATATCGCCGCCGACCTGGGCGTTGTCGGTTTCGACATAGTGGGCGTTGAACCAGAAGGCATGGCCAAGGTAGGCGGCGCCGGCCAGGACAATCCCGGCCAGGATCAGGCGCGGGCGTTTCGAGGCCGGAGCATCGGTGGCGGGACTAGGGTTCAGCGGAGCATCTTGCGTCATGGCAGGGTCTCGTGGCGGTGGGCGGAGGCATCAGACAGCGGCAGCAGGCCGCGCATGCTCATGTCCCAGTGGTTGTCGAGGAACTGTTCGGTGTTCAGTGGTTTGGGCTCATAAATGGCGAGCGAATGGCGCCAGACCGACAGGAACAGGATGGGCGTCATCAGTTCACGCACCACGTCTTCCGGCGGCAGCTGACGCATCTCGCCTTCGGCCATGGCCCGTTCAATGACCTGCCGGAAAATGCCGCGAACGCGCAGAACGACCTCTTCGACATAGAGGCGTGCGGTATCGGGAAAATTGCCGGCTTCAGCGATGATGAGCTTGCACAGGCCGCCAAGCACCGGGTCCATGAGGTTGGCGGCCCAGCGCCGATAGAGCTCCTCCAGCAGCAGCAGCGCTGAGCCGTGATGGCCGGCCACGCGCTGCTCGGCCGCGATGATCACCGGCGTGAGGTTCTCGCGCACGGCTGCCTGGAAGAGGGCTTCCTTGTTGCTGTAATAAAGGTAGAGCGTGCCTTTGCTGACACCGGCCCGGCGCGCCACTTCTTCCAGGCGCGTGGCGGCATAGCCCCGTTCGACAAAGGTCTGCATTGCGGCCAGCAGAATCTCCTCGGGTCGTTCCTGCGGGCGGCGTTGCCAGCGCGGGCTGTCGTCCGGGTCGTGATCCGTCGGCAAGGGGGGTAATGGTGTCGATGGCATGACTAATTAATAACTGACTGGTCAGTTATTTTCAAGGGCGGCCGCGCGCCAGGTCCAGCGCCTCGTGCCGGCCTTGTCCTGTCATGCCAAGGGCGGGATGATGATCAGGTCACAGAGGAGATGAAGCATGTCCGACAATTTTGACGAAAACAGTTTTTGGGCCAAGGTGGCAGGGTATGCCAAGGTGGCTGGGCATGAGCTGGTCGAAAAGGCGCTCTGGCTGTACTACGCCGCCCAGCGCCCGGAAACGCCGATATGGGCAAAAACCATGGTTTTCGGCGCACTGACCTATTTTGTGATGCCGGTCGATGCCATTCCCGACATGCTCCCGGGGGTCGGTTATACCGATGATCTTGGCGTGCTGGCCATGGCTGTGGCGACCCTCGCGGCTTATATCAATCAGGACGTCAAGGTGTTGGCCTCGCGAAAAATGGCCGACTGGTTCCAATAACCTGGATGGCCGTCAGCGCATCATGGCCTGGTGTATGGCGCCGCCTCCGCAATTCGGGGCTGTGATGGCCAGTATCGAGTTCGCCGCCGAGGTCATGCCCATGCGCGACATGCGGGCGCCGAACGAGGTGGCACGCTGCATCGCAAGCTGGCCAGCCAGGGCGAGAGCTTTCAGCAGATCAAGGATGGCTTGTGGTTGCGCAGTGGGCTGGACATCCGCCGGGCCGCTACCGTCAGTCTCGCTTGAAAAACGTGAGAGTCGGTTGCTGTCAGTAACAGCCAGTCCGGACGGGATATAAAGGGCAAGGATCCGGATAAATTCTGTCAGTTTTTGCCATAACAATGACCATTGCCGCGCCGGTTCGCAAAGTGACCGAACCGTACTTCGGGAGTAGAGTGAGTCAACAGAAGAAGAGTGTTGATCATGTCCCTGCGTCAGGCACCGGCTCTGCCATTCAATGCACTGCGATTGATCGTGGTGACCATGAAGCTTTCCGAGGAGGGTCTCGGCGAGATTGTGTGCGACACCGGTCTGACGGTGCCGGAGTTCCTTGAAGGCGACGGCTATCTTTCCTGGGGCGAGCTGCACCAGCTGACCTGCAATATTCTTCGTATCAACCAGGATCCCGGCCTCGCATTGCAAGCGGGGTTGCGTGCCCTGCCATCCATTCACGGCTCCATGGGCATCGCCGCCATGACCAGCGGCACGCTGGGCGAGGCGCTGGGCTTGTTCCAGCGCTACATGTCGACGCGCTCCCACATGTTCACCATGAGCTATGGGGAGGCGGATTCCGCTGATTTCAGTGCCATGTCCTTCGAGTTTCTGCCTGAACAGGACGATGCCCTGCGCTTCCTGATGGCGGCCATCCTGGCCTCGGCCTTTACCTGCACCGAATTCCTGCTGGGCCATGCCATGGCAGGTGCCGAAGTGCATTTCATGTTTCCGCCACCTGCCAATGCCGCCGAGTTCGAGCGGGCATTTCACGGCAGCAGGGTCTGCTTCGATGCCCCGCGCAATGCCATCCTGATTCCGCGTGCCTATCTTGCTCATCCCCTGATTTCCCGGGATCGCCAGATGCAGCACATGGCGATGCAGCAGTGCGAGGCCTTGCGTGATGTACTCAAGCGCCAGGGCGCGGTTGTCGAGCTGGTGCGCAGTCGCCTGCAGGCCGAGGAGGGGTGCCTGCTGACACTCGATCAACTGGCCGACCAGATCAATCTGAGTCGCCGCACGCTGTTGCGCCGGCTAAAGGACGAAGGCGCCAGCTATCAGCAATTGCTGGATGCCGAGATCAGCCGGCGTGCCGTTTTCCTGATGAGCCTGCCGGGCTCCACGGTGGCGGCGGTGGCCGCGCAACTGGGCTATGCCGAGCCGGTCAGCTTTCGTCGTGCTTTTCGCCGCCTCTTCGGTGTCACTCCCTCGGAATACCGTCAGAGCCACTAAGCGTTGTTGTCACCAAACATCCCCCGGTTGACCTCTTGGGTGCTCACTGGCAACGCCTGCTTTCCGCCTAAATCGCACCAATGACTTGTTAGTCACATCACAACAGGAGGAGGTGATCATGTCCAGAGAATCAGCATTGCTGGCAGTGGTCGGCGCGGTAATTTTTGCGGTTCCGGCAGTCCATGCTGCGCCCAAGTCTGAGCCCAGGCTGTGTGTCTACGACCTACTTGGCAGTGCCGGCGATATTTACAACATGGCCAAGGACTATGCTGTGGCAGCACAGCGTGATGGAGTCCGTTTCGCGCTCAAAAGCTATACCGACGAACGTGTCGCCACTCAGGACTTCCTGGCCGGGCAATGTGAGGCCGTGTTTGCCACCGGCTTGCGCACACGCCCGTTCAACCCCATTAGCGGTGCCATGGATGCTTTTGGTGTATCCACTGTAGGCCGTAATGGCAAGATTGATATCGAGGCTGGCTACGATGTCGTACGCAAGGCCGTACAGACCTTCAGCCTGCCGGCAACGGCGCGGCTCATGGTCAATGGTCAGTACGAAGTCGGTGGCATCATCCCCTTCGGCACGGCTTACCCCTTTGTGCGTGACCGCAACATCGACACCGTTGAGGATCTGGCCGGCAAGAAGATCGCCACCTTCGATTACGACAAGACCCAGGCCATTCTGGCGCAGAAGATCGGTGCCCAGCCGGTGTCTGCCGACATCACCAATTTCGCGGCCAAGTTCAACAATGGCGCGGTTGATCTCATCGCGGCGCCGGCAGCGGCCTATCGCCCCCTTGAGCTGTATCGCGGTCTGGGCACCAACGGCACGATCCACCGCTTCCCGTTCGTGGTGCTGACCTATCAGCTGATTCTCAACAAGAACAGCTTCCCGGATGGCTTCGGCATCAAGTCGCGCCAGTACTGGCTGGGTCAGAGCGAGCGTGCGGCGGCGCTGATCCGCAAGGCCGAGCGGGATATTCCGAAGGCGAGCTGGAGCGAGGTGTCGCAGAAGATTCTTTCCGATTACACCGTGCTGCTGCGTGAGTCGCGCATCGCTGCGGCCGAACAGGGCATCTACGACAAGCAGGGTCTGAAAATTCTCAAGCGCATCCGCTGCAGCATCAATGCCGCCGATGCCGAGTGTACTAGCAACAGCGAAACCTGGAATTGAGCTTGCGCCAGCCCGGGTCGGCACCGCCCCGAGGCTGGCGCTTTTTTCCTCATCCCGGCTGACGCCTTTTCCATGCCAAAAATAATAAATACGCCTTCAGGAGATGCTCATGCGCAGCCTCTGCCTTTCCCGGCGCGCCCGGTTCTGCTCCGAACTCACGCTGTTTTTTCTGTCGCCATTGGCCTGGTCTGCCGGCGCTGAAGTGCCAGCCATTGCCACCAGCAGCCAGGGCACGTCGAATGCCAATTCGGCAGAAGCACGTGATGCCTCGGTGATTTTCTACAACCCGGCCGGGATGGCACTGCTGCATGGCACCAGTGTCTCGCTGCCATTCACGCTGCTGGCTGCGACTACCGATGTGCGTGATACCGGTACCACGCGCGTTCAGGATGTCGGCCAGACTCCGGATACCGGCAGCACGGCCAACTGCAACACCTATGACTGCATGGGGGCCGCCAACCCCGATCCCGCCATGCCTGCGGTAGGACCCAGCGGTGACGGCCTGTTTCCGGCCGTGCTGCCGCTGGCTGCGCTGTTCGCTGCCACACCCTACAACGATATGATTACGCTGGGCATCGGCGTGTTCTCGCCGGGCGGTGGCAACCTGAACTACAAGTCGAACTGGTTCGGGCGCCATTTCATCGACAGTGCGGCTATTGAAACGGTCAACATCAATCCCTCGATGTCGATACGCTTCGATGACAAGCACAGCATCGGCCTGGGTGTGTCGGCACTGGTCGGCCACGCCAAGTTCAAGCTACAGATCGATGTCAACAAGGTTGCACCCTATCTGCTGACGGGCGTGATCAATACGCCGCAGTCAGTGGTTGATGCACTCAACAGCCAGTTGGGTGGCTTGCTGCCGGCTGATGTACTCGGTCAGGTGGTCGGCACGCTGGTGTCGGCGGCACCGGAGCAGCTCACAGGGCTGCTGGGCAGCCTGCTCTCGGGCCAGGGTCTGCCCGGACTTGAAGCACTGAACCCAGTGCTGTCCGGGGTGACTCTGATCGATCCTTCGAGCACGGCCTCCGGCACGGTGGAGACCATCGGCTTCGGTTATGGCTGGAATGCCGGCTACATGTACCAGTTCAGTGACAAGACCCGCCTCGGCATTTCCTATCGCTCGGAGTCCGACATCCGCATGAATGGCGATCTCGACTGGGACTTCTCGGGTGCCCGGGCCTCGGCGCTGGGTCAGGTCGTGGTGGGGGATCTGGAAGCGTTTCTGGTCAGGAACTATCGCCCGGATACGGATGCCCGTCTGGTCTTCACAATTCCGGCCAAGCTCAATGTCGGCTTCTTCACTGAGCTCACCGACAAGGTCGATTTCATGCTGAATTACACGTTCAACAAGACCTCGGCCATCCAGAACCTCACGGTCGATCTGCCCGGTCAGAACGTCGCCGTGAAGCAGGGGCATGTTGTGCTGACGCAAAACTGGCGTGACTCCTCGACGATCGCGGCCGGTTTCAATTATCACTGGAGCAACAAGCTGATCCTGCGTACCGGTCTGCAGTTCGACCAGACGCCAGTGCCATCGGCCAAGTACCGCCACCCGGCACTGGCGGACAACGACCGCTGGATGGCTTCGCTCGGCCTCGGCTATCAGGTCAATCGCAATACGTCGGTGGATCTCGCCTACAGCTACCTCTACATCCTGCCCTCCGATTCGAATTTTCACGATCCTTGCATCGGTACGTACTACGAGAACGACAGTGACGGCAGTGGAGACAACGGACCCAGCGAATGTACTGCCAACGGCGGCACGTTCCGGGCCCATTACTACAACACGCATGCGCACGTTCTGGGGTTACAGCTGAATCAGCGGTTCTGATCCGGCGCGAGCGCAGGGGCGAGAGAGATGGCAGTCATGATGAAACCGTTGGATGCCGGCTGGTTCTATGTCGAGAAGCCGGATGCGCCTGCGCATTTCGGCCCGCTGATCATTATTTCTCTGCCCGATGGTGCTGCGCCGACCTATGTCCGTGACCTCGTCGAGCAGTGGCGGCAGTGCCAGCAGTTCCAGGCGCCGTTCAACTATCTGCTGCGCCGGCGTTTGTGGCCGTCCTGGGAGGTGCTGCCGGATGAAGCCATCGACCTCGAGTATCACTTCCGTCATTCGGCGTTACCGGCGCCGGGCGGTGAGCGTGAGCTCGGCACGTTGATTTCGCGCCTGCAGTCCTACCGGCTCGACCGGCGGCGGCCGTTGTGGGAGTGCCATGTCATCGAGGGGCTGGAGAACCGCCGCTTCGCGATTTACCTCAAGCTGCACCATGGCCAGCTTGACGGCATGGGCGCGGCGCGGCTGATCGCCCGCATCTTCAGCGAGGATCCGGCACAGCGGGGCGCCATGCCGCCCTGGAGCGTCGGCATGAGCACGGTGCGGCGCCAGCCGGAAGCGGTTCGGTCCGAGACAGTGCCTGCGGTTCAGGCCGGGGCTGGCAGCCGCGCCGGCCGACGCCAGCGCATCGGCTGGCTGCCGCGTCTGCTGTCGCTGGGCAAAGCGGTGATGGCGCTGTCACGGCTCAAGCGCGATGCGCGCTCGGGCCGGTACCCTGATCTGGCGGCACCATTCCAGGCTCCGGCTACCATGTTCAACGGCCGCATCGGCTCACAGCGCCGCTTCGCGACCCAGCGCTATGAGCTGGCACGACTCAAAGCCGTCGCCAAGGCTGGCGGGGTGACCCTCAACGATGTCTTCCTGGCCATCAGTGGTGGCGCCTTGCGGCGCTATCTCGGCGAGCTAGGTGCCCTGCCGGCGCAGTCGCTGGTCGGTCAGGTTCCGGTCAGCGTGCGGCCCAGCGGCGATGCCAGCGTCGGCAACTCCATTGCTTTCATCTATGCCAGCCTGCGCTCCGACATCGCTGATCCGGTGGCGCGCCTGCATGCCGTGCGCGCTTCGATGGAAGCGGGCAAAGCGCGCCACGAGGCGCTGCCGGCCAGTGCCATCGATACTTTCACGTTGCTGCTGGTCGGACCCTACATGATGCAGATCATTCTCGGTCTCGGCGGCTACCTCAGGCCATCCGCCAATCTGGTGGTCTCGAATGTCACGGGTCCGCGGCAGCGACTCTATTTCAATGGCGCCCGCGTGGAACAAATCTACGGACCTTCCGTGCTGTTCCACGGGCAGGCGCTCAACATCACCCTGTCCAGCTATGTTGACGAGATCAACATCGGTTTCACCGGCTGCCGCAGTTCGCTGCCGAGCATGCAACGTCTGGCGGTATACACCGGCGAGGCGCTGGAAGCGCTCGAGGCTGCCCTGGGCGTGGCGCGCAGCGAGGCGGATACAGGTGCGGAGCCGGACGCGATTTCACCCGTGGAGATATCTGCATGAGCAGTGAGCTGACCCTGCATTATCCCGGTATTCATGCCAGGGGCTGAGGAGGCCGTGGCTCTGGGGCTCGCCACCCGGGTTTGCGCCGAGACGCTGGCACGGGCACGGGAAATTGCCGGATTCAGCCCGCAGACCCTGAGGCCAGCCGTTGCTGGCGCTTTTCGATGATGCGACGGCGATACGCTCCGACCGCGACACCGGTCCAGCGTTTGAAGGCACGCTGAAAGGAACCGGTACTGCCGAAGCCCAGCATGAAACCAATTTCGCTGATGCTGAGTGCGGTTTCGTCGAGATGAGCCCGCGCCAGTTCGTGGCGCAGCTCGTCAAGCACGAGCTGATACCGCGTGCATTCGATCGCCAGTTTGCGTCGCAGCGTCCAGTCGGGCATGCCCAGGGCATCTGCGCAGGCTTCCAGTGTCGGCACGTTGCCTTCCAGTCGACTGGTCAGCCAGTGTCGCAGGCTGCCGGCCACCGTGTCGCAGGCCATTTTTTGCTTGAGCAGTTCATCACCGAGGCGGCGCAGCTGGGCATGCAACTGTGGCTCATGACGCTGCACCGGCCAATCCAGTGCTGCTGCATGCAGCACCAGCTGGTTATGCGGTGCGCCATAGCTGACGGGGGTCCGGAAATAGCGCTGCACAGCCTCGTGGTAGTCGCACGGCGGATATTCCAGGGTGACGGCCTTGATGATGTCAGTGCGCCCGGACAGGTCACGCAGCAGCCGTGCCCAGATCGACATCACGCCATCAATCACGAACGGGCAGCCACTGCTGTAGGTTTCCAGCGAGTACAGCTGTATCACCGGTGGACGGTCGGGCAGCAGTCTGGGCGCGCCACGGTAATAGCGCGTGGTCAGTGGTGAGTAGTGCGCCAGGCATTGGATAGCGGCACGCATCGTCGGTGCCGTACGCGCGATTTGCGCCGGCAGGCCGTGATCAGTGTCGCGATAGTACTGGCCCATCAGCAGCCCCAGTCTGGGGCCGCAGCTGCCGGTGCGTATCAGGGTGTTGCCGATGCGCATGAAGTCGGTCAGGCGCACCTGCAGATCGGGGTCGTGAAAGGCTTGTGCGAGACCGCTGCCGTCGGCGTCCAGCAGTGCCGGCCAGTCCGGAGCGGGCACGCCACTGGCACGCAGCATGAGATGAAGCATCTGCAGGCTGGTATTGCCGAGGCTGAGCTCGGACTGAGCGACATGCTTCATGGCAGCCTGCCTCGGTTAATGCGAGTCAGTTGCCGCAGTAGCGCGGCGTGGTCTTGGTCAGGAAGGCGGTCACGCCTAGGCGGAAGTCCTGCGTGCCAGTAGCGGCCTTGAAGGCGGCGCGTTCTTCCTCCAGCAGCAGCTCCAGCGGCAGAGCGAAGGCCTGCTCGGCGAGGCGCTTGTAGTGTCCGTAGGCCCGTGTCGGCCCGCTGGCCAGACGCAGGGCGAGACGGGTGGTCTCTTCGGCCAGTACGTCAGCCGGAACCACGCGATTGATCAGGCCATGGCGTTCGGCGGTGGTGGCATCCCAGGTCTCGCCCAGCAGCATGAATTCGGCGGCGCGGCGCAGACCCAGACGGCGTGGCAGATAATAGGTTCCGCCACAGTCCGGCGCTGCGCCGATGCGGTCATAGGCCACCAGGAAGCGCGTGTCCTCGGCCGCGATCACGAGGTCGCAGCCGGCCATCAGGCTGAGGCCGGCGCCGGCAACGGCGCCATGCACGCTGGCCAGTACCGGCGCATCATGCGCGGCCAGGGTTTCAATGGTCGGATGCAGGGCATCGAGCAGCTCATCCACCACCTGTACTGAGGTGTCGAAGTCCTCAGCGAAGCGGGTGAGATCACCCCCGGCGACAAAGGCCCGGCCGTTGCCGCGCAGGACGATGCAGCGCACGCTGCGGTCACCCTTGAGCAGCAGCACGGCGTCATGCAGGGCGCGCGCCGTTGGCACATCGATGGCATTGAGCACATCGGGGCGATTGAAAGTGAGGGTGACGATGCCGGTAGCGGCATCGCGGTCGAGTGTTACCAGGGTCATGCAGAGTTCCTCATCGGTGCTGGTGCCGGTACCGGCAGCTCAGCCGGCCAGCTCGCGGCCAAAGATGTGGCGTGCGATGACCCAGCGCTGGATTTCGTTGGCGCCTTCGTAGATTTCGCCGATCTTGGCATCGCGATAGATCGCCTCGAGCGGGAAGGTCTCGCCGGTAGCCGACAGTTCGCGCACGAAACCATAGGCGCCGCAGACCTGGATGGCATCACGCGCGACATCGACGGCGAGGCGGCTGCCGAAGAATTTGGCCATGGCCGCTTCGATATCGGCATCGCCCTCGCGGTCATAGCGGAAGGCCGCTTTCTGATAGAGGTTACGGCCATTCTCGATACCCAGCGCATGCTCGGCGAAGGTGAATTGCCAGTGCTGGAAGCGCGCCAGTTCCTGCCCGAAGACCTTGCGCTTGCTCATGTAGTCGGCAGAGAAGTCGAAGGCGGCCTGGGCCATGGCGACACCGATGGCGCCAATGCCCATGCGGCCCAGCATGAGCGCCCCCAGAGCTACGCGCAGACCGCCGCCATCGTTGCCAATGACGTGGTCGTCGGGTACGAATACATGGTCGAAATGGACATCGGCGGTGAGCTGGGCATGATTCCCCATCTTGCGATCGGGCTCGCCCACGCGCACACCCTCGGCATGCATATCGGCGAGGAACATGGTCAGACGTTCACCGCTGCGGCAGAGCACCACGATGTGATCTGCCGCGACCGAGTTGGTGATCCAGCGCTTCTGGCCACTGAGGCGGTAGCCGCCGTCGACACGGATGGCAATCGTCTGCATGGAGGCTGCCGACAGGTCGGTGCTGGCGGCCGGTTCGCTGGTAGCGAAGGAGCCCACGAACTCACCGCGCACCAGCGCCGACAGATAGCGGCTGCGCAGCGGCTCCTGGGCGCGTTCCAGGGTTTTGCCGACGAGGATGGCCTGGCCGTCATAGAGCGCCGAGGCCAGGCCGGGCGAGTAGTAGGCCAGTTCTTCGAGCACGGTCAGCGTTGCCAGTGTCGGGAACTCCAGGCCGCGCCCGCCGACATCGGCAGGAAAAGGGATCTGGTAGAGCCCAGCCTTGGCCATGGTATTGAACAGGTCGTGCGGGAACGACTCTCGCGATTCCGGCGTGGTGTTGAGACGGTGCGCTTCCGGACGGACATGGGTCTCGGCGAACTCACGCACTTCGGCACGAATGCGGCGGGTTTCTTCCGGCAGCCAGGTGTCATGGAAGAGCTGATTGGCGCGGCGGATCGGATGTGTCATGAGTTCAGGCTCGCTTGGCTTGGAGATAGACGAACCAGGCCATCATGCGCAGCGGCAGCACACGGATGATGACGCTCTGCAGGTTCAGCGACGGCGTCGGCAGCACGATACGTTTGCCTTTGTTCATGCCGTTGTAGCCGGCCAGCGCGACCGAAGCCGGGGTGGCGATGCTGGCCGAGACAAAACGTGTGATGCCCTGGCCGGACTGGTGCTTGCCCTGGGCGGTGTCGAGGAACTGTGTGCGCGTCGTGCTCGGGCACAGACAGGTCACCTGGACGCCGAACTCCTGGATTTCGCGCGCCAGCGAGACGCTGAATGACAGCACATAGGACTTGCTGGCGCTGTAGGCTGCAAAAAAGGGCATGGGCGCGAAGGCAGCCAGTGAGGCAACGTTGAGGATATTGCCGCGGCCGCGCTGCTTCATGTCGTTGCCGATCAGCACGCAGAGCTGGCTCATCAGCGAGTTGTTGACCACCAGCATCCTGGCAAGGCGGTCGGCATCGAGTTCGACATGTTCGCCGAAGAGACCGAAGCCGACGTTGTTGACCAGCACATCCAGCGTGATCTTCTGCTCCTGCAGCCAGGTGTGGATGCGACGGGCGGCATCCGGTATCGAAAGATCCATCTGTACCGGCACATAAGTGCAACCCGGTGTCTGCTCCTGCAGGAGCTTGCCGAGGTCATCAAGCTCGTTCTGCAGCAGACTGAAGACCACCACGCGGTAACCGTCGCGGGCGAAGAGCTTGCAGAACTCACGGCCGATCCCACCAGCGCCGCCGGTAATGAGTACGGTCTTGTTCATTGGGGTTCTCTCGTTGTTGCATTCATAGCCGCTGGGTCGCTGTTGTCATTGACGGGGCCCGATGCCAAAAGGAGCGACAATCGCCGGGTTATGGGATTGGTGATACGCCAGGCGGGCCTTCCAGGCTTTGCCGTAGCGGTAGAAAGGCACGGTCGGATAGAGGTGATGGACCAGGTGATAGTTCTGGTACATCAGCACCGGTGTCAGCAGCCATTCGGCACCCTGGCGCAGCAGGGTGGCGCGATAGGGGTTCTCGCTTTCGCGCACGATGGCTGGGTAGTGCGGTAGCACCATGAACACCAGACACATCAGAAAGAAGCCGACATAAATGGGGATGAGCCAGAGCCAGAGCATCTGCTCCGGAGCGATGAAGAACAGCACAGTGACGGTGCCGAGGCCGACGATGACTTCACGCCAGGTACCGCGGGCATCGATGCCGCTGAATTGCTTCGGGTCACGGGCGAACTGGAACAGATAGAGAAATGGCCAGAAACCCCAGAGTGGCATCAGCTTGAAGTGGCTGGAGAGGAAGTGGTCTGGGTCGTTCTCTTCGTTGGTGAAGCGATGGTGACGCATGTGCATGACGCGCATGAAGCGGCCGCTGCCGAACGGAATGGCGATGAAGGTGCTGGCCGCCATGATCAGCTCGTTAAGCCTGGGGTTGCCTGACGCCGAGCGGTGCATGGACTCGTGCGCCGGCGTGAACAGCATGTAGATGGCGATGGCATTGATCACCGTGCCGGCCCAGAACGGGAGATGGCCGAGAACGCAGAGCGTGCTGATGCCGGCAATCATCAGATAGGCCATGATCATCAGCATGACCGCCGGCCAGGACACGCGCGGGGGCGTCCGAAGTGTACGCAGGGTGTGGGCCGCCTCATTGGCCGGGATGGCGGTATTGTCTTGCATGTCACGGCTCCTCCTGTGAGGTGTCGACTGTCGGCTGAATAAGTGCCGCGACGTGAGCATCGATGCGGACAATATGGGGATAAATGATGCCAATCAGCGTCAGGGTAGGGTTGCGCGGTTATTGGCCGCGATTGGGCAGCGTGTGCTGGCAGCGCCATGAAATGATGTCTGTGACATGTACATTGAATGTGACATGTGTTGTTTTATTGGAAGTAACAACCGCTACTGCATTCCTGTTGAGTCAGCATGTCCAGAAAGTCGCCTCCCATCATCCGCTTTGATCCCTCGATTTATTATGACTACGGCATTTCAGCCCGGCGGCGGCGCCGCAAGGTCATGCTGGGGTTCATGCTGGGGGCGCTGTTGCTGGCCGGTGCTTTTGTGCTGGTGCAAGCCCTGTGGCCGGGCGAGGCCCGCAGCCCGGCG
This sequence comes from uncultured Paraperlucidibaca sp., assembly GCA_964511255.1. Taxonomy (GTDB): domain Bacteria; phylum Pseudomonadota; class Gammaproteobacteria; order Pseudomonadales; family Moraxellaceae; genus Perlucidibaca. The sequence goes on from CAZEEQ010000009.1 coordinate 80,400, forward strand.
ACTGCGCAGCGCGAAGAAACCGTTGACAGTCTGACGACCTACAATCTCGCGCAGGAAACCCGCGAGATGGGTAACTTGAAGAACCGGGGTGTCATGGTGGCTCCGGCTTCGGTTGCCGTGAGGCGGGTGTCCGCCCCCTCATCAGTCGTGGCGCCGGAAACGGTACCTTTGGCCGAGACGCCATCGGGGGCTGTTGCAGAGACCGGGCCGGTTTTGCCTGCGGCGGCTGAAAATAATGCGGAAACCTCGCTGTCCGGCGCGAGCCCCGAGTAAGCTTGCCGTTTGCGGCGTGATCATTTCTGGAGAACCATTTTGCCGTTATTCACGATTGTGGGTGGACGCGGAGACTGGCTGAGCGTGCTGCTGCAGATTGTCATCCTGCACTTTCTCAAGCTGCTGCATGGGTTGCTGGCGATTTTCGCCGCGCTCAAGATCCGCCACCTGCTGCTGTTCGCCGTGGCGGTACTGGCTCTGCTGTGGTATCTCCGTGCCGGCAAACCGGCGTCGGAGATGGCATCGCCGCCGGTAGCGGCCGGCCCTGCGCCGGTGGCGCCTGTCATTCCTGCCCCGGTGCTCGCGGCACCAGCCCTTGCAACAGCATCGTTATCCGAGGCCATCCCGGCGGTTGCGGAGCCGTCTCCGGCCACGACCGGGTATGTCATGCTGAACGCCACGGATACAGTGCATGTGCGCGTCACCGAGGCCAATGGACACATCATCCTGCAGGCGTTGTTGCGCAAGGGCGAACGCGTCCGGCTGACCGGCCGCCCGCCGTATGTGGTCGAGCCGGGTCGGGCCGGTGCGCTGCAGATCGAGCGCCAGGATCTGCCGGCGGATGCGGTCAGGCTGGTCACGCACTGACCGATTCGGTGGGGCGCGGGGCTCAGCTCAGCAGAAAGCGCTTGATGAAACCATGAGCCGGCTTGTTGAACGGCGGCATGATGTATTTCAGGCCGTTGAAGCGCGACTTGATGAGTACGCTGCGGGCATTGGACATGGCCAGGAAGCCTTCGTGGCCGTGGTATTTGCCCATGCCTGATGCGCCGACGCCGCCAAAGGGCAGGTCGTCGACGGCGACATGGCTCATGACATCGTTGACGGTGACGCCACCGGAGTGGCTGTTGGCGATCACATGCTCGATGCGGCTATTGTCATAGTCGAAGTAGTACAGTGCGAGCGGGCGCGGCTGGCGGTTGATGTACTTCAGCACCTCGTCGAGATCACTGTATTCCAGCAACGGCAGCACCGGCCCGAAAATTTCGTTCTGCATGATCTGCATATCACGGGTGACGCCGGTCACCAGCGTCACCGGCATCTTGCGGCTGCCGCTGAAGTCCTCGTTGGCCGGATTGATCTCGATGATGCGGGCGCCTTGCTCGCGGGCATCGTCGAGATAGCCCTGAATGCGGCGGTACTGCTTGTCGTTGATGATCGAGGTGTAGTCCGGGTTGTTGAGCAATGTCGGGTACATCTGACGAATCTGCGCGCTGAATTTGCTGACGAACTCATCCACCTTGCCCGTCGGCAGGTAGGCATGGTCGGCGGCGACACAGGTTTGTCCGGCGTTCCAGCATTTTCCGAAGGCCAGGCGAGCGACCGCATCTTCGACCGGGAAGGACTGATGCATGATCACCGGCGATTTCCCGCCCAGCTCCAGCAACACCGGCGTCAGGTTCTTGCCGGCCTCCTGCATGACGATGCGGCCGACGTTGGTCGAGCCGGTGAAGGTGATCTGGTTGAACGGCAGCTTGGGGAAAGCCTCGGAGATGGCACCCTGTCCGGTGACGACGGCGACATGGTCTTCATCATAAATCTCGGCCAGCATGGCCTTGAAGGCCAGTGCCAGGCGCGGTGTGTAGCCTGACATCTTGATCATGACGCGGTTGCCGGCGGCGAGCGCGTACATGAGCGGGCCGACTGCGAGGAAAACCGGGTAGTTCCAAGGCACGATGACGCCGACCACGCCCAGGGGCTGGTATTCGACGCGGGCCTTGGCCGGCATCTGCAGTGCCGGCACATGGCGCTTGTCGGCGCGCATCCAGCGTTTCACGTTCTTGATGCAGTATTTGATGCCTTCGAGGCCGAAGAGCATTTCGGCCATCTTGAATTCGTCAGCGGAGCGGTGGCCGTAGTCGGCGCTGAGCTCGGCGGCCAGGCGGTCCTGATGTTTGCGCATGGCGCCATCGAGTGCGCGCAGATGCGCGATGCGCTCATCGGCAGTGAAGAAGGGCGAGTTGGCAAAGGCGGATTGCTGGCGCTGGAACACGGTTTCCAGGCTGGCGATTTCCGGTGCTTTCTGGGGTTGTTCGTAAATCATGGGCGGGCTCCCGGGCTGACAGTGGGTCAACATCGCACGCTCAGGTGCCCCCTGCAGAGAGCCCAGAGTGCCAAAAGGGGGGCGGATAATGACAACTTGACTGAAGAGTCACTGTGTTTTCGGGTCGGGCGCGGCTGTGGCATTGAGGCCCCGCGACCTGCGTGCTATCCCTGCAATCCAGAGTTCAGAACGATGACGCCGGGAGTGCGGAAATGAAGCGAATGATCATGCTGTCTTTGCTGATGCTGTTGTCCGCCTGCGCCGCGACGCCGCCGATCACCACCGAAGCCCGAGTCGATATCCCGCGTTTCATGGGCCAATGGTATGTCATTGCCCATATTCCGGCTTATCTCGAACGCGAGGCATACAACGCCACCGAGACCTATGTCTTCGAGGCGCCCAATGTGGTTCACACAACGTTCCGCTTCAATCAGGGGGCTTTCGATGGTCCCGAGAAGACCTACCATCCGACCGGTTACGTCGATACCGCCAGTGGCGGTGGTCTTTGGGGCATGCAGTTCATCTGGCCGGTGCGGGCCGAGTTCCGCATCGTGCATGTCGCGGCGGACTACAGCCAGACCATCATCGGCCGATCCAGCCGCGACTATGTCTGGATCATGGCGCGCAGTCCGGTGATCTCCGATGCCGATTACCAGGCGCTGGTGGCGCGTGTGGGCGCCGCCGGTTATGACCTGTCGGCGCTGCGTCGGGTGCCGCAAAAGCCCTGAGGCACGAACCTCAGCAGGCGTCAGGGTGTTCGAGGAGAATGGCGGCGCCGAGACCACCGCCGGCACAGGTCGAGATCACCGCATAGCGCTTGCCGCTGGTCTGCAGGCGCTGGCAGGCGGTCATGAACAGGCGGCCGCCAGTGGCTGCGAACGGATTCCCCAATGACAGCGATCCGCCCCAGGGGTTGAGCTGCGCCATCGGGATTTCGCCGACCGGACAATCGTGCCCGAGGCGGCTGTGGACAAAACCGGCATCGGCCATGCAGGCCCGATTGATCAGGACTTGCGCAGCGAAGGCTTCGTGAAGCTCCCAGACCGCCACCTCATCAAACCCCATGCCGTTGCGGGCCAGCAGGCGCGGGATGGACATGGCAGGGCCCAGCAGCATTTCCTCATCCAGGCGATCGACGCCGGTCAGGAGGTAGTCGCGGACCACAGCCAGTGGCTTCAGGCCTTGTTCGCGCGCATGACCGAGGCTGCTCAGCAGCAGCGCGGCGGCACCGTCGGTAAAGCGCGATGCGTTGCCAGCGGTGATGATGCCGTGCTGGCGGTCGAAGACCGGGGGCAGTCCGGCAAGACGTGCTGCGCTGGCGTCGGCCCGCGGGGTGTTGTCGAGGCTGGCGGTGCGAGCAGCGTCAATCGCGACCGGCACGATCTGGGCCTGGTAGTGGCCTTCACGCGTCGCCGCCAGCGCCCCGGCATGACTGCGTGCGGTGTACTGGTCGCAGGCTTCGCGGGTCATGCCGAACTTGCGCACCATGGCCTCGCAGGCGACGCCCATGGTCATGCCGGTGGTGAAGTCGCTGCCGGTCGGGATGTCCAGTCTGAGGTCGGCGGGACGCAGCCCGCCCAGCACGCTCAGGCGCGCCGAGGTTGCTTTGCGCTGGCGCAGCTTCATGAGGCTGCGGCGGATATTTTGCGACAGCCGCACCGGGACATCCGAGAAGTTTTCGGTGCCACCGGCGATACCCATACGGATGCGGCCGAGCGCGATCTGGTCGCAGAGGTTCATCACCCCGACATTGGGCGAAATGCCGGCCATCGCCACGGTATAGGCCGGAGTGCGGCTGGACATGCCAGCGGCAAGCATGGCCTCGCGCGCGACATTGGTGGTCTCTACTTCGTGCAGCACGGTGCCCATGATGACGAGATCAATGTCGGCTGGATCGACACCGGCCCTGGTGAGCAGGCCGCGCAGCGCGTGCGAACCAAGCTCATAGCTCATCATGTCGGCATAAAGGCCGGCACTGTCGAGGAACGGTGTCCGGGCGCCGGCCACGATGACCGGCAGACGGTCGGCGGGAACAGTGGTCAGTGTGGCATGCATGGGGGTCACCGTGTTGCCGGCAGAAAGCTGCCGACCTGATAGAGGTTGTCATCGGCATCGGCATCGGTCAGGCGCAAGGCGTGCCGGCCGCCGGCATCCGCTGTCGCGGCGACCTGGATCAGCAGGGCCGGGCTCGGCAGCGGCAGTGGCTTGATGAAACGGACATCGATGTCGGCAATCGTCCAGCCAGCATTCTGTATCGCTTCGAAGACCTGCGCGAAAGCACCATAGCCATGCATGATGCAGCCGCGGAAACGGGTGCGGCGGGCCATCGCCGGCAGGGTATGGATGGGATTGAAATCACCGGTCAGCAGGAAGAATTTGACGCCTTCGTCGGCCCCGGCCTGCCAGTGGCCGACGGTCCTGAAGTCCGGTGCCTGGCGCTCCTCGTTGCGGTTGTCCGGGCGTTTGCGCAAGACCACGGCAGCATAGGCATCGATCACCAGGGCATCCGGGCAGCAGGCGGTGCCGGCCTCCAGGCGGGAGTGCACGCGGGCGCGGTAGCCGTCATCGCTGGCGTCGACCAGGCGGCCGCGCAGCGTGATGGCCTCACCTTGCGTCAGTGCCTGGTTGATGCGCAGATGCACGCCCTGATTGAGCACACTGAGCATGGGGTAGGGCGATTGCGCGGTCAGGCGTGCGATCAGGCCGAGGCCGGTCTGGCCGCTGATCAGATGAGCCGGAAGGGTTGTGCCATAACGCTCGGGTTCGGCGCGTGACCATTGCGCATAAGCCCGGACCAGGGCGGTCGAGGGCGCGGCCAGTTGCTGCGTGACCCATTGGCCGCGCCGGCGGTTGGGCAGTGGCAGATAAGACACGACCGCGCCCTTGAGCATGGCGGTGATGTTCGGTAGCTGTTGACGGAGCAGGGCGGTGGGGATGGCGGCTGACATGGCGCGACTCCGCGAGAGGGATGGGACCTGATGCCATCTTGCCGCCGGCCTTGCGGCGCCTGAAGGCTACATGGCGACAATGGGCATGCAGAATGTGACAAGATGCGCAGGGGTGCGTTATGGTCATGCCCCGCCGTCAGTTGCCGTGGAGGCGCTGTTGAAGTATCCCGCCACTTATGTGCGTCTGCTGGCGCGTGAATTGCGCCTGGATGCCGCCGGTCAGACGCTGCTGCTGGCCGGGACGTCGCTGGTCCCTGCAGACCTCGCGGTGCTCGATCAGACCATCAGCCAGCCGGATCAGATCCGCATTGTGGGCAATGCCCTGCGCCTCGCCGGCCGAGCTGATTTCGGACTCGAGATGGCGACGCGCATGCCGGTGGCGGCGCACGGGCCACTGGGTTCGCTGCTGTCCGCCGCACCGACATTGCTGGAGGCCTGGGCGGCGATGGCGCGTTATCACGCCCTGCGCATTCCCGGCGTGCAGCTCAGTCGCGCGTTCGCGGGCGAACACATGGCCATCCGCATCGAGCTGCAGTTGCCCTTGGACGCGATCGGTCTGTTCTGTATCGAAGCCATGGCGGTGACAGTGCAGCGCAGCATCGAGCTGGTGATCGGACGGCGTCTGCGCGAGGCCGAGATCCGCTTTGCCTATCCGGCGCCGGCACATGCCGAAGCCTATGCCCGTTACTTCAACAGCCCTTATGTCTTCGATGCCGAAGAAACCGTGGTGCGGGTGCCGCTGAAACTGCTGGAACAGCCGAATCCGTTCCGCGACAGCGCGGCTTACGAGCAGGCCCTGCGCCAGTGCGAGCAGCTGGAGCAGGCGCAGCGGCAGTCAGGCGGGTGGGGGCAGCGCATTACCCGTCTTCTCCAGCAGCATCCCGGCCAGCTCTGGAGTCTGGCCAGCATGGCGGATCACCATGGTTTGTCGCCGCGGACGCTGATGCGCTATCTCAAGGCCGAAGGCAGCAGCTATCAGGCCTTGCTGGATGCCGAGCTGGCGCGACAGGCCGAAGCCCATTTCTCGTCCGGGCGTCATACCGTGGAGTCGGTGGCGCTGGCGCTGGGCTATCACGATGCCACCGCGTTCCGGCGCGCTTTCCAGCGCTGGTTCGGCATGTCGCCCTCCGCCTGGCTCCGGCAGCGCAACGGCTGAGCCGGCGCAGCAGGATCACTGGCCGGCCAGGCGTCGCGCCCGCAGCGCGGGCAGCCGATTGTGGGCAGCATCGCAATACGGTGGCGTGCGCGTGTACTTGCAGTTGCACAACCAGAAGGTCTGGCTTTTGGCCGGCGCGAAGCGCAGCGGCTGCAGCCCGGTGCCGGCATGGCTGCCATCGCAGAAGGGCTGCTGACGTGAGCGTCCGCAGGTACACCAGAGATAACTTTGATCGCGTGAAAGCTGCAGCAGCGAGGGCTCGACGCAGTCGACCCGGGGCAGGTCGCTGCGGTCGGGTGTGTCCTGGCCGGGATGGAAGTGCCTGACGACATCAGATGCAGACAAGGTCCGGCCACCAGGTCGGGCAGAAAAGATGGCTTGTAGCCAGCGGTGCAGTGATAGGCGCATGGCTCGCTTGCCGATGAGTGACTGCCCTGACAATACCTCGCCGCTTTCCAAGCGATCAACCGCGCATCACGGGCCGCAGGATGTGTACTCCGGTGACGATCCGGGGGAATCGGCGTGTCTCCAGCGGGATGCAAACGCAACACGGTTACTTGCGCTGGCAGGCAGGTGTTTCTGAGGGAAGGCTCGTATGGTATGGCCGGAAATGTTGGCCAGCAGTCTGGAAGACAGGCGCTAGAGGTCTTGAAAATGGTAGGTCGTGCATGACCCGAGCAAGCGACCAATGGGTTAAAAAGCAACGGCCCCATTGCCTATTTGGAATAGCGACAGCTCAAACAAAAACAGCGACTTACGTGACTGCTTTGCCTTCATTTCTGAGGCGCTCGCAGTAACCTAAGTCGCTGTTTTCTTTTTTGCTTTTGTATGGTGGGCGATACTGGGATCGAACCAGTGACCCCTACCGTGTGAAGGTAGTGCTCTCCCCCTGAGCTAATCGCCCGTGGACGGCTGGGCCGTCACGAGGCGCGTATCTTACGATAATTCATGAATCTTGCAAGCGGGGCGGCGCCTCTTCGCTCAGGAAATGTGCAGGGTGTCACTGATCGGGGGCGGCGCGGTGAGGCCCTTTGACCACCAACCGGTTGTTCACATCACGGCTCGCGCGCACGCGCTGGAGGTGGTCGATGTCGCCCTGCTGCTTGGCCAGGCGATCGTAGAGCAGCACATTCACCGTCGCCGCCAGATTCATGCAGCCGATGGTCGGCACATAGACCACCGCATCGGCGGCATCAATGATCGCCTGATCGATGGAGCCGTCTTCCGGGCCGAATACATACAGCGCCTGCTCCGGGTGCCGGAACACCGGCAAGGCCGTTGCGCCTTCGGCCAGCTCCACGCAGACGAGCTGCCAGCCGGGCGGGCGCTGGGCCAGCAGCGAGGTAACAGCGGTGAGCGCGATCGTTTCGCTGCGCTGCCGGGTATCGAGCTGATATTTGGCCGCCCGCGCGAAGCGCGTACCGGTGTAGTAGATCGTGTCCACACCGTAGCAACCCGCGGCACGCAGAACCGAGCCCACATTGTCCGGGCTCTTCGGATTGATCAGGCCAATGGCCGCTTGTCCAGACACGCATATCTCCCGAAGGGCGTCAGCCGACAGCGCGGGGTCATCCGGCCGGCGCCTGTCGCCCGGTCGTTCGCTCAGCCCTTGACGCGCTCCGCCAGGAAGTCCATCAGGCCGGCGGCCGGGATGTCCTGCGATTCAGCGTCGCGGCGGCCCTTGTACTCCAGCGTGCCGGCGTCCAGGCCCTTCTCGCCGACCACCAGGCGGTGCGGAATGCCGATCAGCTCGATGTCCGAGAACTTCACGCCCGGGCGCTCGTTGCGGTCATCAAAGAAGACGTCGTAGCCGGCCGCGGTGAGCTGCTCGTAGAGCTTGGTGCTTTCTTCCTGGATGCGCACCGACTTGGCCCAGTTCATTGGCACCAGCGCGATCTGGAACGGCGCGATGGCATCCGGCCAGATGATGCCCTTGTCGTCGTAGTTCTGCTCGATGGCGGAGGCCACGACGCGGGTGACGCCGATGCCGTAGCAGCCCATGGTCACCACCAGCGGTTTGCCGTCTTCGCCGAGCACCTTGCAGTTCAGCGCTTCCGAGTACTTTTTGCCGAGCTGGAAGATGTGACCGACTTCGATGCCGCGTTTGATCACCAGGGTGCCCTGGCCATCCGGTGAGGGGTCGCCTTCGACCACATTGCGGATGTCGGTGACCAGCGCCGGCTCCGGCAGGTCGCGGCCGAAGTTGACGCCGCTGAGGTGAAAGCCGGCCTGGTTGGCGCCGCAGACGAAGTCGCTCATGACGGCAACGGTGCGGTCGGCGATCACGGTGACGGCGGCGGAGACACCGACCGGACCAATGAAGCCGGGCACGCAACCGAGGGCGGCGACGATTTCGGCCTCCGTGGCGAGGCGGAAGTCCTTGAGGCCGTCGAGCTTGCCGGCCTTGATCTCGTTGAGGTCATGATCGCCGCGCAGGAGAAACAGGAAGAAACGCTGAGCCGGCTCTGCCTTGGGGTTGGCTTTCAGGGTGGCGGCATCAACCGGCACCGGCGCGACCACGGCGACGGCCTTGACGGTCTGCGTGACAGCCAGGCCGAGGAGGGCGGCGACATCGGCGCAGGCCGTCTGGGTCGGTGTTGCGACCTGGCTCATATCCTGGCTGGCAGCAGCGCGCGGCGTGGCCGGCGCGAGGGCTTCGGCCATCTCGGTGTTGGCGGCATAGTCGGAGCTGTCGGAGAAGGCAATGTCATCTTCCCCGCTGGAGGCCAGCACATGGAACTCATGCGAGCCGGTGCCGCCGATGGAGCCGGTATCGGCCTGCACCGGGCGGAAATCGAGGCCGAGGCGGGTGAAGATGCGGCAATAGGTGTCATACATCACGTCATAGGTCTGTTGCAGCGAGGCCTGGTCGACGTGGAAGGAGTAGGCATCCTTCATGATGAATTCGCGCGAGCGCATGACGCCGAAGCGCGGGCGGATCTCGTCGCGGAACTTGGTCTGGACCTGATAGAAATTGACCGGCAGCTGCTTGTAGCTCTGCAGCTCGTTGCGCGCGAGATCGGTAATCACTTCTTCATGGGTCGGGCCGAGCACGAAGGGACGGTCGTGGCGATCTTTGAAACGCAGCAGCTCCGGTCCGTACTGCACATAGCGCCCGGACTCCTCCCAGAGTTCGACGGGCTGGGTCACCGGCATCAGCACTTCCATCGCACCGGCACGGTCCATTTCCTCGCGGATGATGCGTTCGACCTTCTTGAGCACACGATTGCCCAGCGGCAGCCAGTTGTAGAGGCCGGTGGCGAGCTTGCGGATCATGCCGGCTCGCAGCATGAGCTGATGCGAGATGACTTCGGCGTCGGCCGGGGTTTCACGGAGGGTGGCAAGCAGGTAGCGACTGGCGCGCATGGTGGGTTCCGAAAGGCAGGTCTGGAAAGGGCGTCATTGTAAGGAGAGCCGGGGCAAGTATCCATCGCTGGTCCGCGGATAAGGTGCTCAAGGCCTGGGTGCAGACTCAGCGGCATTAATTCCGGTTTCGTTTTATGTGTATTGTCCGTAATATCCTGGCGATCATCTGTTTCTGGTATCGAGACTTCTATGCAAATGACCGCCAGCGAGGTCAATGATTTCATCAGTGCCGGTATTCCGGCATTTTCCGACTACGGCTACCGGGTCGATGCCGTCAACGCCGACAGTGTCCGCGTCCGCTATGCCTACAACGAGAAGGCCCTGCGGCCGGGTGGCAGCCTGTCCGGGCCAACCATGATGACACTGGCCGATACCGCCATGTATGCCCTGATCCTGGCGCGTCTGGGGCCGGTGGCGCTGGCGGTGACGCAGAACCTGAACATCAATTTCCTGCGCAAGCCGCGTCATGCCGATCTCATCGCTGAGGCTCGCTTCCTGCGGCTGGGCCGGCAGTCGGCGGTGATCGATGTGCTGATTTTCGCCGAAGGCGAGGATGAGCCGGTGGCTCAGTCGACCGGAACCTATGCCATCCCGGCTCGCGAAAGCCGGACCTGAGGCGTAGCCGTCGGGTGCAGCCGTCGCCCGGGCCAGTCGCCACCATGGCCGCCTACCCCCGGCCTCGGCTACACTTCCCCTCATTGCGGCCCCGCTCTCGGATGGGCCGCCTTGCCGGAGACTTAAGCCCTTGTCCAAGCCTCTCGCATACAGCCAGCTCTATCGCGGCACACCCCTGAAGCATCTGCCGTTCCGCAATACCCGCCGCCTCAAGCCCATGACTGACTTCCTCGGCCAGGAACGCGCCCGTGAATCGGTCGAGATGGCCGTGGCCATGCCGCATGATGGCTACAACCTGTTTGCCATCGGCAGCAACGGCCTTGGCAAGCGCACCATGATCCGTCGCTATCTGGAGTCGGTGGCGGGCAAGCGCAAGGCGCCTTCCGACTGGATCTACGTCAACAACTTCCAGGATCCGCGCTATCCGCAGGCCATCGAGCTGCCTGCCGGCATCGGTGGTGCTTTCAAGCAGGACATGCACAAGCTCTGGCGCAAACTGTCCGACCGCATCCTCAGTGCCTTTGAAAGCGACCGTTACCAGGACCGGCGCGAAAGCCTCAAGGGCGAACTCTCGCGTGTTCAGCAGGACGCGCTGGCGCAACTGGCTCGTATTGGCGAGAAGCAGGGCGTCAAGCTGGTGCTGCGCACGCCCGGCGGCTACGGTTTTTCGCCGATGGGCGAGAATGGCGAGGTGCTCAGCATCGAGGCATTCAGTCAGCTGTCGGTGCCGATGCAGGAGCGCTGCAAGCTGGCCATGGTCGATATGGAAAACCGGCTGCGCAAGGTCGCCCGCAAACTCGATCAGATCGAGGAGCGCAACCGCGACCAGGTCGACAAGCTCAACGATGAAGTGGCGCTGGCCGTGGTCGATCCGCTGCTCGGCAAACTGCTGGAGAAGTACCAGGATCACCCGCGTCTGGTGACCTATCTCAAGGCTTACCGCACCGATCTCCTGGAGCATCTCGACCTGGTCCTCAATGCCGGCGAAAACCAGGATGCCACGGTATCCGTGGGGCAGGCCGGTGAGCAGCTGCCGCCGGTGCGCTATCAGGTCAATGCCCTGATCAGCCGTGACCCGAAGCAGGGCGCGCCGGTGATCTACGAAGACCTGCCGACGCATTACAACCTGCTGGGTCATGTCGAGCAGGTGACCTACATGGGTACCGTGGCCAGTGACTTCACGCTGATCCGGCCCGGCGCCCTGCACCGCGCCAATGGCGGTTTTCTCATCATCGAAGCCGAGCAGGTGCTGGAGCATCCCTATGCCTGGCAGAGCCTCAAGCGTGCCCTGCGTGCGAAGTCGCTGAAACTGTCGTCGCTGGAGCAGATGCTGACGCTGACCGGCACCGTGTCGCTGGAGCCGGACTCGATTCCGCTTAACCTCAAGCTGGTCCTGCTGGGTGACCGCGAGACCTTTTACCTGCTGCAGGAGTTCGATCCCGAGCTGGAGACGGTGTTCAAGATGCGCGCCGACTTCGAGTCCGACATGCCGCGTACCCCCGAGAACGAGCTGCTCTACGCGCACTTTCTGGGCGATATCGCCAACCGCGAAGGGCTGCTGCCGCTGGATCGCAGCGGCGTGGCGCGTCTCATCGAGGAAAGCGCCCGTACCGCGGATGACCAGGATCTGCTCTCGCTGCATGCCCGGGGTGTCGCCGACCTGTTGCGCGAGTCCAACTACTGGGCGGCGCAGGCCGGCGCCATGGAAGTCTCGGCCGAGCACATCAAGCTGGCCCTGCAAGGTCGCGAGCGCCGTCATGACCGCATCCGCCGCCTGTATCTCGATGACATCGGCAAAGGCAACCAGCTGTTTACCTGTGAGGGCGAGGTGGTTGGCCAGGTCAACGGCCTCACGGTGGTCAGCTACGGCGATGCCAGCTTCGGCTTGCCGTCACGCATTTCGGTCACGGCCCACTACGGTGGCGGCGAGATCACCGACATCGAACGCGATGTCGAACTCGGCGGTGCTATCCACTCCAAGGGCGTGCTGATTCTCACCAGCTACCTCAAGGCCCGTTTCGGTGCCGAGCATCCGCTGCGTTTTGCGGCCAACATTGCCTTCGAGCAGTCGTATTCGGGCGTTGACGGCGACAGCGCTTCGCTGGGCGAGCTTTGCGGCCTGCTTTCGGCCATCGGCAAGCTGCCGGTGCGCCAGAACTTCGGCATCACCGGCTCGGTTAACCAGTTTGGTGAAGTCCAGCCCATCGGCGGTGTCAACGAGAAGATCGAAGGCTTCTTCGCGGCATGCCAGCTCAAGGGCCTGAGCGGTGATCAGGGCGTCATCATCCCGGTCCAGAACATCCGTCATCTCATGCTGCGTGATGAGGTGATGGCGGCCATCAAGGCCGGCAAGTTCCGCATCTATGCCATCAGCCGGGTAGAGGAGGCGATTGCGCTGCTGCTCGGCAAGCCGGCCGGTGAGGCCAATGCCGACGGCGAGTACCCCGAAGGCAGTGTTTTCGCCACCGTGGCGGCGCGCTTCGATGTCTGGCACGACGCTGAAAAGGATGATGACGAGGAAGAGGAGAAGCCGGCGGCCACGGTGCTGCCGGTGCCTGCCAAACCGGCGGTCAAGCCGCCAGCCAAACCGTTGCCCCCTGGTCTCGCCGAGGCTGCAGGGCGCGTTCCGCGCGTCATGAAACGCTGACCATCGGGTCACAAAAAGGGCGGGTTTTGACGGGACTATGCCTGTCAAAACCTTTCCGGATGCGTACACTCGACGCACCCGCCGTAACACTGCCGGGCCGGTAATGGTCCCAGTGGCGTGTGTAGTCACCAAAAACTGGAGATCACTGCATGATTTATTCGGGATCGGCCATCAGCGTGCAAGCGCTGGAGAATGGCATCGCTGAACTCAAATTCGATCTCGCCAACGAGTCCGTCAACAAGTTCAACGCCGTTACGGTGAATGAACTGGCTGCTGCGACCGAGGCGATCAAGGCCGACAGCAGCATCAAGGGCGTCATCGTCACCTCCGGCAAGGGCGTGTTCATCGTCGGTGCCGATATCACCGAATTCGGTACCCTGTTCGCCAATGGCGAAGCTGGCGTGGCCGAGTGGACCGGCAAAGCCGCCAGCGTGTTCAGCGCTTTCGAAGACATCAGCGTACCGACCGTGGTTGCCATCAATGGCATCGCGCTGGGTGGCGGCTTCGAAATGTGTCTGGCCTGCGATTATCGTGTCATGTCCACGGCCGCCAAGGTCGGTCTGCCGGAAGTGAAGCTGGGCCTGTTCCCGGGCTTCGGCGGCACGGTCCGTCTCAGCCGCGTGATCGGTGTCGACAATGCCGTCGAGTGGATCGCCGGTGGTGCTGAACAGCGTCCGGATGCCGCCCTCAAGGCCGGTGCCGTGGATGCCGTGGTGGCGCCGGAGCAGCTGCGTGCTGCTGCCCTCGACCTGATCCAGCAGGCGCTCGCCGGCAAGCTCGACTACAAGGCCAAGAAGGCCGAGAAGCTGAACCCGGTCAAGCTCAACCACATGGAACAGATGATGGCGTTCAACACGGCGCTCGGTTTCGTGGCAGGCAAGGCTGGCCCGAACTACCCGGCACCGATGCTGGCAGTGAAGACCATGCAAAAGCATGCCGGTCTCGCCCGAGCCGAAGCCATGGCCGTGGAATCGCAGGGTTTTGCCAAGGCCGCTGTCACGCCGCAGGCCAACGCCCTCATCGGCCTCTTCATGGCCGACCAGGCTGTCAAGAAGGCGGCCAAGAAGGCTGAAGCCAAGGCTGCCAAGGACATCAAGCAGGCCGCCGTGCTCGGCGCCGGCATCATGGGTGGCGGTATCGCCTACCAGTCGGCGAGCAAGGGCACGCCGATCATCATGAAAGACATCCGCTCCGAAGCCCTCGATCTGGGCATGGGCGAAGCCACCAAGCTGCTGTCGGCGCAGGTCGAGAAGGGTCGTCTGACCCCGGCCAAGATGGGCGAAACCCTGTCGCGCATTCGTCCGACGCTGAACTACGGTGACTTCAAGGAAGTCGACATCATCATCGAAGCCGTGGTCGAGAACGCCAAGGTCAAGGCTGCCGTGCTGTCGGAAGTCGAAGGCATGGTCAGCGAAGACACCATCCTTGCCTCCAACACCTCGACGATTTCCATCACGCATCTGGCCAAGAGCCTGAAGCGTCCGCAGAACTTCGTCGGCATGCATTTCTTCAACCCGGTGCACATGATGCCCCTGGTCGAAGTCATCCGCGGCGAGCAGTCCTCGGACGAAGCCGTGGCCGCCACCGTCAAGCTCGCCACCAAGATGGGCAAGACGCCGATCGTGGTCAACGACTGCCCGGGCTTCCTGGTCAATCGCGTGCTGTTCCCGTACTTCGGCGGCTTCGACCTGCTGGTGCGTGATGGCGCCGACTTCCAGGCCGTCGACAAGGTCATGGAAAAGTTCGGCTGGCCCATGGGCCCGGCCTATCTGCTCGACGTCGTCGGTATCGACACCGGTGTCCACGCCGCCCACGTCATGGCTGAAGGTTTCCCGGACCGCATGAAGCCGGACTACAAGTCCGCCACTGAAATCATGTTTGAGAACACCCGTTACGGCCAGAAGAACGGCAAGGGCTTCTATGTCTATGAAAAGGACAAGAAGGGCAAGCCGAAGAAGGTTGTCGACCAGACCACCTATGAACTGATCGCGCCGGTCGTCGGTCCGCGCAAGGAGTTCGAGGCTGACGAGATCGTCGCCCGTCTCATGCTGCCGCTGGTCAACGAAATCGCCCGCTGCCTGGAGGAGAAGATCGTCGGTTCGGCTGCTGAAGCCGACATGGCACTCATCATGGGCATCGGCTTCCCGCCGTTCCGTGGTGGCGCCTGCCGCTATGTCGACCAGATGGGCATTGGCAACTATGTCGCCCTCTGCGAGAAGTACGCGCACCTGGGCAAGGCCTATGAAGCGCCGCAGCTGCTGAAAGACATGGCCGCTGCCAACCAGAAATTCTTCGGCTGAGACAGGAGCCTGACATGACAACTTTGAATCCGCGTGATGTGGTGATCGTTGATGGCGTGCGTAGCGCCATGGGTCGCACCAAGAATGGCATGTTCCGCAATGTGCGTGCCGACACGATTTCGGCCGAGCTGGTGAAGGCGCTGTTCGCCCGCAACCCGAACGCCAACCCGGAAGAAGTGGAAGACGTGATCTGGGGCTGCGTCAACCAGACCCTGGAACAAGGCATGAACGTGGCGCGCAACATCGCCATGCTGGCCGAGCTGCCGCGTTCGGTGCCGGGCCAGACCGTCAACCGCCTCTGCGGTTCCTCGATGCAGGCCCTGCACACCGCTGCCGCCCAGATCATGACCGGCCAGGGTGACGTGTTCGTCATCGGTGGTGTCGAACACATGGGCCATGTCGGCATGATGCACGGCATCGACCTCAACCCGGCCGCTTCCAAGCACTACGCCAAGGCCTCCAACATGATGGGCCTGACCGCGGAAATGCTGGGCACGCTCAATGGCATCAGCCGCGAAATGCAGGACCAGTTCGGTCTCATCTCGCACCAGAAAGCCTGGGCTGCCACGCTGGCCGGCCGCTTCAAGAACGAGATCATCGGCATCGAAGGTCATGATGCCAACGGTTTCAAGGTCCTCTGCGAAATCGACGAAGTGATCCGCCAGGATGCCACGCTGGAGCAGTTCGCTGCCCTGCGTCCGGCCTTCAATCCGAAGGGCGGCACGGTCACGGCCGGTACCTCCTCGGCGCTGTCCGACGGCGCCTCGGCCATGCTGATCATGAGTGCCGAACGTGCCCAGGCCCTGGGCCTGAAGCCGCGTGCCAAGATCCGCTCCATGGCTGTCGCCGGTTGCGAAGCCGCGATCATGGGCTGGGGTCCGGTGCCGGCCACCGAGAAGGCGCTCAAGCGTGCCGGTCTGTCGATCAACGACATCCAGACCGTTGAGCTGAATGAAGCTTTCGCGGCTCAGGGCCTGTCCGTGCTCAAGGGTCTGAACCTGCTGGATCAGGCGGAAGCCAAGGTCAACCACAACGGCGGTGCGATCGCGCTCGGTCACCCGCTCGGCTGTTCCGGTGCCCGTATCACCACCACACTGCTGAACGTGATGGAGCAGAAGGATACCCAGATCGGTCTGGCCACCATGTGTATCGGCCTCGGCCAGGGCATCGCCACCATCATTGAGCGCGTCTGACGCGCTCTGCCACAAGTCGGATGTCTCCGTCGCGGCGATCCCGCGACGGGGTGCCACTGCCAAGAGGCCGCGCTATCCGCGCGGCTTTTTTTTGCCCGTGGTTACAAAAAAATATGATGTGACGGCTACGTGCGGTTACTTAAAGGGCACGCTTGATCAACATATTGTCACGCATGAACATCGTATGGTCGCCTCCGACGTAATATTGACGGAGGCAGGATTCTATGGAGTGGCAAGAGTTTGCTCCTATACTTTTCATGCTGGCAGTGCTGATCATTTTCATTCGCTATATCTAGCCTGGCGCGCGCCGGGCTCAGGAGAGGCAATGGGCGTACTTCACACCCTGCGGCGAGTTGGCGATCGCGACCGTTCGATGGCGGTTTAAACCGATGCGCTGAGCATGACCCTGTTGCGCCGGCAGCACTATCGGGCTGGCCAGTTCATGCTGGCATTTCTGAGGTTTCAGGTGGCGAAATTGTCCCGGATGAGACCCACGAAAACCCCTTCGATGATGACATTGTCAGGCGAAATGAGCTGGGGCTCGAAGGTGGGATTGGCCGGCACCAGCTTGATCATCTTCTTTTCGTAATCGAGGTATTTCACCGTCACTTCATTCTCGATGCGGGCGATCACGATCTGGCCGGCACGGGCGATGCTGGTCTTGTAGACCGCGATCAGGTCACCGTCGAGAATGCCGGCATCTTTCATGGACTCGCCACGCACCCGCAACAGGTAGGTCGGACGCTTGCTGAACAGTCCGCGTGGCACCGGCAGGCTGTGGTCATGGTTTTCCACGGCTTCCAGTGGCAGGCCGGCAGCCACCGAGCCGATCACCGGCAGCAGGTCTTCATCGACCCTGTCATCCATGAGCAGCTGGATGCCGCGTGACAATTCGGCGTGCAGCTTGATATAGCCTTTCTGTTCCAGGGCGCGCAGATGGTCCGACGCCGCTGTCTTGGAGCGGAAACCGAACTTGAGGGCAACCTCGGCACGTGTCGGCGCCATGCCATTGTGCTCGACGCACTCGCGGATGAAGTCGAGGATCTCTGCCTGTCGCGTCGTCAGTGCCTGCATGGTTTTGCCCCTTCCTTTTTTTCAACACTAGCATATAAACTGACCATAAGAACAGTGCTGATGATATTGCCAGTGAATAATGTGGCGTGTCTCTGCGGTGGCTGTCACGACGCCTGCTAGACTGGCCGGAACTTCCCGACAAGACAGGACTCGCACATGGTGACTTTCTGGATCGTGCTTTTCTTTGTCATCGCCATGATCGTCGGCAATCTGCTCTGGCTGCGCCCCAACCCGCGTGAGCAGGCGCTCGCAGCCCAGCGGGCGCAGGCCAAGTCGGCCGGGTTCAGCGTGCATCTGCGCCAGGCCCCGGACTGGCTGGAGCTGCCTGCCGGCGAGCGCTTGGTCGGTCATTACCAGTTCATCGGTCCCATGCCCAGAGCCAGACTGGGCCGCTGGCGCTGGCACGGTGGTCTGGGCAACTGGCAGCCCGTGGGCAACCCCGAAGGCTGGCTGGCGGCCGCGCCCTGGCCGACGCCGGCGCCGGCGGGCTGGCTGGGCGCCGATGTGTCGCCCAATGGCGCCGTGATCTTCTGGCGCGAGGATGGTCGTCCCGAGTCGGTCGAGCGCATGCGGGGTATTCTGCAGGAGCCGGGGGTCTGATTCTCCCGGCCGGCGGAGAAAGGGCTGTCGCAAGCGGCGGCAGCGACCGACTTGGTGCTGATGACTTGACCCTGATGACCGGGACTCGTATATATGCCGCTTCCTTGGCGGCGCATGTTGCCTTTTTTACCGCCATTCTCTTGGGATATCCCTGAACCATGGGTAGATCGCTGGTCATCGTCGAGTCTCCGGCGAAAGCCAAGACCATCAACAAGTACCTTGGCAAGGACTTCATCGTGAAGTCCAGTGTCGGTCACGTCCGCGACTTGCCGGTCAGTGGCGGCGCCACCAGCGACCCGGCCGAGCGTGCCAAGGCGGCAGCGGAAACCCGCAAGCTGACGCCCGAACAGAAGGCGGCCCAGAAGGAAGGCAAGCAGCGTGCTGCCCTGGTCGCCCGCATGGGTGTCGATCCCGAGAAGCACTGGAAGGCCAAGTACGAGGTGCTGCCGGGCAAGGAAAAGGTGGTCAGCGAACTCAAGGCCCTGGCCAAGACCGCCGACACCATTTATCTCGCCACTGACTTGGACCGCGAAGGGGAGGCCATCGCCTGGCACCTGCGCGAAGTCATCGGCGGCGATGACAGCCGTTTCAAGCGCGTCGTCTTCAACGAAATCACCAAGACCGCCATCACCGAAGCGTTCAAAGAGCCGGGCGAGCTCAACATCGACCGCGTCAACGCCCAGCAGGCCCGCCGTTTCCTCGACCGCGTCGTGGGCTACATGGTCTCGCCGCTGCTCTGGGAGAAGATCGCCCGCGGGCTTTCCGCCGGTCGCGTGCAGTCGGTGGCCGTGCGTCTGGTGGTCGAACGCGAACGCGAGATCCGCGCCTTCGTGCCGGAAGAGTTCTGGGAAGTCTGGGCTGACACCCTGACCCCGGGCAAGGACGCGCTGCGTCTGGAAGTCACCCGCCAGGGCAGCGAGGCCTTCAAGCCGGTCAGCGAAAAGCAGGCCATGGCCGCCGTCGCGCTCCTGCAGAAAGCCGCCTATACGGTCGCCAAGCGAGAAGACAAGCCGACGCGCAGCAAGCCGTCCGCGCCCTTCATCACCTCCACCCTGCAGCAGGCCGCGAGCACACGCCTGGGCTTTACGGTGAAGAAGACCATGACGCTGGCGCAGCGTCTGTATGAAGCCGGCCACATCACCTACATGCGTACCGACTCGACCAACCTCAGCCAGGATGCGCTGGAGGCAGTGCGCGGCTTCATCGTTCAGAAGTTCGGCGACAAATACCTGCCCGGCAAAGCCATTTCCTACAGCAGCAAGGAAGGTGCGCAGGAGGCTCACGAAGCCATCCGCCCGTCGGATGTGACGGCGCGTCCGGGCACCATCGACGGTCTCGAAAAAGATGCCGAGCGCCTCTATGACCTGATCTGGCGCCAGTTCGTGGCCTGCCAGATGAACGATGCCGAATACACCAGCACCAGCCTGACCGTGGCCGCCGGCGACTTCGAGCTGCGCACGCGTGGCCGCATCCTGCGTTTTGACGGTTTCACCAAGGTCATGAGCGCGGTCAGCAAGGACAAGGAAGACATTGTGCTGCCGGATGTGGCGGTCGGCGAGAAGCTGGCCCTGCAGACGCTGGACCCCAAGCAGCACTTCACCAAACCGGTGGCGCGCTTCACCGAAGCCAGCCTGGTGCGCGAGCTGGAAAAGCGCGGCATCGGTCGTCCGTCGACCTATGCCGCCATTATTTCGACCATCCAGGATCGCGGCTATGTGCGCCTGGAAAGCCGTCGCTTCTATGCCGAGAAAATGGGTGACATCGTCACCGACCGTCTCGGCGAGAACTTCAGCAACCTCATGGACTATGCGTTCACGGCCGATCTCGAAGCCCAGCTCGACAAGGTCGCCGAAGGCTCGGAGGATTGGACGGCGGTGCTCGACCGTTTCTATGCCGACTTCAAGCGCAAGCTCGACAAGGCCGGTCAGGACGAGGATGGCATGCGCCGCAACCAGCCGGTGCAGACCAGCCTGCCTTGCCAGCTCTGCAGCCGTCCGCTGCAGATCCGCACGGCATCCACCGGTGTCTTTCTCGGCTGTTCGGGCTATGCGCTGCCGCCCAAGGAGCGTTGCAAGTTCACGCTCAACCTGACGCGTGGCGACGAAGCCGTCGCCATCACCGCCGACACGGACGAGGATGATGAAAGCGAAACCCTGCAGCTGCGCGCCAAGCACCGCTGCAAGATCTGTGGCACTGCCATGGAGAGCTATCTCATCGATGGCAGCCGCAAGCTGCACGTCTGCGGCAACAACCCGGACTGCGCCGGCTACGAAGTGGAAGAGGGCAGCTACCGCATCAAGGGTTATGACGGCCCGCTGATCGAATGCGACAAGTGCGGTTTCGACATGCAGCTCAAGACCGGACGCTTCGGCAAGTACTTCGGCTGCACCAGCTCGACCTGCGGCAACACCCGCAAGCTCCTGCGCAACGGCGAAGCGGCACCGCCCAAGGCGGCACCGATCAGCATGCCCGAGCTGCGCTGCGCCAAGGTCGACGACCACTTTCTGCTGCGCGATGGTGCCAGCGGTCTTTTCCTGGCGGCCAGCAAGTTCCCCAAGAACCGCGAGACGCGTGCGCCCAGTGTCGAGGAGCTGAAGTCGGTCGGCGATCAGCTTGACCCCAAGCACCATTATTTGCTGGATGCCCCGGTGCATGATCCGGAAGGCCGTCCGTACATCCTGCGGTTCAGCCGCAAGACGCGCGAGCAGTACGTGATGACCGAGCAGGAAGGCAAGGCCACCGGCTGGCAGGCGTTCTTCGACAACGGTCGCTGGGTGGTGACTGCACCCAAGGGCGACAAGAAGGCCGAGTGAGATGAGCAAGGACCGCAATATCCATCCGGCGCGCACGAATCAGAAGCTGTATTTCGCGCGCCTGCAGATCATGCAGATGGAAGCCGCGCTGGCGGACAGCACGGCATTCGACAGCGAGCCCCGCGCGCTCAGCAGTCGCGAGGCCGCGATCTGGCATCTGCACAGCGCGCTCGGCGCCTTCATGCAGGAGCTCTCGCGCTTCTACAAGGTGCAGCCGGCGGTGACCACGCCGGAGGCCATGGCGGAGGCCATGGCAGGGCGCGGTCAGGTCTCGCCGGAGGCGCAGATTCTGCTGCAGCTGGCCGAAGATGCGCAGAGCTGGTTGTCGCGATTGCGCAGCCTGCATGCCGCCTGTTATCAACCGGTGGCACTCACGGAGCTGGTGACTGATGACGAGTCACCGGCGCGCATTGCCATCCCGCTGGTCATGACCACGGAAGATTCTCCGCTGAGCGAGCCTGACCGGGACCTGCTGGTTCGTATTCATCAGTCTCTGACCCAGGCTATCCGCGAGTTCCGCGCGGAACTGGTAGAATTCTAAGCGTTGGCCGGCTGGCCGACGCACTGAGGTAGAAACCCATGTCCGAATTTGCCTTCCTCGAATTGTCCGAACTGGATGATGGCGAAGTCGTGCTCCGCCGCAGCGGTGATGGCGTCGACAGCGAACCGCTGGTGAGCGTCCGTTTTTCCGCAGAAGCCCGCCTGCTGCTGGGCAACCGCACCAATGACATTGCCCGCGCCATGGTGGGCGCCGGCGTGCAGATGGCCACGCATCAGATGGCCAACCCCGAGTCTCTGGATGACGAGCCCCGCATCCTGCACTGACAGCATCTGGCTGCCCGCTGGACGTCCTGAAGGTGACTGGCTGCATGTCGGCATCGCCAGCCAGCGGCTGCGCCATTACCAGGGCGATCGTCTGATCGCCGAATACCCTGTATCGACCGCACTTAACGGGCCCGGTGAGCAGGCTGGCAGTGAGCGCACGCCGCGCGGCTGGCATATTGTGCGCGCCCGTATCGGCGGGGGGCTGCCTGCCGGTGCGGTGCTGCGTGGCCGCCGCCCGACCGGCGAGGTCTGGACGCCCGAGCTGCATGCCGCCTGTCCGGGCCGCGACTGGATACTCACCCGTATTCTCTGGCTGTCAGGGCAGGAGCCAGGCTTCAACCGCAGCCGTCAGGCCGATGGTCAGGTCGTCGACAGCATGCGCCGCTATATCTATCTCCACGGTACGCCGGATTGCGAGCCCATGGGCGTGCCGCTGTCGCATGGCTGTGTGCGTCTGCGTAATGCCGACATCATCGGCCTGTTTGACCGCATCCCGGCCTATACGCCGGTACTGATCTCGGAGCCGGCATGATCGGCAATGCCTGGCCCGTGGCTGATACCGGCTATAGCGTGCTGGAGTGGGGCGAGCTCGATCGTCAGACCTTTTCCCTGCGCATCACCGCGTATATCGTGGTCGATCCCCGCGGCAACCAGCAGCCCGGATTCCATGCCAGCCGTGCCGAGGCTGAGGTGGCGGCACAGCGCTGGGCTGCCGGTCAGGCGCCGTCATGTTCATAAAAGCGGCAGTCAGTGGCAAACCCCTGAATTTCCTTTTGACACGCCGTCTGGAATCCCTATAATGCGCCCCACACAGCGACGACAGCGGGTGTTTAGCTCAGCTGGGAGAGCAGCTCCCTTACAAGGAGCGGGTCGGCGGTTCGATCCCGTCAACACCCACCATCTCTGTCTTTGTGTGCCGACGCGCAGCGGTAGTTCAGTCGGTTAGAATACCGGCCTGTCACGCCGGGGG
>CAZEEQ010000010.1:0-98851 GCA_964511255.1 uncultured Paraperlucidibaca sp.
GCTGGAAGTAGTCGCTCATGTTGTAGCCGGCGAACGGCAGCATGGCGAACGGGTCGCGACGCACCACACCCTGGGCGCCGAAGGCGGCGGCGGTGGTTTCCGAACCCATGGTGGCCGCCATATAGACGCCTTCCACCCAGGTGCGGGCTTCGGTCACCAGCGGCACGGTGTTGGAGCGGCGGCCGCCGAAGATGAAGGCATCGATGATCACGCCTTCCGGGTTGTCCCATTCGCTGTCGAGTGCCGGGTTGTTGGTGGCGGCGACGGTGAAGCGCGAGTTCGGGTGGGCAGCCTTGCGGCCGGCCTTGCCGTCTGCGGGCGTCCAGTCATTGCCCTGCCAGTCGATCAGGTGTTCCGGGGCATCGCCCAGGCCTTCCCACCAGACATCGCCGTCATCGGTGAGCGCGACGTTAGTGAAGATCACGTCCTGGGTCAGCGACAGCATGCAGTTCGGGTTGGTCAGCATGTTGGTGCCCGGGGCGACGCCGAAGTAGCCGGCCTCCGGGTTGATGGCGCGCAGGTTGCCCTGGGCGTCCGGCTTGATCCAGGCAATGTCGTCACCGATGGTGGTCACGCCCCAGCCCGGCATGCCGGCCGGCGGGATCAACATGGCGAAGTTGGTCTTGCCGCAGGCCGACGGGAAAGCGGCGGCGACGTGGTACTTCTTGCCCTGCGGGTTGGTCACACCGAGGATGAGCATGTGTTCGGCCAGCCAGCCTTCGTCGCGACCCATGGTCGAGGCGATGCGCAGCGCGAAGCACTTCTTGCCGAGCAGGGCGTTGCCGCCGTAGCCGGAGCCGTAAGACCAGATTTCACGGGTTTCCGGGTAGTGCACGATGTACTTGTTGGTCGGGTTGCAGGGCCAGGCGGTATCCTGCTGACCCGGCTCCAGCGGCGCGCCGACGGTGTGCATGCAGGGCACGAACTCGCCATCGCTGCCGAGCACGTCGTATACGGCCTTGCCCATGCGGGTCATCATCTTCATGTTGACGGCGACGTAGGCGCTGTCGGACAGCTCGATACCGATGTGGGCGATCGGCGAACCCAGCGGGCCCATGGAGAACGGCACCACATACATGGTGCGGCCCTTCATGCAGCCGTCGAAGAGCGGATTCAGGGTGGCGCGCATCTCGGCCGGGGCCATCCAGTTATTGGTGGGGCCGGCGTCTTCCTTGCGTTCCGAGCAGATGTAGGTGCGGTCTTCCACGCGGGCGACGTCGGACGGGTCGGTCCAGGCCAGGTAGGAGTTCGGACGCTTTTCCGGATTCAGCTTGCGGAAGCTGCCGGCAGCGACGAGCTGCTCGCAAAGGCGGTCGTATTCTTCATCAGAGCCATCGCACCAAATGATGTTGTCCGGCTTGCAGAGAGCGGCCATTTCGGCGACCCAGCTGATCAGGCGTTGGTTTTTGACAAAGGCGGGGGCTTGGACTGCAGCTTGTGTCATGACAACTCTCAAAGGTGGTGGGTATAGGCTTGCCGAGCCGGCTCGCGAAGGTAAGGCCATGAGATAAAACAGGCACTTGCGGCCAAGGGGTCGAGCAATTTGCGGGGATTATATGTCAAAACATGTCGAAAATCCTGCGTCGTTTGTCTGACAGAGGGATTGCAACGACGGTCAAACTGACATCTGGGCGTGACCATTCGGTCTTTTGCGCACTCGCCACGCGACCGTCCCGGCATGTAAAATGCGCGCTTCTTCACGTCCCTCAGCTTGCGGAGTTTACATGGGTCTGCGCACCGCGCTTTACGAAGAGCATCTGGCCCTCAATGCCCGCATGGTCGATTTCGGCGGCTGGGACATGCCGGTGCAGTACAGCTCCGTGCTCGAGGAGCATCATGCCGTGCGCCGGTCCCAGGGCATGTTTGACGTCTCGCACATGACGCTGCTGGAGCTGACCGATCCGGATGCTTCGGCCTATCTCCGCCAACTGCTGGCCAACGATGTGGCCAAGCTCAAGACCCCGGGCAAGGCCCTGTACTCGGTCATGCTCAACCCCCGGGGCGGCATCATCGATGACCTCATCGTCTATGCCCCGACGCCGGAGCAGCCGGAGCTGTGGCGCGTCATCGTCAACTGCGGCACGCATGACAAGGACCTGGCCTGGATGCAGCAGCAGGCGGCCAGTTTCCGTGTCAGCCTCCGGGAGCGCACGGATCTTGCCATGCTTGCCGTGCAGGGGCCGCAGGCGCGCGCGACGGTTGCCGCGTTGCTGCCGCAGGCCGCCGAGCGCATTCATGGCCTGAGCGTATTCCAGGGCTTCGATGCCGGGAACGACTGGTTCATCGCGCGGACCGGCTATACCGGAGAAGATGGCCTCGAGCTCATACTGCCGGGTACGGCCGCCGCTGCTTTCTGGCAACAGCTGATGACGGCCGGCGTGCTGCCCTGCGGCCTGGGTGCCCGTGACACCCTGCGTCTTGAAGCCGGCATGCCGCTCTACGGCAATGACATGAACGATGACACCTCGCCGCTGGTGTCCAACCTGGCCTGGACCATCGCCTGGGATCATGACTTCATCGGCAAGAGCGCGCTGGTCGCCGAGCGTGATGCCGGTGTGCAGCAGCAGCTGGTCGGTCTTGTGCTCGAAGGTCGTGGCGTGTTGCGCGCCCACATGCGGGTGGTGATCGATGGTGTCGGTGAAGGTGAAACCACCTCCGGCACCTTCTCGCCGACGCTGGAAAAGGCGATCGCTTTCGCCCGCATCCCGGTCACCGACAAGACCGAGGCGCTGGTGGACATCCGTGGCAAGCTGCATCCGGTGCGCCTGACCAAACCCGTTTTCGCCCGCTCGGGCAAGGCCCTGGTCTGACCGACCGGACCGACGAATCTGACTGCAACCTGCTGAGACGGCCCTGGGCCGCTGGGAAAAACCATGAGCAACACGCCTGTTGAACTGAAGTACGCCGCCAGCCACGAGTGGGCGCGCCTGGAAGGTGACATCGTCACCGTCGGCATCACCGATCATGCTCAGGATGCCCTGGGTGATCTCGTCTACGTCGAACTGCCGACCGTGGGTGATCAGATCAGTGCCGGTGACGAGGCCGGCGTCGTCGAGTCGGTCAAGGCGGCTTCCGACATCTATGCACCGGTCTCCGGTGAAATCGTCGAGGTCAACGAAGCCCTCGCCGATGCCCCGGAAACGGTCAACAGCGAACCCTATGCCGGTGGCTGGCTCTACAAGATCAAGGTCAGTGATGCCAGCGAGCTTGATAAGCTGCTGAGCGCTGCCGAGTACGAAGCCCAGGCTCACTAAGGTCAGGGTTGTAGCAGTGCGCCCCGGGGTGCACTGCGGCAAAAATACCAAGCCCTGCCCCGGCAGGGCTTATTGCTGTCTGTTGTGCTGATGCTGGAGAGGCTGTCATGCCGTTTATCCCCCATACCCGTGGCGATGTCCGCCGCATGCTCGATACCCTGAACGATGGCAAGGGTGCCGAGTCGCTGGACACCCTGTTCGATGAAATTCCGCAGGCGCTGCGTTGCAAGCCGCTGACCGGCATTGCTGACGGTCTCTCCGAAATGGAAGTCACCCGCCTGATGGCCGAGCGCAGCGCGCAGGATGCCGGCGCGCTCTGCTTCATCGGCGCTGGTGCCTATGAGCACCATATCCCGGCGGCCGTCTGGGATCTGGCCTCGCGCGGCGAATTCCTGACCGCCTACACGCCGTACCAGGCGGAGGCGTCGCAGGGCACGCTGCAGGTCATCTATGAATTCCAGTCGATGATGGCGCACCTGACGGCCATGGACGCCAGCAACGCCTCGGTCTACGACGGTGCCTCCGGTCTTTCCGAGGCGGTGCTCATGGCCATCCGCGCCAACAAGAAGTCGAAGTCGCGCCGCATCCTGATGCCGCGCACGGTGTCACCGCTCTATCGTGCCGCGGTCAAGGCCATTGTCGAAGGCCAGGATATCGAGCTGGTCGAGCTCGATTACCACCGTCAGGGCGGGCATATCGATCCGGCCAGCCTCAAGACGTATGAGGGCGAGGATTTCGCCGCGCTGGTGATCCCGCAGCCGAATTTCTTCGGCGTGCTGGAGGAAGTGAACATCCTGACCAACTGGGCCCATGCGCACGGCATCCTGGTCATTGGCTGCGTCAACCCGCTGGCGCTGGCACTGTTTGCGCCGCCCGGCGAGTGGGGTGACCAGGGGGCCGATATCGTCGTCGGCGAAGCCCAGCCCTTCGGCATCCCGCTGTCGTCCGGCGGTCCGTATTGCGGCTTCATGTGCTGCAAGATGGAGTTCATTCGTCAGATGCCGGGTCGCATCATCGGCCGCACGGTCGATCTCGAAGGCAAGCCCGGCTTCGCGCTGACGCTGCAGGCCCGTGAACAGCACATCCGTCGTGCCAAAGCGACTTCCAACATTTGCACCAACCAGGGCCTGGCCATGACGGCCTCGACCATCTACCTCAGTCTGCTTGGCACCGAGGGGCTGGAGCGTGTCGCCAGCGCCAGCCACAAGAACATCCGTGAACTGGCGCAGGCCACGAGCAAGTTTGGCGGTATCTCCCGCGTGTTCAATCGTCCGGTCTTCCATGAGAAGGTGCTGCGTCTGCCCAAGGCGGTGGCGCCGGTTCTCGAGAAAATGGCGACACAGGGGGTGCTCGGCGGCTATGACCTCAGCAGCGATTACCCGGAGCTGGGTCATGCCCTGCTGGTCTGCACCACCGAGACCAAGACCCTGGCGGATATCCAGCGTTATGCTGCCGCCCTCGATCACGCCCTGGTGACGGAGTAATTGCCATGACCCTTATTTTCGAACGCTCCGAATCCGGTCGCCGCGCCACCTCGCAGTCGCCGCGTCAGCGCGCCGAGCTCAACGATGTCCCCGAGACCCTGCTGCGCCAGAAGCGGGCGCTGTTGCCGGAGGTGTCCGAGTTGCAGGTGGTGCGTCACTACACCAATCTGTCGCGCAAGAACTTCGCCATCGACACGCAGTTCTACCCGCTCGGTTCCTGCACCATGAAGTACAACCCGCGTGGCGCACACCGTGCCGCCATGCTGCCGGGTTTCCTCAATCGCCACCCGCTGGCGCCGGTGTCGCACTCGCAGGGCTATCTCGCCTGTCTTTACGACCTCCAGGAAGTGCTGCGTGAAGTGACCGGCATGAAAGGGGTTTCGCTGACCCCGATGGCCGGTGCCCAGGGCGAGTTCGCCGGTGTCGCCATGATCCGCGCTTACCATGAGTCGCGCGGTGATGCGGAACGTACCGAGATGCTGATCCCGTCGGCGGCGCATGGTACCAATCCGGCCACCGCCGTGATGTGCGGCTACAAGGTGCGTGAAGTGCCGACGCTGGCTAACGGTGACGTCGATCTGGAGGCCCTGAAGGCCTCGGTCGGCCCGCAGACGGCGGGTCTGATGATGACCAATCCGTCCACCTGCGGCGTATTCGAGCAGCAGATCAAGGAAATTGCCGAGACCGTGCATGCCGCTGGCGGCCTGCTGTATTACGACGGAGCCAACCTCAACGCCATTCTCGGCAAGGTGCGCCCCGGTGACATGGGTTTTGACGTGCTGCACATGAACCTGCACAAGACCTTTGCCACGCCGCACGGCGGTGGCGGTCCGGGTGCCGGCCCTGTCGGCGTCAGCGAGCGTCTGCTGCCTTTCCTGCCGACGCCGATCGCCGGCAAGGCCGATGACGGCAGTTACCGCTGGCTGACGGATGCTGATCTGCCGCAGAGCATCGGTCGTTTGTCCGCCTTCATGGGCAATGCCGGTGTGCTGCTGCGTGCGGCCTACTATGCCTATGCGCTTGGCCGTGAAGGTCTGCACCGCGTCGGCGAATACTCTACGCTGAACGCGAATTACCTGATGCAGCGTCTGGTCAAGGAGGGCTTCCAGCTCGCCTATCCGGAGCGCCGTGCCTCGCACGAGTTCATCATCACCTTCGCCAAGGAGGCCAAGGAACTCGGTGTCAGCGCCATGGATATCGCCAAGCGTCTGCTCGACTACGGCTACCATGCGCCGACCACGTACTTTCCGCTGCTGGTTCCGGAGTGCTTCCTGATCGAGCCGACCGAAACTGAATCGCCGGATGAGCTCGACGGCTTCGCCGATGCACTGGTGAAGATCCTCGAAGAAGCCCGCACGCAGCCTGATCTGGTCAAGGGTGCGCCGCACACGCTGCCGGTGCGCCGCCTGGACGACGTTCGCTGCGCCCGCGAGCTTGATCTGGTCTGGCAGCCTGCCGCCGGAGCCTGACTCGGTCATGCCGGTCAGCCGCCCTGGCTGACCGGCTCGCTGCATATGCCGCCTCGGCATAACCTCATGAAAAATGATTATTTTTCAGTCATCCACGACAACGGTAAGGTAGCCGCTCGATTCCTGTGCGGAGCCCTTGCTCATGTCCGCTGCCCTTGCCTTCACGCCTGAAGCGGTCGCTTCCGGCGCCGTCACGCCCGAACCACTTGCCGGTCGTGCCGCTCAGCTTAATCTGCTGGATGTCCGCTGGCGCCGTTTCAAGCTGCTGGTGGTGCCGGGCTGGCAGGGTTCCGGTGATGAGCACTGGCAAACGCGCTGGGCGCAGCTGCACCCGGCGGCGGCGCGGGTCGAGCAGGATGACTGGGCGCGTCCTGATCCGGGCAGCTGGGTGGCGAGGCTGGATGCGGCGATTCGTGCCGCCGATCAGCCGGTGGTGCTGATCGCGCACAGTCTGGGCTGCATCACGGTGGCGCACTGGGTGCGTGAAACCGGCGGTCGTGGTGTCGCCGCTGCGTTGCTGGTGGCGCCGGCCGATGTCGAGCGCACGCTGGCGGCGCCCGAGCTGCAGGGCTTCGCTCCGATCCCGCTGGAGCAGCTGCCGTTCGCGACCCGTGTCGTGGCCAGCGACAACGACCCCTGCTGCACGCTGGAGCGCGCCGAAGCCCTGGCCAGTCGCTGGGGCGCTGATCTCGTGGTGATTCCTGGCGGCGGTCATCTCAATGTCCGCAGCCAGCTCGGCGACTGGCCGACCGGGCAACTTCTGTTGCATGATCTGGTCTGGCGGCGTCGCGCCGGCTGATGCCGGACGCGGCGGGTCGTCGCATCTGTGCCCATGCTTGTGGGGAGCGTATTTCCATGTGTCAGCTGTTGGGCATGAATGCCAATGTGCCCACCGATATCTGTTTCTCGTTCACCGGTTTCCGCCAGCGCGGCGGCCGTACGGACCATCACGCCGATGGCTGGGGCATAGGCTTCTTCGAGGATGCTGGCTGCCGCATCTTCATTGATACGGAGCCTAGCGTGCACTCGCCGATTGCGGCGCTGGTGAGTGCCTATCCGATCCGTTCACAGCATGTGATTGCGCATATCCGCAAGGCGACCCAGGGCCAGGTGCGGCTGCAGAATACGCATCCGTTTCAGCGTGAGGTCGGTGGCCGCTACTGGCTGTTCGCTCACAATGGCGACCTCAAGGGCTTCTCCGGGCGCGCCGGCGTGGTGCAGCCGGTGGGCGATACCGACAGCGAAGAGGCGTTCTGCCACCTGCTCAATGAGGTCCTGGCCGTCTGCCCGGACGGACGGCCTGAGCAGGCGCAGTTGCTGGCGGTGGTGACCGATGTGGCGCGTGAGATTTCGCGTCACGGCACCTTCAATTTTCTGCTCTCCAACGGCGAGTGGCTGCTCGCGCACTGCAGTACGCAGCTGGCTTGGATCGTCCGGCAATCGCCGTTTGCGGTCGCGCACCTGTCGGATGAGGATGTCACTGTGGACTTCCGCGAGCATGCCGCGGTCGGTGATCGTGTCGCGGTCATTGCCACCGCGCCGTTGACGGACAACGAGGCGTGGACCATCATCGCGCCGCAAACGCTGCTGCTGTTCCGCGCGGGCGAGCTGGTCGCCTCCGCAGGCACCGCGAGCGCGCCAGCATCCCATTCCGCTGTACCATCTGCCGCGACCGTCTGAGGTCTCCGGCAGATCCCGATTTTGTGAGAGATGCCATGACCGATCTGCCCCGCCTGCGCCTCAAAGCCCAGGAAGAACGCCGCCTGCGTGAAGGTCACGTCTGGATTTACTCGAACGAGGTGGATATCGCGGCGACGCCGCTCAAGGCCTTCGAGCCGGGGCAGCAGGCGGTGGTCGAAGACAGCAAGGGCAAAGCGCTGGGCATCGCCATCGTCAATCCCAATACGCTGATCTGCGCGCGCCTGGTCAACCGTGATGTCGCGCATCCGCTGTCGGCCTCGCTCTTCGTGCATCGTCTGCAGATCGCGCTGAGCCTGCGCGAGACCTGGTATCCCGAGCCCTACTACCGTCTCGTCTATGGCGACAGCGATGGTCTGCCGGGCCTGGTCGTGGATCGTTTCGGTGACTATCTCGTGGTGCAGATCTCCACCGCCGGCATCGAGCGTGAAAAGGCCGGGCTCATCGATGCCCTGGTCAAGGTGCTGAAGCCGCAGGGCATCTTGTTCAAGAACGACGGCAAGATGCGTCAGGTCGAAGGCCTCGACTCCTACGTCGAGGTGGTCTACGGTGACGTGCCGGATCGCGTCGCGCTGCGCGAAAATGGTGTCGCTTTCGAGGCACTGGTGCGCGACGGCCAGAAGACAGGCTGGTTCTATGACCACCGCGAATCGCGCGCACGCCTTAAAGGCCTGGTGGCCGGCAAGCGCGTGCTCGACGTGTTCTCCTACATTGGCGGCTGGGGCGTGCAGGCTGCCGTCTTCGGCGCCGCTGAAGTGCATTGCATCGATGGCTCCGAGAAAGCGCTCGATCAGGTCATGCGCAACGCCGCGCTCAATGGCGTCGAAGACAAGGTGCAGACGCTCCAGGGCGATGCTTTCGACGCGCTCACCGCGCTCAAGCAGGAAGGCCAGCGTTTCGATGTCATCGTGCTGGATCCGCCGGCCTTCATCACCCGGCGCAAGGATCACAAAGCCGGCCTGCTCGCCTATCGCCGCGCCAACGAACTGGCCATGCGTCTGCTCAGCCGTGATGGCCTGCTGGTGTCGGCATCCTGCTCCATGCACCTGGCTCGCGAGGAACTGGTCGATATCGTGCGCGCATCCTCGCGTCATCTCGATCGTCAGGCCCAGATCCTGCACCATGGCCATCAGGGTGCCGATCACCCCATCTTGCCGGCGATTCCGGAGACCGAGTACCTGAAGGCGGTGTTCGCGCGTGTGCTGCCGATCTGAGCCTGCGCTCAGCTGACATGAAAACGGCGCCCGAAGGCGCCGTTTTCATGTCAGCAGGTCGGAACGGACTCAGCCGCCGAACTGCATCTGCTTGAAGTCCGGCTTGCGGGTCTTCAGCCAGTATTTCCAGGTGAAGCCGGGCCAGATCGTGAAGTTCTCGCCCTTGTCGTTGATGTACCAGCTCTTGCAGCCGCCGGCGCTCCACACCATCTTCTGCAGTTCTTTCTGGATGCGCTCGTTGTAAGCGTCGACGCTGGCCGGCTTGACGGTGATGCTGCTCGTCTTGCGCTTGTCCATTTCTTCCAGGCACTGCATGACGTAGTTGATCTGCGACTCGATCATGAAAATGATGGAATTGTGGCCGAGCGCCGTGTTCGGGCCGAGCAGCATGAACAGGTTGGGCAGGTTCTTGAGCGTGATGCCGAGATAGGCGTGCATGCTGCCATCGTGCGGGACGGGGTTGCCGTCGCGGTCGATGATGTTGAGCGGGCCGAGCGGATCGGCGACATCGAAGCCGGTGCCACAGATGATGGCGTCGACTTCATGCTCGCTGCCATCGGAGGCGATGACGCTGTTGGCGCGGACTTCCTTGACGCCCGACGCGATGACATCCACGTTGTCACGGGCCAGGGCGGGATAGTAGTTGTTGGTGAACAGCACGCGCTTGCAGCCGATGGTGTAGCTCGGTGTCAGCTTGGCGCGCAGTGCCGGGTCCTGAATCTGGCGCTCGAGATGGAAGCGGCTCAGCTTCTCGATCGGTGCCATCAGCTTGGGGTTGATGAAGCCGACGCCGAAGGCTTCGGCTTGCCAGTAGATCGTGTTGCGGAACAGCGACTGCACGCCCGGAATTTTGCGGAAGGCGGTCTTCAGGGCTTCCGGCAGCTGGCCATCCGGCTTCGGCACCAGCCACGGCGCGGTGCGCTGGAACAGGGTCAGCTTGGCCACCTGGGGGGCGATCTGCGGAACGAACTGGATGGCGCTGGCGCCGGTGCCGATCACGGCCACGCGCTTGCCGGTCAGGTCGTAGTCATGATTCCAGCGCGCGGAGTGGAAAACCGTGCCTTCGAAATTCTCCAGGCCCTTGACGTTGGGCAGGGCCGGACGGCTCAGGCCGCCGATGCCCGAAACCAGGACGCGCGCGGTGTAGCGGGCACCGGTGCCGGTGAGCAGATGCCAGCGCTGCTCTTCTTCAGCCCAGCGGGCTTCCAGCAGTTCCTGGCCGCAGCGCACATGCGGCAGCAGCTCGTACTTGTCGGCGCAGCCTTTCATGTAGGCGAGAATTTCAGCCTGTCCGGAATACATACGCGACCAGTTCGGGTTCTGCTCGAACGAGAACGAGTACATGTGCGAGGGGACGTCGCAGGCAGCGCCCGGGTAATCGTTATCACGCCAGGTGCCACCGATGTCATCGGCTTTTTCCAGAATGATGAAATTGTGGCGGCCGGCCTTCTTCAGAAAGATGGCCATGCCCAGGCCGGAAAAGCCGGAGCCGACGATAGCGACGTCGTGATGGGGGATTTCTGCGATCAGCGGCTGGGCTGCGGCGCGGGCGGTTTTCTTGGCCATGAAGGGCTCTCCAATTGAGGCGAGCCGGAGTCTATTGCCAAATGTGACATTATGCAATGGCAGATTAAGACCAGCGCCCCATCGCCTTTTTCTGCAGGTTGCGGATGGCCTCGGCCTGTCCGGCGAGCGGCAGGCCCTTTTCGATGACCCAGCTACCTGCTTTGCGCCAGAGGCTGCCGATACGGTCGCGCGGCAGACCCAAAGTATCGGCCACCCGTGCATCGAGCAGGCTGCGCGCCAGCGCCAGGGTACGCCGCTCCGCAGCCGGCAGGGTATCGGCCGCCGCCACCGTCTGCAGCCATTTCCGGACCAGCGTCGCCGCGTTGGCCGAGGGCGCCAGCAACAGCACCTGGCGCAGAGCGCGGGCTTCATCATCGTTGCCGGCCAGCCACACGGGCTCGATGCCGAGTGCCTGGCCGAGACCGCCGGCCCAGTGCCGCAGGCCCTGCTGCTGACGGCTATCCAGGCTGAGTCCAATGCCCTGAATGGCCCGGATCAGCTCCTCCGAGAGGCAGACGATGAGCGCCGCGAGGTCGGTCTGCGCCAGGGGAACGCCGGGCTGGCTGGTCAGCAGGCCATGATCTTCGGCATCGCGACGGAGGATGGCGAGCTCCAGACGCAGCCACTGAATGACCTCGGGGGGCGGCAGCGCCGGTGACAGCAGCGCAGCATCGATGTGTTGCATGAAGTCCTGCAGCACGCTCAGCGAGTCCGGCCAGACGCTGGCCCAGCGTTGCTGGCTGAGCAGACGCAGGCCGCTGCCGGTCTGCCAGGCCAGGCGCACGGCGAGCGGAAACTGCTGCACGAATGCGTGCCAAGCCTGAAGGTCGCTGGCATGGCGCGGGTCATGCCAGCGTGTCGGCTGGATATCGCACTGTGCCAGGAACTGGGCGCACAACGGTTGCTCCTGCTCGGCCTCGTATTGCACCAGTGACAGCAGCGTGGTGGCTTCAGCGAGCGGATAAATGGTACTGAGCAGGTCGGCCAGCGGATCGCCGACATGCTGCCAGTAGTCCAGCGGCAAGGCCTGGATGCGCTTGAGCACGGTAGGGGGGGCGACGGGTGGACGCGGCAGCATGACGGAGGCCCTCAGCGCAGGAACAACTGGTAGGCCGGATTTGCGCTCTCATCCGAATAGGGGTAGCCGACCGCATCCAGCGAGGCACGCAGTTCACTCAGCGGGCGCTGGCCCAGCTGCAGACCGATCAGCACACGGCCGTAGGCCGCGCCATGGTTGCGGTAATGGAACAGGGAGATGTTCCACTGGGCCCCGAGCTGGGTCAGAAATGCCATCAGCGCGCCCGGCCGCTCCGGAAACTCGAAGCGGAACAGGCGCTCGTCAGCAAGACCGGCATGACCGCCGACGAGATGCCGGGTATGCAGCTTGGCCATTTCGTCATCGGACAGGTCGAGCACGGCGTAGCCCTTGCGCGCCAGGCCATCGACCAGTTCCTGGCGCTCTCCGTCGTGACCGCGCAGCGAGACGCCGACGAAGACATGGGCGTCGCTGTGATCACTGTAGCGATAATTGAATTCGGTGACATTGCGCTTGCCGATAGCCTGGCAGAACGCCTTGAAAGCTCCGGGCTGCTCCGGAATGGTCACCGCCAGCACCGCCTCGCGGCCTTCGCCCAGCTCCGTGCGTTCGGCGATGTGACGGAGGCGGTCGAAGTTCATGTTGGCGCCGGAGTTGATGGCCACCAGCGTCTGTCCGGTCGCGCCGGACTGATGCACATATTTCTTGAGACCGGCCAGTGCCAGCGCTCCGGCCGGCTCGCAGATGCTGCGGCACTCGTCGAAGACATCTTTGATGGCGGCGCAGATCTCATCGGTTGAGCAGGTGATCACCTGGTCGACGGCGATTTTGGCGATATCGAAAGTGTGTTTGCCGATCTGACGTACAGCGACGCCATCCGCGAACAGGCCGACCTGCCCAAGCGTCACTCGCTTGCCGGCTTTCAGGGCGGCATCGAGGCAGGCGGAGTCATCGGCTTCCACCGCGATGACGCGCACCGACGGACGCACGAATTTGACATAGGCGGCCACGCCGGCCATGAGGCCGCCGCCGCCGACCGGCACGAAGATGGCATCCAGCGGGCCGCTGTGCTGACGCAGAATTTCCTGCGCCACCGTGCCCTGACCGGCGATGACGTCGAGGTCATCGAAGGGATGGATGAAGCTGTAGCCTTTCTCCGCCATCAGCGTCTGGGCGTGGGCAAAGGCATCGTCATAGCTGTCGCCGGCCAGCACGACCTGGCCGCCTAGCGCCTTGACCGAGTTGACCTTGATGTCGGGCGTGGTCTGCGGCATCACAATCACCCCCTTGATGCCGAACTCGCGCGCTGCCAGCGCCACGCCCTGGGCATGGTTGCCGGCCGAGGCGCAGATCACGCCTTTGGCACGTTCGCTTTCCGGGAGCTGCGAGATCTTGTTGAAGGCACCGCGCAGCTTGAAGGAGAACACCGGCTGCAGGTCTTCACGCTTGAGCAGCACGCGATTTTTCAGGCGGCGCGAGATCAGCAGCGCCTCGTCGAGCGGGCTCTCGATGGCGACATCGTAGACACGGGCCTGAAGAATGCGTTTGACGACAGCGTCGAGCATGATGGGCGCTTCCGGAAAGTTGCCAGCGAGTATACTACGCGCCTTCAGATCCCAAGCCCCCAACTGTCAGTCCCCGGAGTCCGCAATGCCTGTTGCTTTGTCTGCTGATGCCCTCAAGCAAGCCGTTGCCCGTGCCGCGCTCGCCTATGTCGAGGATGGCGAGGTCCTGGGGGTCGGCACCGGCTCCACGGCCAATCACTTCATTGACGGCCTCAAGGACATCCGTCACAAGGTCAAGGCGGCGGTTGCCAGCAGCGAAGCCACGAAGCAGCGTCTGGAGGCAATCGGTATCGAAGTGGTCGACCTGAATCAGGTCGACCAGATCGGTGTGTATGTGGATGGCGCCGACGAGATCAATGCGGCACTGGAGATGATCAAGGGCGGTGGCGGTGCACTGACCCGCGAGAAAATCGTGGCGGCGTTGTCACGCAAGTTCGTCTGCATCGCCGACGAGAGCAAGTGGGTTGATCGTCTCGGTGCCTTTCCGCTGCCGATCGAAGTCATCCCCATGGCGCGTTCCATGATCGCTCGTGAGCTGGTCAAGCTTGGCGGCAGCCCGGTCTACCGTACCGGTTTCGTCACCGACAACGGCAACGTCATTCTGGATACCTACGGTCTGGATATCAGCCATCCGGTCGAGCTTGAAACCCGTCTCAACAACCTTGTCGGTGTCGTCACCAGCGGATTGTTCGCGCGTCGTCCGGCAGATGTGCTGCTGCTTGGCGGCGCTGAGGGTGTGCGCACGATCACGCGCTGAGGCTGCGCCCGGCCTGCAGGCGCCGATGGCTTGCCACGGCCGGCTTGCGATCAGCCATATTTGCTGAGCAGACGCGTCATGTGCTCAGTCGCCGCCAGCACCTGCTCGGGTGCCTGGCTGGCGGCAATCTCCATCTGCAGATGGCACGCCACCATCTCGTGAAAAGTCTTGTCCAGCGCCCGGCGCGCGGCCGACAGCTGCTGGGCGATGCTCTCGCAACTGTCACCTTTTTCCATCATGGCCTGTATGCCGCGAAGCTGGCCTTCGACCCGGCGCAGGCGAATGATGAGTTTGCGCTGCTGGGTTGCGCGCTCGGGTGACAGCGGACTGGTGCTCTGGTTGGTCTTAGTCATGGCCAAATGCTACGCCAGTTGACGATATTTAGGCATCACATATACTGGGGGTAGTATATGTGAATATCGGATGCGAGGTAACACCATGGTGTTAGCACAACTGCCCTCAGCCTGGCTGAGTGGCCTTGGCGGCGGTCTCATGATCGGTATCAGTGCCGTGGCGCTGTTCTGGTTGCTGGGACGCATTGCCGGTATCAGCGGCATTCTCGGGGGGCTTATGCAGGCAGGCGCAGCCGGGGACAGGGCCTGGCGGGTGTGCTTCCTGGCCGGTCTGCTGCTGGCGGGCTTGCTGGCGGCACCCATGCCGGTGCTGACGGAGGGGGCCAGCCTGCCGATGCTGGTGGTGGCCGGTCTGCTGGTCGGTTTCGGCTCACGGCTGGGCGGAGGTTGCACGTCGGGGCACGGGGTATGCGGGCTGGGGCGTTTGTCACTGCGTTCGCTGGTGGCCACGGCCACATTCATGACGGCAGGTTTTGTCACGGTTTTCCTGCTGCGCCACGGAGGTTTCTGACATGAAAGGGCTTGCTGCTTTTCTGGCCGGTCTGCTGTTCGGATTCGGGCTTATCGTTTCAGGCATGACCGATCCCGCCAAGGTGCAGGGCTTCCTGGATCTGGCCGGTGACTGGGATGCGACGCTGATGTTTGTCATGGGCGGGGCCGTGCTGGTGACCCTGCCCGCATTCACCTGGCTCCGGCGCCATGACCGGCCCCTGCTGGCCGAGCGCTTTGGCTGGCCGGCTGCGACCGGCATCAATGCGCGCTTGCTGATCGGGTCTGCCCTTTTTGGCGCCGGCTGGGGGCTGGCGGGACTGTGTCCGGGTCCGGCGCTGGTCAATCTCGCCACCGGCCAGACCGGTGTGCTGGTGTTTTGTCTCGCCATGGTGGCCGGCATGCTGTTGCATGACCGTCTGCCCAAGTCCGGCATCTGAACGGAGTCCATCATGTTATTTCGTCAGTTCTTCGATGCGGCCTCCAGCACCTATACCTACCTGTTGTCTTCAGGCGCCGGGCGGGAGGCGGTCATCATCGATCCGGTCAAGGAGCAGCTGGAGCAGTATCTGCAGGCTGTCCGCGAGCTTGATCTGAAACTGGTGCGTGCCATAGACACGCATACCCATGCAGACCACGTCACCGCGCTCGGCGATCTGCGCGACCGAACCGGCTGCATCACCCTCATGGGCGAATTCACCCAGGCGCACTGCGTATCCGAGCAGGTCCGTGATGGCGATGTACTGGATATCGATGGTGTCCGGCTGCAGGCGATATACACCCCCGGGCATACCGACGAGTCGTTCAGCTTTGTGCTCGACCCGTCACGGCCCCGCGCGGTCTTCACGGGGGATGTGTTGCTGATTCGTGGCACGGGTCGCACGGATTTTCAGGCGGGTAATCCGCACAAATCCTGGGACTCGATTACCCAGAAACTGTTCCGGCTGCCGGATGAGACGCTGGTGTATCCCGGTCACGATTACAAAGGCTGGACCTGCTCCAGCATTGGTGAGGAAAAGCGCTTTAATCCGCGTCTGGCCGGGCGCAGTGAGACGGAGTATGTGGCCATCATGAATGGCCTGAATTTGCCGGATCCGCGCCTGATGGACATCGCCATCCCGGCCAATCTTGGCTGCGGCCAGGTCTGAGTTTGACCATGATCTGGGTCCTGGGCGTGCTGGTGGGGCTGGTATTGGGCCTGACCGGGGCGGGCGGTGGGATACTGGCCGTCCCGGCGCTGATGTTCGGTCTGGGCTGGAGCGTGACGCAGGCTTCCCCCGTGGCCCTGCTGGCGGTCGCCGGTGCCGCCTGGGTGGGTACTGTCGATGGCCTTCGCAGCGGCCTGACGCGATATCGCGCGGCAGTGGTCATGGCCGTTGCCGCGGTGCCCAGCGTCTCGCTCGGACTCATGCTGGCGCATCGCCTGCCGGCCGGGTGGCTGACGGTGTTGTTCGCGCTCATCATGGTGATGATTGCATTGCGTCTGCTGCTTCTGCCGCAGCGCCGGGTTGAGCACGAGCATGTGATCTGCCGCATTCAGGCTGACAGCGGGCGCTTCATCTGGACAGTGCCGACTTTTTTGGCGATCACCGGTTTCGGGGTGTTCAGCGGCCTGCTCACCGGGCTGCTCGGTGTCGGCGGCGGCTTCGTCATTGTGCCGGTGCTGGCCCGCTTTACCGAACTCAGCCAGGCGGCCGTGGTGGCGACTTCGCTCATGGTGGTGGCGCTGATCAGCACTTTCGGTTTCGCGCTGGCATGGCTGCAAGGCGCGCATCTGCCGTTATCGGTGACCCTGCCCTTCCTGATGACGGTCATGGCCGGCATGGTGATGGGACGTCTGGCCAGCCGCCATGTCAGCGCCTCAGTCAGTCAGCGCGGCTTTTCCTGGCTCATGCTGGCCGTGGCGCTGGCTCTGCTGGTGCATGCCGGGTATCCGGATTTCGGCGTATAGTTCGCTGCAGGCGGCACCCGTCTGCCCCCCGCTTTCCTGTCAAAGAGATTGTCATGGCGCTTCCTATTCCTAACCTGTTGTTTGTCGAGCCCAACCACTATGCCGGCGGCTATGTCAGTCCCGAAGCCTTGTCCCAGGTCAAGGCGGAAGGCATCACCCATGTCATCGACATGCTGCCCGAGCA
The DNA here is from genome assembly GCA_964511255.1 of uncultured Paraperlucidibaca sp. Lineage (GTDB taxonomy): Bacteria > Pseudomonadota > Gammaproteobacteria > Pseudomonadales > Moraxellaceae > Perlucidibaca. Next base: position 17,021 of record CAZEEQ010000010.1, read on the forward strand.
TGAGCATGGCGGCTTTGACGAAGCCGGGATGGCGGCCGATCTGGGGCTTTACTACGCCCATCTGCCGATTCAGGGCGGTCATGACCTCAACAAGGCCAATGCCGAAGCGCTAGATCGCCTGCTGGCGGATGCCGGTGACACGCCGGTGCTGGTGCACTGCATGAGCGGCAATCGTGTCGGTGCCCTGTTTGCGCTGCGCGCACACTGGGTGCAGGGATTGCCGGCCGTCGAGGCCATCCAGGTCGGGCGTCGCTACGGCCTGACCAAGCTGGAGCCGCTGGTCGTTCAGCTGTTGGGACTGTAAGCCGGGGCTCATTGCCCGGACTTGAGATAGCCCTGCAATGTCAGGTTGTCAGGGCGCTCGGCAGCGAGAGCCTGCCAGAGCAGCTTGGCGTCATCCCGCACACCGAGATATTCCAGCGCCTTGGCATACACCACCCGTTCAGCGAAGCTGGTGTCGGGCCCCGGCGCCAGTTGCGCGAGCTGATCACGATCGGCTTCGCTGATCACGGTGAAGCTCCCCGACACCCCCGGGCTGCTGCCTTCAACGGGCTTCACCCGCCAGCGATAGGCATGTCCCCAGGCCAGTGCCCGGGTAGCGTCGGGCTGCCAGCGGGTGACGGGTACGATGACGCGGATTTCGTCGCCGCCACTGCCGTCCGACAGCGTCAGCTCGTAGCTGCCTTCGGCGACCTGCGCCGGCCAGGACAGGACCGGGGTGATGCTGGTCACCACCGTCCCGGGGGTCGGCTGCAGTCCGCGCGGGCCGCGCAGGCGCACGGCGCCCTGAGTGCGCGGGCCGGCCAGCAAGGCGCTGACGGCGACATCCGGGCGGGTCAGGCTGCTGGCAATCCTGCCGCTGTCGAATGTCAGACCATCAGCCTTCACCAGCAAACTGGCCGGGCCCTTGATGACATAGTCCGTGCGATTGGCACGCAGTGACAGCACCAGACTGGCATTGGCCGGGATCCGGATGCGTTGCTTGTCATAGAGGTAGTCGAACAGTTCAAGGGTGGCCGGCTTGCCGTCGCGGGTGGTGGTGATGCTGCTCGACGCATCCAGCACGGCCCCGACGGGCTCCCGGTTATCGGCAAACGTTGTCAGCGGCAGTACCAGCAGCATGAGCCCCTGGCGCAGATGCCGGAGCAGGTTGTTTCCTGATGTAGTCATGCCATATCTCCTGAGGCAGTTGCTGCAGTTGCAGCAGCAGGGCCGGCTGACCGATGGCTGTGCCGACGGTGCAGCTGCGTTGCAGCCAGTCTGAAGCACCGCTATCGCCGCTGGCATGTGTCAGCCAGGTACGCAGCAGCAAATCCTGAAAGATGCCCACACTATTTCCCAGCCTGCGGTCGATGTCCAGTGCGGCGTCAGCGGCGGCAATGCCGGCGCGCGGATCAGTGGCCAGCGCGATATTGGCTTTGACCCGCAAAGCCTGTGCCTGCAGCTCGCTGCCTGACGGCGCCTGGCGCAGGGCGGTGTTGACCCACTGGTTAGCCTGGTCGCGGTCACCTTGCTGGAGGGCCAGCTGTGCGCGCAGGCGGGCTTCGCTGCTGTCGCTGCAACGGTCGTCCGGGCAGAGCATGCGTGCCTGGCCGAGCGCGTGCTCAAGACCACTCCAGTCAGCTGCGGCCAGCCGCCATTGCGCATGCCAGAGCACGGCTGCGTGCCGTTGCTTCAGCGGGTAAGGCAGGCTGCCCTCAGACAATAACGGCTGCAAAGTCGCCGTGGCCAGGCTGGGATGGCCGCTGCGCTGCTGCGTGACTGCCAGGGCGATGCGGCTCTCGCCTTCACCTGCCCAGTCATCGATCGCCGTTGCCTGACGCATGGCGAGACGGAAGCCGGCTTCGGCGCGCTCCAGATCCCCTTGCGTCAGCGCCAGATTGGCCTGGTTATGGCTGCGGATGGCCGCTTCAGCGGCAGCAGACCGGGGCGCACCGCTCTGACAGCCAGGCAGCAGCACCAGCGCCAGCCACAATGGCAGACTGAGAAGATGTCGGGTCATGGCGCCGCTCCGGCGGGAGCCGGCTGAAGGATCGGGGCGATCTCGCCGCCGCTGCCCGGACGCTGGTAGTCTTCCGCGGGCGCCAGGCTGCGCAGCGGCCAGCGCTTGCGCGCCCCGGCGAGAATGTCCTGGGCATCCTGCGCGGCTTGCTCGGCGGCACCCAGCGTGGCCTCGCCGTGGCGTTCGGTGAGCTGGCGGATTTCACCGCTGGCGGCAGCGGCGTGCTGCAGCGTGGTGTCGGTGTTGCCGAGCATGGCGGGCAGGCGGGCATTGAGCTGGTCAACGCTCTGCTGGACACCGATGAGCAGGTTGTCCGTGCGCTGCAGCGCCTGGTCCGCGCGTGTGGCCAGCGCCGGAGCCTGTGCTGTGGCCAGGCGTGTCTGGTGGATGATCTGGCGCAGATCACCGTCAGGGTCTGCCAGCGATGAGGCCAGTTCGCCGGCCTTGGTGACGAAGGGCTCGACCTTGCGTGCCATGTCGGTGGCGATTTCGCTCAGCGCCTTGGGGCGCTCGAACGGCAGCTGTTCACCATCGGCGACAGCGCGGACGGCCAGCTTGCCGGCGGCTGCCGGCGGCTTGATGAAAAGATAGCTCTGGCCGATCAGGCCTTCCTGCGCGGAGCTGATGACAGAGCCTTTGGCAATCAGGCCCATGAAGCGGCGCTCGACCGCCATTTTCACCAGCACCGCGGCATGGTCATCGGCTTCCGGGTTGAGCTCGACGGCGGTGACTGCACCGATGGCGAAGCCATGCAGCTTGACCGCCATGCCCTTGGCCAGGCCTTCCGCGGAGTCGGTACGGAAATGCAGCTGGTCGCGTGTCACCCAGACGCCCTCGCGGTACATGAGTCCGGCGACCAGCGCGACGGCCAGCAGCAGGATGGGCAGTATCCAGTACAGGCTGCGCCGCGCTGCCGGCCGGGGCAGCCAGTCGTTGTCGACCGTTGTCGTCTTCATCGCAACGTCATCCCCAGAAAATCGTGGTGGTGGTCGCCCAATTGCCCGCAGGCGGCACAAGGTCTGCACAGACCTGCGCGCGTAACGGGTAATGGCGGCGATGCGCATCGGAAAGTGCCCGCATCTGTTCCTGCTCGCGCGGCGACAAACCCTGTGCCGGTCGATCCAGCCAGAGCAGGTCATGCGGCAACAGCCAGGCCAGGGCCCACTGCGCCGCCAGTCTTTGCAGCAGCGAAAGGCTGTCCGGCCGGGCTGATGCCGGGAGCTCGACAATGTCGGCGATGCAGGCCAGCGCTGCCTGGCAGCGCTGATCCTCGGCGCTGCCCGGCGCGATGAGGCTGGCATCGCGGCTGAGCGCCATCGCCAAATGCAAATTCTCGATCACCGAGTATTCTCCCGGCAGCTGATGCTCCGGCGAGATGGCCAGAAGCCGGCAGCCGGCGGGGCGCACGACACGGCTGGTGCTGCCGAGGATCTGGTCGTGATGTGTCAGCATCAGCAGCCTCCGGGCGTCGGCGACCTGCCCGACCACCACGGCCTGACGCTGGCCCGGCGCCAGTGCCGTGCTGCCGTGATGATCACTCCAGGTGAGCAGGCTGACGGTCATGGCATCACCTCAGAGCAGGCCATACAGCAGGACGCCGTAGAAAACATAGGCCACCAGCAGGTTGAGCAGGCTCATCAGCAGGAAGCCGGAGACCAGGGCGCGTGATGCCGGCGAGCCGCGCTGACCGGGGCTTCCCTCCTGAGGGTCATAGAGCCCGTGGGCCGTTGAAACACAGCCAATGATGAGTCCGAAAGCCAGGGCCTTGAGCAGTGAGTAGGGCATGTCGTCCAGCTGCAGCAGCGGCAGCGCGCGCTGGATCAGCTCGAACAGGTCAAGGTTGCCGAGAACGCCATTGGCCAGCATGGCCCCCAGCAGGGCGAAGAGCTGAAAGTAACCGGTGAGCACGGCGCAGGCCAGCATCATCGCGAGCAGGTGCGGCAGTACCAGATACTGCGGCCAGGGCAGTCCCAGTGCCTGCAGGCAGGCCAGCTCACCGCGCGCCCGGCGGGCCAGCAGACGGCTGGTGTTGTCGGTTCCCTGGCTGAGCAGCAGCAGGATGGCCGTGATCAGCGGCCCGCCTTCGCGGAAGAGGGCCAGGTGGAAGACCTGCAGTGCCGCCTGGGTATCGGCACTGACCACCTTGAGGACGTAGGCGACCAGCAGAAAACCGAGGATGAAGGCGCGCGTACCCAGAGACTGCAGTGACTGCGCCATGATGGCATTGAACTCGCGGAAGGCGGCTTCGCGATACAGCGAGCGCTGCCAGAGCCCGGGCTGCATGGCCAGGCTGGCCGCGACATGGCCGTATTGGCGGAATGAGGCAACACGGCGGCTGGCATCAGTGCCCGGCATGGGTCGCCTCCTCCTGCCAGATGCGCACATCGGGGTCATGGCCGGTCAGCATGGCGGGATGCCCCAGCGCAGCACTCAGCTCGGATGAGGTCACGAGGCTGTGGCCCTCGCGACTGGCTGTCTGCAGCAGTCGGGTGATACACAGGCGCATCGGGCCCAGTGCCGTGAAGCGCGCGGTCCCGCCATCCTGCAGACAGCCGACCAAGGCCGTGCCGCTGTGTGCCGCGAGACGCAGCTCGATATCGCCCAGTCCCAGGCTGGTGCGCCGGGCATGCCAGAGTGCCAGCAGTTCGCGTGCCGCTTCGAGGGCGTGGCGCTCGGGCGCGAACAAAGGCAGCGGTTGTCCGAACATCAGCATCATGGTGCCCGGCTCGCCGGCCTCGGCGAGGCCGTCATGAGCACTGGCGATGGTGCGGACCTGAGTCAGCCAGGTGCTGATGGCCTGCAGCCGTTGCCCGGCCTCCGCCTCACTGCTGTCAGGACGGCCACCAAGGGCGCCGTCGAGCTGCAGGCCCAGCAGCGTGACCTTGGCCTGGCGCGGGCTGGTGGCCCGCTGCTGATCGTGATCTTCGAGATAGTGCAGCAAGGCCGGACTGACCTGTCCCGAGAAAGCATGCGTCAGTGAGTCCCGCCGCTGTCGCTGCTGATGCTGGTCGAGCAGCCCGCGGGCAAGGCTGGCGGCGACGGCGGCGCACCAGAGCGTGGTCACCGGCAGCAGGTTGCCGCGTTGCATGGCATACAGGCTGATGAGCACGAGTGCACCTCCGGTCATGACCAGCAGACCGAGCTTGAGGCCGTGACGGCGGCCGAACCAGAACAGCAGCGCCAGTCCCAGCAACGGCCAGACACTGATCAGGCGATGCGATGTCAGCAGCCCCTGGTTCATCAGCGAGCGATAGATCTGGGCCTGTATCAGTATGCCGGGTACCTGCTGGCTGCGCAGGTTGCTGGCCAGCAGAGGCACCGGAATGCGGTGCCGGTCCTCGTAGTCCAGTACCGCGCCAACCAGTACGGCCCGACCGCGGATCTGCTGCTGCAGCTGTGCCATCCCCTCCGGTGTGGCGGCCCGGGCCAGCAGCTCGCTGACACTGAGGATGGGCAGTGTCGGTCCGGCCAGGTAGTTGATGGCACCGGTTCGTTCATCGGCACTCACCCCCTGCACCGCCGCCATGCGTGCCGCCAATGGCGATAATGCGCCGGGACCGCCGCGGCAGGTCAGGTCGGGATAACGCCGGATCAGGCCATCCGCATCCGGGCACAGGATCACCGACCCGCGCGGATCCAGACCGAGACGGCTCAGCTCGGGATTGAGGCCGGCCGCCGAGAGGTATTCCGGCAGGATGCTGCGGTATTGTCGCGCCGACTCATCCAGGGTGGCCGCCAGGATGACCGGCGTGGTCCGCGCGGTCCGTGCAAGGCCGATCATCAGCAGGCGATCGTAGTCGAGCGCCTGGCCATCGGACGCCGCGAGAAAGCGGAATGATTTTTCGGGCAGGGCAAAGTCGACACCGATCACTGCCGGCTGCAGGCTGGCCAGTGTTTCCAGGGCCTTGGCGAGGTGCCCGTGGAACAGTGCCAGCGGTTCACGGGCCCGGGCCAGATAGGCCTCATCAAAGGCGACGACGACGACATCATTGGCCAGTGGTGCGGTTTGTTCCGAGCGCAGCCAGCGCATCCCGGCATCACGCAATGGCCACTCGATGCGCTCTGTCAGGCCGGCTTGATCCAGCAGGAGCAACATCCCGGCCAGGCCACTCAGCAGCAAAAGTCCGGAGAGTCGGATATGGGCTGACAGCCAGTCCAGGATGCGGCTCATGGTGTCGCCCCGGTGACGAAGAAGGCGGACCAGAAAAACGGATGCGGGTATCTGGTCAGGGTGTCGAGCTGGGCCAGGCGCAGGGCGTCGCGCGGGCCGGACTGCGGCAGGCGGGTGTAGAACGCGGTCATGAGGGCGGCGGTCGCGGCATCGTCAACCTGCCAGAGCGAGGACACCACGGCGCCGGTGCCGGCATAGAGAAAGCCACGCACGAGACCGACCACGTCATCCCCGGAGGCGATGGCGCCCAGCCCGGTTTCGCAGGCGCTCAGCACCACGATGCGGCTGTGCAGTCGCAGCTGGTAGAGGTCGGCGACAGTCAGGCGGCCATCGGACTGCGAGTCGGGTGCCAGGAACAGGGCGGACTGCAGGGGCTGGTCCCCGCGGAACTCGCCGTGCGATGCGATATGCAGCGCGCTGGCCTTGCCGGCGGCGTTGCGAAAGGCTGATTCCGAGGCGGCAGCGCGCAGCAGCAGATACGGACTGCCAGTTTGGCTGGCGATGGCCTGTGCTTCTTCCCCGGCGGATGGCAGGTCCTGGCTGCTGTCACCCAGGTCCGGATTGCCCAGGATCACCAACTGGTCGCCATAGCCGGGTTGCGATGGCGGCAGAAACGGCAGCACGCCGGCGCTGGGCAGCAGGCGGATAGCCCAGTGCTCGATGAGGTAGCCCCGGGCGTCACGTAGCGCGGCGAACGGTACATAGTGCAGCGACTTGTGCGGCACGATCAGCAGCTTGCCCGGGATGCGGGTGCCACGGGTGCTGAGACCGGCTGGAATCAGTCGCTGATAGAGGCGCTGCAGTCGCGTGTCGGTGCCGGGCGCCTGTTCGGTCATGTCCTGGCGCAGCCGGGCGATCTCCTCCTCCAGGCCGGCAGCCGGCCCGGACTGGACGCGGACGTCAGTCGCGGTCAGCGTGAATACATGCAGCTGATCACGACTCAGGTGGTAGAGCAGCAAGGTTTCATCCGGCTGCAGCAGACGGCGGATCTCCTGCAGGCCGGGTGTGCGCACCGAGATCAGGGCGGCGAGTCCCGGCGCGGCGCGTGTGAGCAATGCCCGTGCGGCTTGCAGGGCCTCGTCACCGACGAGGCTGGCATCGCCCTGCCAGCGCGCTTTGGCTTCCGCTTCACGCAGCGTGGCCAGTGCCTGGCGCACGGCACCGGCATCGATGCCCTCAGCCAGCGCGAAGTCCTGGCGTTCGGCCAGCAGATCCACCAGCGCCCGCGACTTGGCGCGCTCGGCGGTGATCAGTGCGCCGGCAGCATTGCCCTGCCGGATCTGGAGGTTGACGAGGGCGTCATAGACATCAGTCTTGTCGCCGATGAAGCCGATCTTGTTGGCTTCGGTATTGATGCTGGCGCGATGCTTCTCGAGCACGTCGATGGCCTGCAGCCAGCAGCGCTCGGCCAGCGCCAGGTCGCCCTCCGCCAGGGCGATCTGGCCGCGGGCCTGCAGGCTGAGCCAGTGGATGTCGCCGTTGTAGGCCACCTGCGGGATCGCCAGGATGGCATCGAGTCCCTTGCGGGCCTCGGCGATGTGGCCCAGGCCCTGATGTGCCTTGGCGGCCATGAAGGCGCGCGGCAGTTCTATCCACAACCAGTTGTTATTGCCGCTGAACAGGGCGCCGGTATTGAGGTTGTCGAGAAAGCGGCGAAGGCCGAGCGTGAAATCGGCGTCGAGGGCATCCAGCACGGCCTGGTAGCGTCCCATGGCCATGTTGGCGCGTGCCAGGGCCACCGCGCGGGCGCCGCGATAGCTGCCGCCGGTGAGGCCCAGACGGCTGTCCTCCAGCTGCCCGAGCACAGCTTCGGCCGCTGGTTGGTCACCGGCGAGGCGCAGGGCGATCACCTGGTTGGCCAGGGCCTGAAACCGGATATCAAGATCATCGCTGTGCTCGCGTGCAAACCAGTCCAGGGCTTTTTGTGCCTGGGCGGCCGCAGCACGGTATTGACCGAGGTCGGTCAGCGATTCGGCGCGCATCAGTGCCGAGAGTGGCGTTGCATCATCCAGCCCGAACAGGCGTGTGGCCTGGTCGCCGGCTGCAATCTGGCGATCCAGCTGGTCAAGGCAGGACTGCAGGGCGTCATAGCGCTTGAGCTTGCTGTAGGCGTAACAAAGCGCATGCAGGTCGGGTGTTTTCAGCGACTTGCGACGGACATCCTGCTCCAGGCCAGTGGCAAGCGCTTCAAAACGGCCCTGGCTTGCCAGGGCAATCTGGGCATTGCCGGTGAGTCCCCAGGCGGGCAAGGCGCCCAGGGTACAGGCGAGCAGCAGAACTTGCCGTAGCTGCTGACGCATGCGGAGGCTCCGATAGGCGCTGGCCGGGCGGGTCAGAACCAGTAGCCGATCTTGGCGCGCAGACCGCGAACGTCGCCCTGACCATCCAGATACGACAGGCCTCCGCGCAGGAAGGCACGGCCATTGGCGAGGCGCTTGTTGTTACCCAGCGTCAGGCTGGCTTCGTTGTAGTAATCGACGCCGGTGGCGCGGTGGCCGGTGATCAGGTCGGTGCGCGTATAGCTCAGCTCGGTAGAGAGTTTGCGACCATTGATCACCGTCGGCAGGCTGACCACGAGGCCGTTGCGCGCCACCGTATTGTTGACGTCGGGGCGGAAGCGGCCGCCAAAGACCTGGCTGCGGAACTCCATGGTCCGGTAATGGCCGAGCTGGTTGGCGATGGCGATATCAAAGCGGCCGTAGCGCAGCTTGTAGATGCTGGCGATGTTGACCGAATAGCTGGTGCCGCTGGTTTCGGTTGCCGCGCGACCGGAGTCGACATAGCCGAGGCTGACGGCGGGCACCACGGTCCACTGATCAGTGATCGGGCGACGGAATGCCATGCCGCCGACGGCGCTGAAGGTGTCGACGCTGTTGCTGCGGCTGTGCGCCAGATTCAGGCTGGTCGTGGTCTGCCGGCGCGGGTCGATATCGGAGCGCACGGTATAGCTGAGCGGAATGCTTTCGCCTTCGGTGACGCGTCCGTTGATTTTCAGGCGCTCGATTTCGACGGCGGCACCAATGACCGGTTGAGCGGTCTCAGCGAAGTCGGCTTCGGCCAGCGCGCGGTCATAGTCATCGGCAAACATGCGGCTCTGCAGCGAGTCCGGCTCGCCTGCGGCAGTCGACAATGATGCGTGGGCGGAGCCGGCGCTCAGGGCGGCGGTGACGAGGAGGATTCGGGTGAAGTGCCCCGATTTTTTATGATGGGTCATGATGGCTGCTCTTGGCGGGTCCGGGCAACGTGTCCGGAACAGGAGTCTCAGTCACGGTTTTTACCATATCCGTCACCTCGCCGGAATCAGGCAGCGACGGCCGGCGATGCCCGTCATGCTCAGGGCAGCAGGCTATTCCACAGCGGCACGGTGAGCAGCGACAACAGGATGCCGATGCCGAGAATGGCATTGGCGAGGTCGGGTTCGAGACCATGCTGATCGGCGAGGATGGCCGCTGAAATCATCGGCGCCATGGCCGTCTGCAGAACGGCGATGCTCAGCAGCAGGCCGTGGATCCCGAAGGCCATGCCCAGACCCAGTGTCAGCGTCGGGATCAGTGCGAGCTTCCAGCCCAGGCCGGCGAAAACCGGCAGCCACTGATGGCGGTGCAGTGACAGCCTCAGGCGCAGGCCGACCGAGAACAATGCCAGCGGTGACAGGGTGAGTCCGATGCGGTGCAAGGTCTCGTCGATGGCGGGTGGCCATCCGCCGAGCTGACCGACCATGACGCCTGTGAGCAGGGCCAGAAAGGCCGGAAACAGCAGGACCTTGCGCGCGATGTCGCGGGGATGGGCCGAGGCGCCACCGTAGAGCACGGCCACCAGCACGCCGCCCAGGCTGAGCATGATGAAGCAGCCAAGCTGATCGGCAACCACGCCCAGTGCCAGACCCTCGCGGCCGCGCAGGGCCTCCAGCAGCGGATAGCCGACAAAGGAGGTGTTGCCGAGACCGCAGACCAGAACCAGTGCGCCAATACGGCCGCGTGACCAGCCCAACCAGGTGCCCAGGGTGTGAAACAGTGCCAGTGCGCCAAAAAACACCAGCCATTGCGAGGCAATCAGGAACCACAGATCAGGATTGAAGTGCAGACGCGGGATCAGTTCCAGCACCAGGGCCGGGAGCGCAATCTGGATCACCCACCAGTTCAGGCTCTGGGCGAGTCCGGCCGGCGGTCTGGCAAAACGTGCCGTGATCATGCCAAGGGCGAGGCAGAGACCCAGGAGAAGGAGTGCACTCATGGCAGCATCCATGGTGGTTGCGCAATGCCGGCAGCGAGTCCCCGGCAGGCCGCAGCACCCGGGGTGGGTGACGGCAGAATGTGGTGCGCCCGGCGGGATTCGAACCCACGACCACCGGTTTCGGAAACCGATACTCTATCCAGCTGAGCTACGGGCGCATTGCATGAACCAGGACCGGCCTCTCGGCGCGGAGGCGGCATGATACTTGGGTTTGTCGGGCCAGTCCATTTGCCTGCGCGTCATCCGCTCACCTTTGTGGCGGGCCGTCTCGCAACGATTTAGCGCCGGATGACATATCCATATCGTGAATGATTATTTTGTGGTCCGCGTCGTCTTCCGTATATTGCGCGAAATTTCTGTATGACGAGTGGCAAATCATGCCTCATGCTGACAATCAGCCGATGTCGGGTCTCCCGACCGGATCACGTGCGCGGTCATCGCTGCCCGGTCCTTTGCTGAGCCTGCTGCTGGGCTTGCTTCCGGCCGCCGTGTCTTTGCCGGCGGCGGCCACCAATGGCTATTTCGCGCATGGCTACAGTGCGTCACAACGCGCGCTGGGCGGCGCCGGCACGGCCAATCCTTCCGATGCCCTGATCTCGACCATCAATCCGGCCGGCATCGCCTTCGTCGGCGAGCGCTGGGATGCCAATCTCAGTCTCTTCGTGCCGATCCGTGAGTATGAAACCGGGTCGACAGGCGGCGCGCTGGGCTTTGGCATTGTCGGCATTGATCCCGGGACCGTCGAAAGCAACCACAATGTGTTCGGCATCCCCGGCTTCGCCTATGCCGTACCCGTCAGCGCACGCGCCAGTGCCGGCATCGCGCTCTATGGCAATGGCGGCCTCAACACGGTCTACAAGGAAGCCGAGAGCAATGCCTCTTTTGCCCAGGCCGGCTCGAGCAGCGGCTTGCTGGGGAGCCTGCTCGGCTTCTCGCCGGCGGAAAGCCGTTGCCGGGGGACATTCGGCGGTGGTGCGCCGGTCACCGGCAATGCCGATCTGCTCGGCTTCTGCGGGCAGGGCAACGGGACGTCATCGGTAGATCTGATTCAGCTTTTCCTGGCGCCGACGTATGCCTACAAGCTGGGTGAGCGGACCTCGGTCGGCCTCTCCCCGATCTTCGCCGCACAGCGTTTCTCGGCCAAGGGGCTGCAGGCGTTCGCGCAGTTCTCCAACAGCCCGGATCATGTGTCCGATCAGGGCTACTCGTTCTCTTATGGCGGCGGTGGCCGCGTCGGCTTGTTCACCGAAATTCTCCCGGGTCTGGACCTGGGGGCATCCTGGCAGTCACGCATCACCATGTCGCGCTTCAAGGAGTACGAAGGGCTTTTCGCTGAACGCGGTGATTTTGATATTCCGCCGGCCTGGAATGTCGGTCTTGCCATCAAGCCGACAGTGAATCAGCGCATCCTGCTGGATTACCAGCGCATCAATTTCAGCGATGTGGCATCGGTCGGCAATCCCCTGGACCCCAATCGCTTCGTCAATGACTGCGCCCTGCAGCGTCTGCTGGGCAGCAGCGCGGCCAGCTCAGCCTGTCTTGGCGCAGAGACCGGCCCGGGTTTTGGCTGGCAGGATATTGAGGTCTACAAGGTCGGCTACCAGATCACCAGTGGCCATTGGGCGTGGCGCATGGGCTACAGCAAGACCCGACAGCCTATCCCGGAAACCGAGGTCCTGTTCAATATCCTGGCGCCGGCGGTGATCGAGCAGCACTACACCGCCGGTGTCGGCTGGCAGTACAGCAAGCAACTCGGCCTCGATCTCAGTCTGATGTATGCCCCGGGCAACCCGGTCAAAGGCAAGAATCCGCTCAGTAACGTCCAATTGCTGAGCAATGGCCAGGTCGTCAACGCCGGGTATGATGCCAACGACCAGGACATCACGCTGGACATGCATCAGTACGAACTGACGCTGGGCGTCAACTACACCTACTGAGCGCTTTCGCCGTGTTGTCGCGACGACTGGTCGGAACGGCAGCGACAAAGCCGGCCTTGTTCACCCGGGCAGGCTTTTGACCCACTGGGAATAAGGCTATACTGCGCGCATTTCCAGTCCGGCCTGGCCGGGGTTCTCGCTTGAGTGAGGTTATTGTGAAGAAGATTGCTACCCTGCTGGCCGTTGTCGGCCTGGTGTTGTCGGCCCCGGTTGTGGCCAAGTCGACCAAGGAAATCTCCGACCAGCCGCTGGGCGAGCGCTCGCTCTTCTCCGAACGTGCCGTCATCGAACGCATCACCATGGCCGGCAAGGTCTGCCTCGAAGGCGAACCCTGTGCCGCTGCCGTGGTCACCGGTCCGGCGCCGGGTGCCGAGCCGCGTTCGGGAGATGAAATTGTGACCGCAGTCTGTTCCGGCTGCCACGGTTCCGGTGTGATGGGGGCCCCGAAGATCGGCAACAAGGGCGACTGGGGTCCGCGTATTGCCCAGGGCAAGGACACGCTGCACAAGCACGCGATCCAGGGTATCCGCGGCATGCCGCCCAAGGGTGGCTGTGCGACCTGTTCGGATGACGAGATCATGGCCGCGGTTGACGTGCTGATTGCCAAGGCAAAATAAGTCCGGCGACAGCTGCTGCGACAAACAAAAAGGGAGCTTCGGCTCCCTTTTTGTTTTCCGATGTGACCCGGCAGCGCCGGCCGCTCAGCCCAGCATATCCCGCAGATTGGTCAGGTGCGCGCGGCCCAGGGCCTGCTTCTGCTCGACGCTGCGGCCACTGCTGCGGCCCTCCCACTCCAGGTCATCGGCCGGCAGCTCTTCCAGGAAACGGCTGGGCGTGGTCGGCAGGGACTCGCCGCCGAACTTGCGCTTGGCGGCATAGGTCAGTGTCAGCGTCTGCTTGGCGCGGGTGATGCCGACATACATCAGGCGTCGCTCTTCCTCGACGGTGCCGCTCTCGATGCTGTTGCGGTGCGGCAGCAGATCCTCTTCCAGCCCCATCAGATAAACGAAGGGAAACTCCAGGCCCTTGGCCGCGTGCAGGGTCATGAGCTGGACCTTGTCGCTGTCGTCTTCCTCGGCCTGCTGTTCGAGCAGATCGAGCAGCACCAGCTTGCGGATCACCGCCTCGATATCACGCGCGTCCTCATCCTCGACCTTGTCCCACAGGCGCTGCACCGAGGTCAGGAAGCTGTTGACCGACTCCATGCGGCGCTCGGCCGCGGTCGGCGTCGGCGACTGGTCCAGCAGGTAGTCGTTGTACTGGATGTCGCCGAGCATCTGGCGGATGGCCTGCAGCGGGTCATCGCCATCGATGATGGCGCGTGCGGTCTCACGCAGCCACTGCGAGAACTCCTGCAGGCGGTTGTAGGCGCGGTCGCCGACATGCAGTGACAGACCCATTTCGTCGCAGGCCTGGAGCATGGCGCAGCCGCGCTGCTGGGCATAGCCGCCGAGTTTCTCCAGCGTGGCCGGGCCGATCTCGCGCTTGGGCGTGTTGATGATGCGCAGGAAGGCGTTGTCGTCTTCCGGGTTGATGACCAGGCGCAGATAGGCCATGACATCCTTGATTTCGGAGCGGCCGAAGAAGGACTGGCCGCCGGAAATCTTGTAGGGGATCTGCAGTTCGCGCAGCTTGGTTTCCAGCACGCGCGCCTGGAAGTTGCCGCGATAGAGCACGGCGTAGTCGCGGAACTCGGTACGCTGCATGAGCTTGTGGTTGAGGATCTCGGTGGCGACCTTGTCAGCCTCGGCATCCTCGTTGCCGCACTGGATGACGCGGATGGCCTCGCCCATGCCGTGCTGGCTCCACAGCTTCTTTTCGAACACGTGCGGGTTGTTGGCAATCACCGTGTTGGCGGCCTTGAGAATGCGGCTGGTGGAGCGGTAGTTCTGCTCCAGCTTGACCACCTTGAGCTGCGGATAGTCGGTGGTCAGCTCGGCCATGTTCTCCGGCCGCGCGCCGCGCCAGGCATAGATCGACTGATCATCATCGCCCACGGCGGTAAAGCAGGCGCGGGCGCCGACCAGCAGTTTCACCATCAGGTACTGGGCCGAGTTGGTGTCCTGGTATTCGTCAACCAGCAAGTAATGGACGCGGTTCTGCCAGTGCTCGCGGATGGCGGCATCGTGCTTCAGCGCCAGCGTCGGGCGCACGATGAGGTCATCGAAGTCGACCGCGTTGTAGGCGCGCAGATGGCGCTCGTAAGTTTCGTAGACCGTAGCGGCGAAGTAGTCGCTATCGCTCTCGGCCTTGCTCATGGCCTCAGCCGGGGTCACCAGATCATTTTTGAAGCCGGAGATCAGGTTGCGCACCAGGTCGATCTTGTCGCTGGCGTTTTCCTTGTGCAGCAGTTCACCGAGCAGCGTGCGCGAGTCCTCGGCATCGAAGATCGAGAAGTTTTTCTTGAGTCCGAAGCTTTCCGGGTGGCGCTTGAGCATGGTCAGGCCCAGCGTATGGAAGGTCGAGACCATGAGGCCGCGCGCTTCCGGGCCGCTGACCAGCTTGGCGGCGCGCTCCTTCATTTCGCGCGCGGCCTTGTTGGTGAAGGTCACCGCGATGATCTTGCCGGCCGGGATACCGCAGTCCTGGATGAGGTAGGCGATCTTGCGGGTGATCACCGACGTCTTGCCCGAGCCGGCGCCGGCGAGCACCAGCACGGGGCCGCTGATGGCCATGACGGCTTCGCGTTGACGAGGGTTCAGGTTGTTCACGGGGACATCCGGGCGAGACTGACAGCAGGCCCGGAATTGTAGTCAGGCCGGCGGGCTCAGGCCAGCCGAATCATGTAATTCCGTAGACAGCTTTCCAGTGTGCCATGGCGGTGCTGGTGTCGCGCTGCCAGGGATGGAAGGATGGCTTGTAGTAGGCCAGATAGGCCTTGCCCATCTTGCGCAGCCAGCCCGGCTCGACCAGGAATTCGCGGAAGCCGCGACGCAGCATGCCCCAGTCGCGCTGGATGCCGCGCGCCTTGAACAGCTGATGCGTGTGGTAGCCGGTGAAGAAGGCGAACTCGATGGTGTTGATGAGCATCTGCGAGCTGCGGATCCAGTAGCTGCCGACCTGATCCTGGAAGACATCGAAGGCCACCGCCTTGTGTTCGCTTTCCTCGATGGCGTGCCAGTACCACAGCGCTTTCACGCGCTCGTCCATGGGCGCGAAGAAATCCGGGTTCTCCAGTGCCATCTCGGCGAGGATGGCGGTGAAGTGTTCGAGGGCGCAGGTCATGGCGAGCTGGCGCTCGGGCGACAGGCGCTTGCGCAGGAACTGCATGCCGTTGCCGACGAAGCGGTCGATCTTGTCCATCGGCAGCCCTTTGCGTTGCATGAAGTCGTTGAAGCTGTCGTGCTCGCGGCCGTGATGGGCTTCCTGACCGATGAAACCGCTGACCTGACTGGCCAGCGCGGGTCCGAGTCGGGACTGGTAATGCCGTACGGAGTCGACAAAGAAGCGTTCACCCTCCGGAAAAGTGCCGGAGAGCGCGGTCAGCACCATGCTCTTGAAGGGGTCGCCGCCGAACCAGTCCATCGGAATGCTGTCATCGAATGGAAAGTCCATGCGTCGCGGTGTCGGGCGTTTGCTGTCGTGCAGGGCGCGAACGGTGGCGGTCATGGCGGGCCTCCGAGAGTGGTCGGTTTTTGCACTAAACCATAGCCGGCCCGGTCTGTCAGTGATCGCCGCTCGTCATTTGAGGAAATATGACAGGTTCTGATGTCACTTGCCGTCGCGCCCCAGATAACCAGTGATCATGTCGGTCAGGCCCTCGGCCACGGCATCCTCGTTGAGCATGCTGCTGTCTTGGCTGACCAGCCGCACCATGGTGAAAATGGTGCTGTTGGTGATGATGAAGACACGGACCTCCAGGTCATCAATCGGATATTCCCGGTAGTGCTTGAGGAAGTAGAAGCGCGCGATTTCAAGAAAATGCTGCTGCAGCACATCGGCGACTTTCTGGGTCTGCACGCGATGCCAGTTGCGCGCCAGTTCGGCATAAAGCCCGTTGCTGGCATTGAGCATGGCGAAACCAAAGCGGATAGCCGTCGCCACCAGGTCTCGCAGCGACACATCACTGGTGACCGGCAGTCGCTTGACACCATGGGCGACATCATCGGCGAGCTTCTCCACCAGAGCCTCGATCAGCGCTTCCTTGCTGCCGAAATACTGATAGAGCGAGCCGACGCTGACGCCGGCCAGCTCAGCAATATGAGGGGTGGTGGTGTTGTCGAGGCCGCGCTCGGAGATGCAGCGGGCAGTGGCATCGATGAGGGTGGCCACCATTTGGCGGGACCGTTCCTGCTGCGGGCGCTTGCGCATGGGGGCTCCGAACGCGAATTGAATGCGAATACATCTTCACATTATGGTTGGGTTTCAACAATGGCCAAACACGGAAATACTCATGTCAGCAGTCAGCGCGCACGCGATGGTACCCACCCGGGCTCGCCCATTCGCCAAGACCCAGATGCCGACGCCGCCCTGGTTGCGGCTGATCCTGGGGCGTGAGATGGCGCCCAGCCGCGAAGAGTATGATGCCGCCGTGGCCGGGCTCCATGCCGGTGATCCGGCCATGGATGCCCTGGTCGACTGGATGGTAGTTTTCGGGCCTCGCGAAGCCCGTGTCCTCTTCGAGCAGGCGTTGGCGCAGGGCGCAGACAGCCTCCCCGACTGCCCGCAGCCGCTACGAGATTTTTTCGCCACGGTCGACACCGTGCCGGCCTGGGTGAGCCGGGAGGCGCTGGCAGATGGCGTGCACTTCATTCATGGCGTCGGTCTCATCGCCATGGTGGTCATGCGCGATCTGGCCCTGATGGGGGGTTACCTGCTGTCCGGCTTCAACCAGGCGCTGGTCATGACCGGCGCGCTCAACCAGGGCACATCGCAGCGCGTCGCTGAAACAGGCAAGTGGTGGATGGACTGCACCGAGCCCGGCGGGCTCGACCGTTTTGGTCCTGGCTTCCGTTCGACGCTGCATGTTCGCCTCGTGCATGCTCTGGTGCGCCGGAACCTGTCGGCGCGCCCGGAGTGGGATCATGCGGTCTGGGGGCTGCCACTCAACCAGATTGACATGGCGGCGACCTATCTTGGCTTCAGCGTCGTCATGCTCGGTGCGCTGCGCAAACTCGGCATACAGGCTACGCCGCGCGAGTCGCGCGGGGTCATGCAGCTGTGGAGCTATGCCTGCTGGCTGATGGGGGTCGATGAGCGCTGGCTGCGATTCAGCGAAACCGAGGGCATGGTGTTGCTCAATGCCGCCATGATGACTCAGAGCCGGCCGGACCATACCAGCCGGGAGCTCGGTCTCGCCCTCTCACGCGAGCCACTGGAGCGGACCTATCAGGGTCTGCGCAGGCTGCCCTGGCTGCATGAGCTGCGCCGCCAGCTGGCCTATCATCAGCATCTCAGCATGAGCCGCTACTTTCTGACGCGTGAGCAGATGGGGCAGCTGGGCCTGCCGGAAACCGTAACAGCCTGGTATCCATGGTTGACGCTGGCGCCGCGTACGCTGGCCTATACCGGGCAGCGTCTGGTGCCTCGTCTGCGCCGGCGCATGCAGCAGCGCGGCCGTCAGGCGCAGCGTACGGCGGTCGCCGAAGTCTTTGGTGATCGTGCCCAGGGCATCATCCAGCCGGGCGCCGATCATCCGGCACATGCCGGTCAGCACGGGGCCTGATCATGTCGATATTCACCCAAAGCCGCGAAGCCCGGGACCTGCTGGAACGGATTCCGCGCGAACCGGGGCTGCCCCTGCTCGGCAACACGCTCAGTTTCCTGTTCGACCCGATTGACACGGGTGTGGCCATGTATCGCAAACATGGTGCCGTTGTACGTGGCAAGGGGCTGGGCATCAACGCAGTGGCGTTGGGGGGGCCGGATGCGCTGCAGATGGTCTTGCGCAATCAGGACAACGCCTTCTCCAACAGCCAGGGCTGGGAGTTCTTCATCGGCAAGTTCTTCCGGCGCGGCATCATGCTGCTGGATTTCGAAGAGCATCGCTTTCATCGCGGCATCATGCAGGCGGCCTTCAAGAAGGGCGCGCTGGTGCAGTATCTGGAGCGCATGAATCCGGCGATTGCACGTGGCATCGCACGTTGGCGCCCGGGTCAGAAATTTCCGATCTATCCCCGGATCAAGAAGTTGACCCTGGATATCGCGACCGATGTGTTCATGGGCGAACAACTGGGGCCGGAGGCTGACCGCATCAATCAGGCTTTTGTCGATTGCGTGCTCGCCGGCACGTCGATTCTGCGCTTCTCCGTGCCCGGCGGTCGCTGGCGCCGTGGTCTGCGCGGGCGCAAGGTGCTGGAAGCCTTCTTCCACAGCCGTATCGCAGGGAAACGGGCGCATCCCGGGGACGATCTGTTCAGCCGGCTTTGCCAGGCCGAAGACGAGCAGGGTCGCCGGTTCAGTGATGATGACGTGGTCAACCACATGATTTTTGTGATGATGGCGGCGCACGACACCTCGACCATCACGCTGTCATCGATTTTCCACTATCTGGCGCGTTACCCCGAATGGCAGGAAAAAGTCCGCGCCGAAGCGCTGGCGCTGGGCAAGCCCTGGATCGCGCATGAAGATCTGGCTGACCTTGAGGTCATGGACCGGGTCATGAAGGAGTCGTTGCGCCTGTTATCTCCGGTCCATCTGCTGCCGCGCAAGACCGTCAAAGAGGTGACTTTCGGGGGTTACCGCATCCCGGCCGACACCTATGTCATCATCAGTCCGCTGGTGGTTCATCATCTGGCCGAGTGGTGGCCGGACCCAGCGCGCTTTGACCCGGACCGTTTCAGTCCGGCGCGCAACGAGCACAAGCAGCACCCCTATCAGTTCGTGCCATTCGGCGGCGGCGCGCACATGTGCATCGGCCTGCATTTCGCCGAAATGCAGGTCAAGGCGATCCTGCATCAGGTGGTGCAGCAGTATCGCTGGTCAGTCCCCGAGGGTTATGAAATGCCGGTCAACTTCACGTCGCTGCCGACCCCGCAGGACGGTTTGCCGGTGCGACTGGAGCGGCTTTGAGTCTGTCGTGGTCGGGCTGAAGATTGCCGATCAAGACGACAAAATTGTCACCTCATGCTCAGGTTTACGCGGTATTTATCCTTATCATTACCAAAAAGGAGTGACTCATGAGTCATTGGCAAGGTCGAACCCTCTTCATGACAGGCGGCAGCCGCGGCATCGGCCGCGAAATCGCGCTGCGCTTTGCTCGCGAGGGGGCCAATATCGTGATCGCGGCCAAGTCAGACCAGCCGCATGCACGCCTCCCGGGCACGATCCACTCGGTCGCCGAGGAGATTCGCGCCGCTGGCGGTCAGGCGCTGCCGCTGGCTGTGGATGCCCGTGACGAGGCCCAGCTGACCGAGGCCATCGCGCGTACCGTCGAACATTTCGGGGGCATTGATGTGCTGGTCAACAATGCCGGCTTTCTCGGTGTCACGCCGATCGCCGCGACCAGTACCAAGCACTACGACCTGATGCACGGCCTCAATACCCGCGCGCCGCTGATCACCATGCGCGAGTGTCTGCCGCATCTCGCCGCCCGCAAGGGCCAGGTGCTCAATCTCTGTCCGCCGATCAACCTGGATCCGGGCTGGCTGGGCGCGTTCGCGCCGTACACCTCGACCAAGTACGGCATGACCCTGCTCAGCCTCGGCCTGGCCCAGGAGGCCAAGAGCCAGGGCATCACGGTACGGACATTGTGGCCGGCCACGCTGATCGCGACGGCCGCTGTCGGTCTCACCGCCGGCGACGCCGGCCTGGCGGCCTCGCGCAAGCCGGCCATCATGGCGGATGCGGCTTTCGAGTTGCTGAATCAGCGCGACCGTTTCGGTGATGACGTCAGCTGGCTCGACGAAACGGTCCTGCGCGCGCTCGGCGTGCAGGACTTCAATGACTACGCCAACGTTCCGGAAAACGCCGCCAACATCCAGCGCGATTTCTATATCGGGACGTTCTGAGGCTGTTTTCTGGCTGTGACCGGAGAGACGAAAACTGATGTCTTTGCAACGACCCGCCCTGCCTGACTTTTCCCTGCACGGACGACGCGCACTGGTGACCGGAGCCTCGGGAGGGCTGGGTCAGCACTTCGCCGCGGTGCTGGCCCGCGCCGGCGCTTCGGTGGTGCTGGCCGCGCGCCGCGCCGATGCCCTCGCAGGGGCTGTCGCCGCCCTGCGCAGCGAAGGCCTGGACGCCCATGCCGTGGCCCTGGATGTGACTGACGAAGCGTCGGTCGCCATGGCCTTTGTCGCCGCCGAACAGGTCCTCGGCGGACCGGTTGATCTGTTGATCAACAATGCCGGTGTGGCCGGCGAGGGCTTCGCGCACGAGGTCACCGTGGCTGGCTGGGATCAGGTCGTCGATACCAATCTCAAGGGGCCCTGGCTGGTCAGCCGCGAGTTCGTGCAACGTCTGCTGCCGCAGGCGCAGCCGGGGGTGGTGATTCACATCTCGTCCATTCTCGGTCAGCGCGTGGCGCAGGCGGTTTCGGCCTACTGCGCCTCCAAGGCCGGCCTGCTGCACCTCACCGAAGCGCAGGCTCTGGAGTGGTCGCGTCACGGCATCCGCGTCAATGCCCTGGCTCCGGGCTATATCGAGACCGATCTCAATCGCGATTTCTTCCAGTCCGAGCCCGGGCTGCGCCTGATCAAGCGCATGACCGCGCGTCGCCTGGGCCGTGCCGAGGAGCTGGATGGCGCGTTGCTGCTGCTCGCCAGCGATGCCGGCAGTTTCATCAATGGCAGCGTCATCACGGTTGATGGCGCGCATCTCTGCTCCAGCCTCTGAGCCCCTGGCTCAGCGCTTTATATCCCGAGGAATATCTGATGGATTTCACGCTTTCGCCTGAGGTTGAGGCCATTCGCCAGCAAGTCCGCGCTTTCGTTGAAACCGAGCTGCTGCCGCTGGAGTCGCAGGCCGGCTTCTATGATGCCCATGAGAACATCAACGAGGCCACGCTCACGGCGTTGCGCGCCAAGGCCCGGGCTGCTGGCCTCTGGGCCTTCCAGATGCCGGTCGAGCGCGGCGGTCGCGGGCTCAGCCATGTCGGCATGGCAGCGGTCTATGAAGAGGCGGCACGCTCGCCCTTCGGGCCGGTGGTGTTCAATGCTGCACCGCCGGATGACGGCAACATGCAGGTGCTCAACAAGGTGCTGAAGACCGAGGCGCTCAAGCAGCGCTGGCTGCAGCCGCTGATCGACGGCAAAGTGCGTTCGGCCTTCGCCATGACCGAACCGCAGGGCTGCGGCTCGGATCCGTCGCTGACCTACACGCGCGCCGAGAAGGTCGGTGACAAGTGGCGCATCACCGGTCGCAAGTGGTTCATCACCGGGGCTGAGGGCGCGCAGACCTTCATTCTCATCGCGCGTACGTCGGATGATGAGCGCAAGGGGCTGACGGCCTTCCTCTTCGATGCCGATCAGCCCGGCTGGCGCATCGAACGGCGCATTCCGATCATGGGGCCGGAGGAGCATGGCGGTCATTGCGAGCTGGTCTTCGATGGCCTCGAAATCCCCGATGAGCATCGTCTGCTGGAAGTTGGCGATGGTCTCAAGCTCACCCAGATCCGCCTGGGCCCGGCGCGCCTCACCCATTGCATGCGCTGGCTGGGCCTCAGCAAGCGCTGCCTGGAGATTGCCGGCGCGTACATCACCGAGCGCCAGAGCTTCGGCATGAAGCTCTCCGACCATGAAGGCGTGCAGTGGATGCTGGGTGCCGCCGCCATGGACATCCACATCGGTCGCCTGCTCACCATGCAGGCCGCCTGGAAGCTCGATCAGGGCGACTTCGCGCGCAAGGAAGTCTCCATGGCCAAGGTGCATGTCGCCGACACCCTGCACAAAGCTGCCGACACGGCCATTCAGCTGCTTGGCGCCCGCGGCTATTCCAAGGACACGCTGGTTGAGTGGGTCTATCGCTATGCCCGTCAGGCCCGTCTCGTCGACGGTGCCAGTGAAATCCACAAGATGGTGCTGTCGCGCAGCTATCTGGCCGAGGGCCAGGACTTCTTCCGCTGGGGCGCCTGAGCATGTCGGCGCAGACACCCTGGTGGGATGCCGCCGCCCTTGAGCGCTTCCTCTGCCGCCACACCGGTGCGGCATCGGTCGCCGTTCTGCAGGCGAAGCGTCTCTCCGGCGGTGCCATTCAGGAGAACTGGTGGTTGCAACTGCAGCCGGCCGGCCAGGCGTTGCTGGATGTCGTGCTGCGCTGTGACGCCGCCTCCGGTGTCGCCGAGTCGCGCAGCCGGGCTCAGGAGTTCACCCTGCTGCAAGTTGCACACGAAGCTGGTGTCACCGTCCCTGAGCCGCTCTGGCTCGGCGATGCCAGCCTCGGGCGTGACTTCTTCATCATGCGCAAGGCCGCCGGTGTTGCCGCCGGCTATCGTGTGGTCAAGGACACGACGCTGGGCGGCGATCGCGAACAGCTGGCCGAGCGTATCGGCCGCGAGATGGCTCGCCTGCACCGCATCCGCTCCGATGCCCGCCTCGATTTTCTGCCGGCGCTGAGCACCACGCCGTCGGCTGAAGGCCTGGCGCAATGCCGTCGCTTTCTCGAACAGCACAGCCAGCCGCATCCGGCGCTGATCTGGGCGTTGCGCTGGCTGGAGTCGCATCAGCCGGCCGGGCAGATCGCGGTGCTGACCCATCGTGATTTGCGCACCGGGAATTACCTTGTGGATGAGCAGGGGCTGACCGCCATTCTGGATTGGGAGTTCGCGGCCTGGTCCGATCCCATGGAGGATCTTGGCTGGTTCTGCGCGCGCTGCTGGCGCTTCGGGCAGGATGCACTGGAAGCCGGCGGCATCGGCTCGCGCGCAGCGCTCTACCGCGGTTACCAGGCCGAGGCCGGACGCGCTGTCGATGCCGCTGCCGTGCTCTTCTGGGAGGCCTACGCGCATCTGCGCTGGGCCATCATTGCGCTCCAGCAGGGCGAACGTCATGTCTCCGGCGGTGAGCGCTCGCTGGAACTGGCACTGACGGCACATATTGTGCCGGAGCTGGAGCTGGAGCTGTTGCGCCTGACCGGCGCGGCACCCGCTGCCGTTACGGACGCCGCGGTAGTCGTGGCGTCGAGTGACCAGCGGGCCGTGCTGCCTCCGGCATTGCCGCTGCAGCCCGACAGCGCAGATCTGCTGGCGACGGTGCGTCAGGTCCTGCTCGATGAGCTGCTCCCGCAGTTGCCGGCGAGTGCGACCTACACCGCCCGTATGATGGCCAATGCCCTGGCCATCGTCCGCCGTGATGTCGTGGCGCAGCAGGATGCCGACAGGAGCAGGCATTGTCTCGCCGAGTGGCGTGCCTTCTCGGCCACCATTGACCGGGGTGACTGCGACCATGGTGAGGCGGCCGACGCCGCCCGTGCCCGCCTCTGGCGGGATGTGATGGCCCGTGTCAGTTTGTCATCGCCCAAGGCCCTCGCCACCGGGAATCCCACGAAAACCTA
Organism: uncultured Paraperlucidibaca sp.; assembly: GCA_964511255.1. Classification (GTDB taxonomy): domain Bacteria; phylum Pseudomonadota; class Gammaproteobacteria; order Pseudomonadales; family Moraxellaceae; genus Perlucidibaca. The sequence continues at coordinate 40,794 of CAZEEQ010000010.1, forward strand.
ATGCTTCGGCGATGGCCGGAGTGCTGATGCTTTCCTCCCCTGCGAGGTCGGCAATACTGCGAGCGACACGCAGTACGCGATGATAGGCACGCGCCGACAGTGTCATGCGCTGTCCGGCCGTCTGCAGGAAGCCGGCTGCCGAGGGCGCTAGCTGACGGTTCAGCAGCTCGCCTGACTGCAGGGCATTAAGCCCGTGCTGGCGGGCGTTCTGGCGTGCGCGCGCTGCCAGGACGCGTGCTCTGACGGTGGCGCTCGCCTCCCCGCGCGGCTGGTCATTTTGCAGCAGTGCCAGTGGCACCGGCTCGACCGCGACGCGCAGATCAAGCCGGTCCAGCAAAGGGCCTGAAACCCGGTCACGATAGCGTGCCAATTGCTCCGGGGTGCAACGACAACTTCCCTCCGCCTGCCCCTGCTGGCCACAGGGACAGGGATTCATGGCGGCGATGAGCTGGAAGCGCGCCGGATAGCGTACCCGGTGGCGCGCGCGCGCAATCACGACTTCTCCCGACTCCAAGGGCTCGCGCAGGCATTCCAGCGCATGCCGGTTGAACTCTGGCAGCTCATCCAGAAAAAGCACGCCCTCATGGGCCAGGGAAATTTCGCCCGGGCGCGGCACGCCACTGCCACCCCCGATCAGGGCAGTGCTGCTGGCGTGATGATGGGGTGCCCTATAGGGCGGCTGGCTGCCTGTGTCAGGCAGACTCCCGGTCAGCGAGTGAATGGCGGCTACCTCCAGGCGGGCATCACCCGACAGTGCCGGCAGCAGTCCGGGCAGGCGTGTCGCCATCAGCGTCTTGCCCGCGCCGGGCGGGCCATAAAGGAGCAAGGAGTGCCCCCCGGCCGCCGCGATTTCCAGGGCCCGTCGGGCGCCGTGCTGGCCACGGACATCGGCCAGATCGAGGCTGTCGTTGTCGGGATGCGTGGGCTGGGGTGTGTATGCCACGGGCGCTAACGGCGCTGTGCCCTGCAGATGGGCCACGACCTCGCGCAGATGGCGGGCCGCGAGCACGCAGGCGCGTTCCGGCAGAGCGGCCTCGCGGGCATTGCCTGTGGGCACCAGCAGCGTTTCGCCCTGCGATCGGGCTGCCAGGCTCGCGGACAGAATGCCTGGTACCGGTCTCAGCTCACCGGACAGGGCCAGTTCACCGATGCAAATCAGCCGGCCCAGGCTGGCGGCCGGGATCTGCTGGCTGGCCGCGAGGATGCCCAGGGCGATGGGCAGATCAAAGCGGCCGCCTTCCTTGGGCAGGTCGGCGGGAGCGAGATTGATGGTGATGCGCTGGTGGGGGAATTCGAAGCCACTGTTGAGCAGCGCGGAGCGCACCCGATCCTTGCTTTCGCGCACCACGGCTTCCGGGAGGCCGACGATGGCGAGACCGGGCAGGCCCGGGGAGAGATGCACCTCAACATGAACGCACGGCGCCTCCAGCCCCAGGCTGGCGCGTGTTTCTACCCAGGCCAGTGACATCTGTCCGGCTCCTCATCGGTTCCTGCTGATAGGAATAGATGCGATCGCCGGTTTTCGCCAGGCCGGTCAGGAAGCTTTCTGCTCCAGAGCGGTCAGCTGTGCTTCCAGCCCCTTGATCTGCTGCTCAAGCTGCTCGACTTTGCTGCGGGTACGGGCCAGCAGGCTCTGCTGGATGTCGAACTCATCGCGGGTGAGCAGCTCCATGCGTGCCAGTGCATCACGCAGCAGCATCTTCAGGTTGCTTTCCAGCTCAGCCCTGACACCGCGCAGGTTTGCCGGCAGCAGTTCACCGAATTGCTGTCCGAGTCGGTTTACCAATTGTTCGATGGCCATGATGCCCTCCGATGCGATGCCGGCATTTTAGTCGAATTGGCTGTTGCTGGTGTGGCAAATCGGGCGGATGCCGAAATTGCACCAATTTGGTGCGCAAACTGGCCGTTTGCTCGTCTGAAATGACCGGTGGTCACTTTGCGCACCAACATGAAGCATAAGCAGGTCATGATGCCGCTGCCGAAAGGTTTTCGGGGTCCGAAACCGGGCAGGATGTGGCTGTCACGTCTGTGTCATGCCGGAAAGCTCCGTGTTCCGGGGCCGGAAAACGGTGTTGTCACCCTGGAATCCGACAGTTGGAGGGGCTGTATTAATCGTTGTTCATAAAGTTGGCACGGCTTCTGCAAATGTCTCGGCGTAGTTCGCGATGTTGTTCGCGACACTTACCCCTAATAAGATTGGAGTTGTGACCATGAAGCTGTCCAAACTGTCTTACGCTGTTGCCGTTGCTTCCCTGTTGGCCGTCGGTGCTGCGGCACATGCTGAAGTCAAGTCGTCCGGCTCTGTTGCTTTCACCACGGACTACAAGTTCCGCGGTATTTCGCAGTCCAATACCAATGCCGCCGTGCAGGGTGCTATGACCCTGACGCATGACAGCGGTGTCTATGTCAGTGCCTGGGCCTCCAGCATTGCCAACGCCAGCGGTGGCCTCGAGCTGGATACCCTGCTCGGCTATGCCGGCAGCGAAGGTGACATCAGCTATGACGTCGGTGTCATGCGCTACAACTACCCGGGCAACGATGGCGCCGTCGGCAAGCTGAGCTACAACGAAGTCTATGCTTCGGCCAGTGCTTATGGTGCCAAGGTGGGTGCCAACTACTCCGATGACTACTTTGCCGAGTCCGGCAAGTTCTCCTATGTCTACGCCTCTTATGCCAAGGAAGTCTATGAAGGCTTCGGCGTGGTCGCCAGCATCGGTCTGAACTCGTTCGACGACGCCGCTTCCTACGCCAAGGCCACCGGCTTTGCACCGACCGAAGACAAGTACATTGATTACAAGGTGGGTGTGACCAAAACCGTTGAAGGTTTCGCCTTCGAGTTGTCGTATGTCGACACCGACGTCAAGGATGCTGATGACGGCAATGGCAACCTGGCTCAGGGCTCTGCCGTCCTGACGGTTTCCAAGGCCTTCTAATCACTATCCCCTACGGACCGCCCTTCGGAGCGGTCCATCCCACCGAATGGAGTACGCCAACATGAAACTGGTTACTGCCGTCATCAAGCCGTTCAAGCTCGATGATGTACGCGAGGCGCTGTCGGAAATCGGGGTGCAGGGCATCACCGTGACCGAAGTGAAGGGTTTCGGTCGTCAGAAGGGTCACACCGAGCTGTATCGTGGCGCGGAGTACGTTGTCGACTTCCTGCCCAAGGTCAAGATCGATATTGCCACCAGCGATGAGCAGCTGGAGCAGGTGATCGAGGCCATCAGCAAGGCTGCCAACACCGGCAAGATCGGTGACGGCAAGATCTTTGTCACGGCGCTGGAGCAGGCCATCCGTATCCGCACCGGCGAGTCCGGCGTGGATGCCATCTAAAGTCATCTCAATGCGCTGAATGGGAGTATGACCGTGAAAAAACTTTTGCTTGCGCTCACCTTGAGCACTTCCCTGATGGGAATCGCGCCGCTGCACGCGGAAGAGGCCGTTGCGGCCCCTGCAGCCCCTGTTGCTGAAACCGTTGCCGTTGAAGCCCCGGCTGCTGTCGTTGCCGAAGTTGCCGTTGCTGCTGAAGCCCCGGCTGCCGAAGCTGCTCCGGCGCCGGTGCCTGACAAGGGTGATACCACCTGGATGCTGGTGGCTACCGTCCTCGTTGTCTTCATGTCCATTCCGGGTCTGGCGCTGTTCTACGGCGGCATGGTCCGCAGCAAGAACATGCTGTCGACACTCATGCAGGTGTTCAGCATCTTCTCGCTGATCGCCGTGCTCTGGGTGCTGTATGGCTATTCCGTGGCCTTCACCAGCAACCCCAACTCGGCCCTCGATCCGTTCTTTGGCGGCTTCTCGAAAGTGTTCCTCAGTGGTGTCGGTGTCGGTGCCTATGTTGAAACCTTCAGCAAGGGCGTGGTGATTCCGGAACTGATGTTTGCCATGTTCCAGCTCACCTTTGCCGCCATCACCTGTGCGCTCATCGTCGGTGGTTTCGCGGAACGCATGAAGTTCAGTGTGGTGCTGATCTTCTCGGCGCTGTGGTTCACCTTCGCCTACCTGCCGATGGCTCACATGGTCTGGTACTGGGGTGGTCCGTCCGCTTATGACGCCCCGACAGGCTTCCTGTTCGGCAAGGGCGCCATCGACTTCGCCGGCGGCACCGTGGTCCACATCAACGCTGGTATCGCCGGCCTGGTGGCAGCCATCGTGATCGGCAAGCGCGCCGGCTACGGCAAGGTCGCCATGGCACCGCACAGCCTGACCATGACCCTGATTGGTGCCGCCATGCTGTGGGTGGGCTGGTTCGGTTTCAACGCCGGTTCCAACCTCGAAGCCAATGACTACGCGGTCCTCGCTTTCGCCAACACGCTCTTTGCCACCGCCGTTGCGACGCTGGCATGGGTTGTGGTCGAGTGGGCTGTCAAGGGCAAGGCCTCGCTGCTGGGTGCCGTTTCGGGTGCCATCGCCGGTCTCGTCGGCATCACCCCGGCCTGCGGCTTCGTCGGCCTCGGCGGTGCCCTGGTCATCGGTCTCGCAGCGGGTGTCATCTGCTTCTTCGCAGTGACCTGGCTGAAGTCCAAGCTCGGCTACGATGATGCCCTCGACGCCTTCGGCGTGCATGGTGTGGGCGGCATCGTGGGTGCCATCCTGACCGGTATCTTCGTCAGCCCGGCCCTTGGCGGCGCAGGCGTGGTCGACTACTCGACCGACCCGGCCGGCACCGTGGCTTACGACATGGCCGCTCAGGTCACCAGCCAGCTCTGGGGCGTGGGTGTGGCCGTGGTCTGGTCTGCCCTGGTCACCTTCATCCTGCTCAAGGGTCTGGATCTGATCATCGGCATCCGTGTCTCGGAAGATGCTGAGCGCGAAGGCCTCGATCTGGCCGAGCATGGCGAGCGTGCCTACAACGTGTAATGCTCGATGTTGAGCAAAAGGGGCTCTTCGGAGCCCCTTTTTTCTGTCCGGGAGTTGGCTAACATAGCTGAACGGCAATAAACAAGGCTGTTCAAGCTGCCCTCGGGTGCCGACAATTCCCATGAGATACAGTACCTGCATCCGGTGATGCAGCAGGTCAAGGCGGAGATGCTTCATGGCTGAGAATGACTACGATTACGAAGAGAACGATGACACGGCCGATGATGAGCCGGAAGCGGCAGGCGCAGAGCCTGAAGCTGAGGTCGATCCGGCAGTGGCCGCCAAGGCGCGCAACGAAGTGCTGGAGGCCGAGAGCCTGAGTCCGTCGGCCAAGGAAAATCTGCGCCGCCAGCTCGAAGAGGAAATGGAACGTTTCCTGGCGGCTGGCGGGCGCATCAAGGAAGTGCCTCCGGACCCGGATGCCGATTCCGCGCTCTGATGGCCTTCTTTTCGCTGGCGGGTCACAGCCGTCTGCAACGCATGGCCCTGCTGTCAGCGTTGACCGCCGTGGTGACCATGGCGCTCAAGTTCTGGGCCTGGTCAGTCACTGACTCGGTGGGTCTCCTGTCGGATGCCATGGAGTCGCTGGTCAATCTGGGCGCGGCCTTGTTCGCCTTCATCGTGCTGACCATCGCGGCGCGTCCGGCCGATGCGGATCATCCCTTCGGGCATGACAAGGCCGAGTATTTCTCCGCCGTGGCCGAAGGCCTGCTGATCCTGATCGCCGCCGGGGCGATTGTGCTGGCCGCCTGGGATCGTCTGCAGCATCCGGTATTGCCGCAGGCATTTGGCGCCGGTCTCGGCATTGCCCTGCTGGCCTCTCTGGCCAACGGTGCCATGGCCTGGCAACTGTTCCGTGTTGCGCGCGAGGAAGACAGTCTGGCGCTGCGAGCGGATGGCGAGCACCTCATGTCCGATGTCTGGACATCGGTCGGCATCGTGGTCGGACTGGTTCTGGTCTGGCGCTGGCCGGCCCTGAGCTGGCTGGATCCGCTGATTGCTCTGGCGGTCGCGGTGCTCCTGGTGCTGACCGGTTTGCGCCTGCTCGCGCCATCGCTCGCCGGACTCATGGACGAAGCCCTGCCGGAAGGTGAGCTGGACGCATTGCACCGCGCCATCGCGCCACTGCTGGATGGCGTCGAGGTGTCACCGCTGCGAACCCGCAAATCGGGTCGGCGCCGCTTCGTCGACGGTAATCTGCTGGTGCCGGGCACATTGTCGGTGGCCGAAGCGCATAATCTCTGTGACCGTATCGAGGATGCCATGCGCGCCGTACTGCCGCATTGCGACATCACCCTGCATCTGGCGCCCCTGACGGAGCGCGAGCGTCATACCTGAGGCGTGCTGACCAGCCTCGCGATCATGGCCGGCAGCTCGCTGAAATGCCGTATCTCGCCATCAGGCGGTTGCGTCAGTGGCCATGCCAGACCGGAGTAATTCACCCAGACGGCTTTCATGCCCACTGCCTGGGCTGCTGCGACGTCCTGTTCGGGATGATCACCGATATGCAGCGCCTGCGCGGCGCTGACGCCGGCCAGGGACAGCGCCTCTTCGAACATGCGCGGATGCGGCTTGGCAAAGCCGACGCTGGCCGCAGAGAGCTGGGCGCTGAAGTAGCCGGCGAGGCCGGCGCGGCCGATATCGGCGTTGCCGTTGCTGAGTGCATAGAGCGGATGCACCTGGCTGAGGCCGGACAGCACATCGGCCACACCCTCGAACAGGGTTACGCGATGACGGCCCGCAAAGAACACCTCGAAGGCGCCCGCCGCCCCGGCTCGTGCGCCGGCCTCGTCATAGCCAGCCTGAAGCAGTGCCCGCCGCAGCACCTCCAGGCGCACGGCGGTGAGGTCGTGGCAGATTTCCGGCTGCTGTCTGGCGACGTCGCCGCGCAGCGCGCGCAGGCCATCGCGGCCGACACGCTGCCAGTCCGGGTAGTGCGCATCGAGCCACGCCACCATATCGGCCTCGGCGCGCACAATGATGCGCTCGACATCCCATAGTGTGTTGTCGAGATCAAAAGTCAGCAGACGCACATCATTCATGCCGGATCGCCTTTGCGCTTGCGCGCGCGTGGATGCGCCTGGTCGTAAACCGTGGCCAGATGCTGGAAATTGAGGTGGGTGTAGATCTGGGTCGCGCGGATGTCGCTGTGCCCGAGCAGTTCCTGAACCGCGCGCAGATCATGGCTGGATTCCAGCAGATGCGAAGCGAACGAGTGGCGCAGCAAATGTGGGTACAAGCGCCGGTCGAGACCGATGCGCTCGGCCTGATGCACCAGACGGGCCTGAATGCTGCGTTCGCTGAGCCGGCGCCCCTGCTGGCTGAGGAACAACCAGTTCTCGCTGTCGCTGCGCACGAAGCCGGGACGGATGCGCAACCAGGTCATGATGGCTTCGCGGGCCATGCGGCCGACCGGCAGTACGCGGGTTTTGCAACCTTTCCCGACAACGGTGATCAGGCCGCCGGCGAGATCGATATCGGTCAGCCGCACCTGGCCCAGCTCGGCCAGTCGCAGGCCGGAGGAATAGAACAGCTCCAGCACCGCGCGGTCGCGTGTCCACAGGGCGGCGGCCTGGGCTTCTTCCGGGGCCGGCGCGTCGAGCAGTCGCTGGATCAGGTCGACATCCAGCACCTGCGGGAGGTCTTGCCGCACGCGTTTGAGCTGATAGCCATGGGCGGGATGGCTGCCGGCTTCGCCGCTGCGGCTCAGCCAGTCGTAGAAGCGGCGCACCGAAGACAGCTGCCGCTGCACGCTGCGCACCGCCAGACCGCCCTCGCGCGAGACGCCGATCCAGGCCTCCAGATGTTGGCGCTGGAAGCCGGCCCAGCTCGTCACCCCTTCGCTGTCGAGAAAATCGGCGAGACGATGGATGTCACTGCCATAGGCCTTGAGCGTGTGGGGCGAGGCCAGCCGCTGGCTGGCCAGATAGCGCAGAAAGTCGTCGAGCCGGGTACGGTCGACCATGGTCATCAGCCGTTGGCGCTGTCGGTCGGTGGTGTGCCGCCGCCCTGGCGCTCAAGACTGCCCAGCAGCCGCGCGATGACATCGCCCAGATGGCTGATGAAGAGGGTGTCCTGACTGCTGCGGAAATGGCTGGCCTCGGTGCTGCCTAGCGCCAGCACGCCGATGGCCCGCTCGCCGTCGAGCAGCGGAATCACCGCCGCCGAGCTGAGTACCAGGCCCTCTTCTCCGAACAGGAAGCGCAGCTCATCACGCCGCCATTTGCCGGCGAGTGCGCGATGATTGCGCAGCAGTCCCGGCAGGCGCTGCTCGAAATCGCTCTGCGCCATGGCCCGCCACGGCGATTCGGCCTGTTCGCCGAACAGAATCATGGCCAGCTGCTGGCACTGGAACGGTTCGCGCAGTTCATTGAACAAGCGGGTGCCAAGCTGAGCTGCGCTGGCGCTTTCCAGCACGCGCAGGATGACGTTGCGCAACTGCGCGAAGAGGCGGTCATTGTCGCTGGCAGTGGCCATCAGCTCGTTGAGACGCTCTTCCAGCTCATCATTGCGGCGGCGCAGCTGCAGCACCTGACGCTCGATCAGCGAGACCGCGCCGGTCTCGTGGCTGAGGTGAAGGTGTGACAGCAGCTCGGGATGGTGCTCGAAAAAATCCGGGTGCTGGCGCAGCCAAGCGGCGACACGCTCCGTGGTCAGCGGTGCCGGCACGCTGGTGTCGACAGGGCGGGGCGCATCCTTCATGACAGTCTCCGGTTCTGGCTGCAGCCGTCTCAGTCGCTTGCGACGTCATTGAGGCGTAGCACGCCATCATAGACCCGTGCCGTGGGGCCGGTCATGCGAACCGACGCCTGATCGTCGGGCCATTCGATCTGCAGCGGGCCACCGGGCAGGTGTACCGTGATGGCGCGGTCGGTCAGCCCCCAGCGGATAGCCGCGACCGCCGCGGCGCAGGCGCCGGTGCCGCAGGCCAGGGTCTCGCCGGTGCCGCGCTCATACACGCGCAGGCGGATTTCCTGGCGGTTGATCACCTGCATGAAGCCGACATTGACGCGCGCCGGGAAGCGCGGGTGCGACTCGATGGCCGGTCCCAGGGTGGCCACCGGAGCCGTATCGACCGAGTCCACGTGCAGTACGGCATGCGGATTGCCCATGCTCACGGCGGCGATCTCGACACGCTGGCCGTTGACGTCGAGGTCGTAGGTCAGGGCTTCACTGGGGGCATCGAAGGGTATTTCGGCCGGCACCAGGCGCGGGCGCCCCATGTCGACGGTGACCCAGCCATTGCCGGTGACCTTGAGCTCGATGATGCCGCTGGCAGTTTCAACGCGCAGCTGATCCTTGCGGGTCAGGCGGCGGTCACGCACGAAGCGGGCGAAGCAGCGCGCACCATTGCCGCACTGAGAAACTTCCGAGCCATCGGCATTGAAAATGCGATAGCGGAAATCGACATCGGGCTGCTGCGGGGGTTCGACAATGAGCAGCTGGTCGAAGCCGACACCGAAATTGCGGTCAGCCAGACGCCGAATCGTGGCGGCGTCGAGCTTGGCCCGCTGCGACACCAGATCCAGCACCAGAAAATCGTTGCCGAGACCGTGCATCTTGGTGAATTCCAGACGCATGACCGACTCCTGAAAAGCGTATGAGGGCCGCTGCCGTTCGTGGACGGCGATGGCCCGGTTCTGGTCGCTATTCTGGGTTCACAGCAGCAGCGATTCAAGCGCCAGCAGATCGGCCACGGTTTCGCGGCGGCGGACCTGCCAGGCCTGATCGCCATCGACGATGACTTCGGCCGCGCGACCGCGGGTGTTGTAGTTTGAACTCATCACGAAGCCATAGGCACCGGCCCCGGTGATGGCCAGCAGATCGCCGGCCTGCAGACGCAGGTCGCGCTGCTTGCCCAGGAAGTCTCCCGTCTCGCAGACAGCACCGACGATGTCGTAGCAACGCTCGGGCGTCTCCGCGTCATGCGGAGTGACCGGCACGATATCCATCCAGGCGCCGTAGAGTGACGGGCGGATGAGGTCGTTCATGGCGGCGTCGACGATCGCGAAATCCTTGTGCTCGGTCGGCTTGAGGAATTCGACGCGCGTCAGCAGCACGCCGGCAGTGGCCGAGATGGCGCGACCCGGCTCCATGTAGACCTTCATGCCGCGGGCCTTCAGGCGCGGCAGCAGGACGGCGGCGTATTCGGCCGGTGTCGGTGGCGTCTCGTCGCGGTAGCGCACGCCGAGGCCGCCACCGATGTCGAGATGGTCCAGCGTGATGCCGTCTGCGGCCAGCTGATCAACCATGGCCAGTACGCGATCGAGCGCATCCGAAAACGGATCCGTGGTGGTCAGCTGGGAGCCGATGTGGCAATCGATCCCGACCGGCAGCAGGTTGCCGAGTGCGAGGGCGTGACGGTACACCTGGGGGGCGCGTTCGATGGCGACGCCGAACTTGTTTTCCTTGAGGCCGGTCGAGATGTACGGATGCGTCTGGGCATCGACATCCGGGTTCACGCGCAGGCTGATCGGTGCCTTGACCCCGAGGCGGGCAGCGACGGCATTGAGGCGATCCAGCTCGGCTTCCGACTCGACGTTGAAACAGGCGATGCCCAGCGCCAGCGCGCGCTCCATCTCCGCTTCGGTCTTGCCGAGGCCGGAGAACACCACTTTGGCGGGATCGCCACCAGCGGCCAGCACGCGCTCCAGCTCACCACCGGAAACAATGTCGAAGCCGGCACCGAGGCGGGCGAGGACATTGAGCACGGCGATGTTGGAGTTGGCCTTGACCGCGAAACAGACCTGATGCGGGATCTCCGCGAAAGCCTGGTCAAAGGCCAGGTAGTTCGCTTCCAGGGCTGCACGTGAATACACATAGAGCGGTGTACCGAAGCGCCCGGCGAGGCCGTTCAGCGGCAGGTCTTCAAAGTGCAGGGTTCCGGCACGGGTGTTCAGGGTCGACATGAGGTATCCAGGAGAACGGTTTAGCCGCCGCTGCCCGCAGCGGGAACGTTGACCGGCGCATCAGGAGGCAGATAGAGCGCGCCTTTCTGGCCGCAGGCGGCGAGCAGGCCGATCAGCAGGATGGGCAGCAGTCGAATCATCATGGGCTCTCGCGCCGGTCGGGTGGATGCGTATTATCATGCAAGCCCGGTTTTTCCCCAAGCGAGGCAATGTGGCTGCCATGATGACAGAAAGCGAATTCGATGTACTGGCCGAAGCCACCCTGGAAAGCATTGAGGCGCAGGTCGAGGATGCTGACAGCGACCTCGATTTCGACATGAGCGCTGGCATCCTGACGCTGGAAGCGCCGGATGGCAGCAAGATCATCATCAACCGTCAGCTGGCGACCCGCGAGATCTGGGTGGCGGCGAAGTCCGGCGGCTATCACTGCGGGCGCCAGGGCGATGTCTGGTTCTGCAACACCACGGGCGAAACGCTACAGGCATTGCTGAGTCGGGTGATTGCCGAGCAGGGTGGGGGCGAGATCCGTTTCAGGTGAGGATTTGTGCTGGGTGAGGTCATGGGGACGTGAGTTTGCAGGCTGACGGCAGGTCTGCAGCAACACGGATTGGATGGTATAAAATCATTTAAAATCATGGCACTGCATTTTCTTCGGGTTGTCGTTGCTTGCAATGTCTGCTAAAAGACTAGGCCCGAGATTGGAGGGCCTGAGCATGTCTGGACCCACGATCCGTGTTGGTTTGTTCGGTTTTGGCCGAGCTGGCAAGGCGGTAGCAGAAGAAATGATCCGAGATGACCAGATCGAGCTGGTCTGGGTAGCTCGAAGAAGCTGCGACAGCATCTCGGCCAATATCAGCGTTAGTGAAGCGCTCGCACTGGATGTCCCTCCGCAGGGGCGTTTTGTGGCCACTGACACCTGGTCTGCTGAGCAGTTGTTGCAATCCTTTCCTGTGGACTTCGTGATTGATTTCTCCGACGCGCAGACGGTGAATTATTATGGCAAGGCCGCTGTGCTCGCTGGTGTGGGTATCGTAAGTGCTGTTTCCCGCTACGATGAGGCGGAGCTGACCCTGCTTCGCCGTTTGGGGGAGCAGACCCGCGTGTTGCACTCACCCAATATCACGGTCGGTATCAACTTCCTCATGCTCGCCGCTAAGGCCCTGCGCCGTATCGCGCCCCACGCCGATGTCGAGGTGATAGAGCAGCACTTCCGCGACAAGCGGGAAGTGTCCGGAACGGCGATGCGCCTCGCCGAAACACTGGATCTGGACAGCGCCGACCAGGTCAACTCGATCCGCGTCGGAGGCATCGTCGGCAAGCACGAGGTCATCTTCGGTTTTCCCTACCAGACCATACGTTTGGTACATGAGTCGATCTCGCGCCACGCCTTTGGTCAAGGTGCGCTCTACGCTATCCGCCAACTGTATGGACAGGGCCCGGGCTTCCGTACCATGGAGCAGCTCATGGTGACAGAGTTCCAGCGTATGCTGAGTGAGCTGGAGGCAGCAGCCTGAGCCGGTTGCCGCCTCCAAATACTGGATCTGACGCCATTTCTATGTGACCAGGTGAGCTGCTATGGTGATAGGGATAGGCAAGCTGACGTAACTGGTGTTCGCCATGAATGAGCAATTGCAGCACTATGAAAACAAGCTGGCCTTCGAGACCGACTCGTGGGACCTGAAGGTGGCGCTGGCGTCTGGCGCCGCGGTGATTGTGATTGATGCCCGTGCGCCTGAAGCGTATGCCCGGGAGCATATTCCCGGCGCCCTCAATATTCCCCACCGCGAGATGCAGGCCGGGACCACGGCCCATCTCGACCGGACGGCACTGGTGGTGACCTATTGCGATGGCATCGGCTGCAATGCCTCCACCAAGGCCGCGCTGGCCATGACCCGGCTGGGGTTCCGGGTCAAAGAGCTCATGGGTGGTCTGGACTGGTGGAAGCGGGATGGCCATCCGACATCATCGGCGCCTGCCGGTGACGGAGAGGCCGCATCCTGTGGCTGCGGTTAAGGCGGCGACGACGACGACTCAGCCCGTCACCAGCTCCGCAAACAGATCGTACTCGTCCGCTTCCGTAATGCGCACCTTCACCTTCTGACCCGGCTTCAGCTGCGCTGCGCCCTCGCCTTCGATGAACACGTTGCCGTCGATCTCCGGCGCATCCGCGTAGGAGCGTGCAATCGCGACGCCCTCTTCCTCGTCGATCTCGTCGATCAGCACTTCTTCGACACGACCGACACGACGCTGCAGGCGCTCGGCGGAGATTTCGGCGGCGAGCTTCATGAAGCGTTCGTGGCGCTCCAGCTTGACCGCTTCCGGCACCGGTTCGGCGACGTCATTGGCCACCGCGCCTTCGACCGGCGAATAGGGGAAGCAGCCGACGCGATCGAGCTGGGCGATTTTCAGCCAGTCCAGCAGCTCCTGGAACTCCTCTTCGGTTTCTCCCGGGAAGCCGACAATGAAGGTCGAGCGGATGATCAGGTCCGGGCAGATTTCACGCCAGGTCCGGATGCGCTCCAGCGTGTTCTCGGCGTGCGCCGGGCGCTTCATGCGCTTGAGCACGCTCGGGCTGCCGTGCTGGAAGGGGATGTCCAGGTAGGGCAGGATCTTGCCCGCCGCCATCAGCGGGATGACGTTGTCGACGTGCGGGTAGGGGTAGACGTAGTGCAGGCGCACCCACACGCCCATCGTGCCGAGCGCTTCACAGAGCTCGAGCATGCGGGTTTTGACTGGCTGGCCGCCCCAGAAGTCGAGCTTGTACTTGAGGTCGACGCCGTAGGCGCTGGTGTCCTGCGAGACCACCAGGATCTCCTGCACGCCGGCCTTGACCAGGTTCTCGGCCTCGGACAGCACAGAGCCGATCGGGCGCGACACCAGGTCGCCACGCAGCGACGGGATGATGCAGAAGGTGCAGCGGTGGTTGCAGCCTTCGGAGATTTTCAGGTAAGCGTAGTGCTTGGGCGTGAGCTTGATGCCCTGGGCCGGCACCAGATTGATGAACGGATTGTGGTCGGCCTTGGGCGGCAGGTGCAGATGCACCGCGCCCATGACTTCCTCGTAGGCGTGCGGGCCGGTGACGCTGAGCACGCTCGGGTGCACGTCACGGATCACGTCTTCCTTCTTGCCCAGGCAGCCGGTGACGATGACCTTGCCGTTCTCGGCCAGCGCTTCGCCGATGGCATCCAGCGATTCCTGCACGGCGGCATCGATGAAGCCGCAGGTGTTGACCACGACCAGGTCGGCACCTTCGTAGCTCCCGGAAATTTCATAGCCCTCGGTACGCAACTGGGTAAGGATGCGCTCGGAATCAACGAGTGCTTTCGGGCAGCCGAGGCTGACGAAGCCGACTTTGGGGTTGGCAAGTGACATGGCGGGTACCGCAGGTGTGGTCAAAGTGCGCGCATTGTAGCGCAAAAGCCGGAAATTCCGGATGGTCTGCCGGGTCATGAGCGGCGCTGGTGGTGCGCACCAAAAGAGTGCATTATGGGGCGAAAATAGGGGCCAAAACCGCGCCGTCCCAGCGTTCATGGGTGCTGCACAGAGTTGGTGCATTTATTGCTTGTTCCCTGCACCGATGCACTGCCAACACGAGTCAAGAGAGCACCATGTCCGACCCGAGGATCGCCAAACGCCTGCTGGACAGCCTGAGCACCGCCGTTCTGCTGTGCGATACCGGCTTGCGCCTGCGTTACCTCAATCCGGCCGCGGAAAGTCTGCTGGCGGTGAGCCATACCCGCGCCATCGGGGCGCCGCTGAGTGAGGTCCTGGTCGAGGTCAGCGAGAATACCGTGGCGGCGCTGCAGGAGACCCTGCACAGCGGTCATCCGTTCACCAAGCGCGAAGCCCACCTGCGCGTCGGGCTGCGCGAGATCATCGTGGATTATTCCGTGTCGCTGATGCACGCCCCGGGCGAGTCCACGCAGATGCTGATCGAGATCCAGCCGCGTGACCGTCTCCTGCGCATTGCCCGTGAAGAGGCCATGATCGCCAGCCACCAGGCCACGCGCAAACTCGTGCGTGGCGTCGCCCACGAGATCAAGAATCCGCTGGGCGGCATCCGCGGTGCCGCCCAGCTGCTGGAGCGCGAGCTGCCCAATCCCGAGTTGACCGAGTACACGCGCATCATCATCGAAGAGGCTGACCGTCTGCGCTCGCTGGCTGACCGCATGCTCGGCCCGCGTCGCCTGCCGTCGATCCGTCAGGTCAATGTTCACGAATGTGTCGAGCGCGTGGTCAGTCTGCTGCAGGCCGAGGCCGATGGCCGCATCAATATCGTGCGTGATTACGACCCTTCGCTGCCGGACATCACCGCCGATCCCGATCAGCTGATCCAGGCGATTCTCAATATCGGTGGCAATGCCTTGCAGGCACTGCTGGAAAATCCCAGCGAGCATGAGCCGGTGCTGACCTTCAGGACGCGGCCGGTGCGCCAGTACACCATCGGCGCCCGCCGCCACCGCATCGTGCTGCGCCTGGATATCCGCGACAACGGTCCGGGTATTCCGGCCGAGCTGCGCGAGTCGATTTTCTATCCGATGGTCAGCGGGCGTGCCGGCGGCACGGGTCTTGGCCTGTCGATTGCACAGGACATCATTCATCAATACCAGGGCCTGATCGAATGCGAGTCACGCCCCGGTGAAACGACCTTCAGCATCTTTCTGCCTTTGGATAAGACAACATGACAAGCAAGCAGGTATGGGTCATTGACGACGATCGCGCCATTCGCTGGGTGCTGGAGCGCGCACTCAATCAGGCCGGGCTGCAGCCGACCTGTTTCGAGGATGCCGGCAGCGCGCTGGATCAGCTCGATGAGGAGAAGCCGGCGACCATCGTCACCGATATCCGCATGCCGGGCATGGATGGTCTCAGCTTCCTGAGCAAGGTACGTGACCGTTTTCCGGATGTGCCGGTGATCATCATGACGGCGCACTCTGACCTTAGCTCGGCGGTGGCGTCCTACCAGGGCGGCGCTTTCGAATACCTGCCCAAACCGTTCGATGTCGATGAGGCCGTGGCGCTGGTCAAGCGTGCGGTTGCGCATCATCAGGAACAGCAGACCACGGTGGTGCCTGAGCTGACCGAGACCGCGCGCAGCACCGGTATCATCGGCGAGTCGCCGGCGATGCAGGAGGTTTTCCGCGCGATCGGCCGTCTCAGCAATTCCAACATCACTGTGCTCATCAATGGCGAGTCCGGAACCGGCAAGGAGCTGGTCGCCGGAGCCCTGCACCAGCACTCGCCGCGTGCCCGCAAACCCTTCATTGCGCTCAACATGGCGGCGATCCCCAAGGATCTGATGGAGTCGGAGCTGTTTGGTCACGAAAAGGGGGCGTTCACGGGCGCCGCGACGCAGCGTGCCGGCCGCTTCGAGCAGGCCAATGGCGGCACCCTTTTCCTGGATGAAATCGGCGACATGCCCATCGATACCCAGACGCGTTTGCTGCGCGTCCTGGCGGATGGCGAGTTCTATCGCGTGGGTGGCCATGTGCCGGTACGCGTCGATGTCCGCATCATTGCCGCCACACACCAGAATCTGGAAAAACTGGTGGCAGACGGCAAGTTCCGCGAAGACCTGTTCCATCGCCTCAATGTCATTCGCGTGCATATCCCGCGTCTGCGGGACCGCAACGAGGATGTGCCGCGTCTGGCGGCCTTCTTCATGGCGCGCGCCGCGCGCGAGCTGCAGGTCGAGCCCAAGTCACTGACTTCCGAGGCGTCGGCCTACCTGCAGCAGCTGCCATGGCCTGGGAACGTGCGTCAGCTCGAAAATACCTGCCGCTGGCTGACTGTCATGGCATCTGGTCGTGAAGTGCTGATCTCCGACCTGCCGCCGGAACTGCAGCCGGGAGGGGAGCAGGAGCCGCAGGTGGCGATGCCGAACTGGGAGCAGGCGCTGGCGGCCTGGGCGCGGCGTGCCTTGCAGACGACATCCGGTGTGCCGTTGCTGGACATGGCCGGGCCGGCGTTTGAGCGTATTCTGATTCTGGAAGCCCTGCAGCATACCGGCGGACGTCGTCGCGACGCGGCGCAGATCCTGGGGTGGGGTCGCAATACCCTGACCCGCAAGATCAAGGAGCTGGGGCTGGTGATCGAAGGGGCGGATGACGACGAGGAGTGAGCCTCGTCGTCGCTGTGCTTACTTGGCCTTGACGGTGATCACGACTTTGTCGGAGAGCACCGGGGGCTGATGCGGCTGGTGCTTCCAGTCGCCCATGAGCAGTTGCAGCGTGTGCTTGCCTGGCTTGAGGTCAACCTGGGCTTCGATCTGGCCGCCACCGTAGTGAATGATCTGGGCGCTGCCGGCGATCGGCTGGGTGAGATCGACAGTCGGCTCATCGATCAGCAGGTGAAAGTGACCGGTGCCGTTCTGGTTGGTGCCGGCGGGTGCCACGCCCATGTTGCTGAGGCCGAACACCACGGTGACCGGCGAGGTGACGGTATCGCCTGCTTTCGGACTGATGATCGTGGCCCTGGCATTGGCGGGTGCGGCCTGGGGCAGGTTGAGGCGGGATTCGACCTGCTGGTTGGCCTGCTGCTTCGCCATGTCCTTGAGGGCATTGAGATCAAAGCCGCCGGCAGCCAGTGTGGTGCCGCTGGTGACCATCATGAGGGCGATAAGGGTGTAACGCATGGTGGGCTTCTCCTGGAGTCAGGCCCTGAGGCCGTAGCTGGCGGTTAGTCGCGCTGACGCAACTGTTGCACACGTGACTCCGGGCCGCCACCCTGGCGGCGCAGCTCGCGGGCGGCTGCGCGCCGCTCGTCGGGAGACATGCCTTCCCAGCGCTGTCGCAGGGCATCACGGGCTTCCGGCGGCAGCGGTTTGATTTCCCGCCAGCGCTCCTGGATGGCTTCGCGCTGCTCATCAGGCAGATTGCGCCAGCGGTCGGCGCGGTCAATGAGCAGCTGACGGCGTTCCGGCGGCAATTCGCGCCAGCGGTCACGGAAGTCATTCAGCGTGGCCTGCTGGTCGCGATCCAGATCCTGCCATTCCGTGCTGTTTGCCAGGCTGGCCATGGGCAGCATGACGCCGGCCAGCAGGAGGCTGCCGAGCAGGCGACCGCAGCGCGAAGCGGCGGTGACGGGACGGGACTCAGCGCCGGTCACGGGAAGCTTCCTCCATGGCCATCAGCCAGTCGATCTCTTCCAGCATCTGACCGTCGACCTTTTTATCGGTCTTGGCACTGACGGTCGTTTCGGCGGAGTTGGTCAGCCAGCCGGTAGGCGGCAGCGCGACCATGAAGGCCACGCTGGCGGCGAGCGCGAGGCCACCGGACCACTGCCACTTGTGCGAGCGGCGCGGTGCCATGGCAGCCTGCGCGAGCACCTGATCAAGACGACTGTCCCAGGCCGCATCCGACTGCTCGGATGCGCGCTGCAGCGTGCCGGCAATGCGTGCTGCCAGACGGGCGTCTTCCAGGGTCAGTTCCTGTTTCATGACATGTCCTCCGCAGTGGTACCAATGGCGCCCAGCTTGCTTCTGATGCTGTTCAGGGCGCGAAAATAATGTGTCTTGACGCTGCCTTCGGCACAACCCATGACTTCGGCAGTCTGCGCTGTGTCCAGACCCTCCCAGGCTCGCAGCAGGAAGGCCTGCTGCTGGCGGAAAGGCAGGTCGCCGACGGCTGCCAGCACGGCATCCATGTTGTCGGCGCGCTGCAGCAGTGTCACCGGATTCATATCGACACGATCCGGAATCTGCTGCCAGGGATCCTCTTCCCCGGCTTCGTCGAGCGGGTCCAGCCAGGTGAACCATTTCTTGCGCCTGGTCTCGCGGCGGAAGTGGTCCATCAGGCGGCTGTGCAGGATGCGGTGGAACAGCGGTCCCCAGCTTGACGGGTCGTGATCACGGTACTTCGCCACCAGCGTCAGCATGGCTTCCTGCACGATATCCTGTGCCGCCTCACGATCCCGGGTCGCCAGCTCTGCCGTCAGACGGGCTCGCCGGCTGACGTCGCGCAGGAATGCATCCAGCGAGTTGGGGGCGGGGCGGCTTGCGGACATGGGTGGTGCTACCTGTTTCGGAATGGCACCACCATAGGCGAGAGCCGTTTCGGCTACAAGTCGCATATGCACCAAATCTCTCATTGTCATGGCTGAGCCATGATGGCCGTTTCTGCAGACAAAAACGGGAATACCACCACGCGGTTGACCGCGGCTGGTTTAAAATTGTGCGTTTTCTGTGGCCGCTGGCAAGTGCCGGCAGCGTCAGATGACGGCTTATGTCACTGTCAGGAGACAGATTGCTGCCATGCTGGATGTCGTGCTCTACCAGCCGGAAATTCCCGGCAATACCGGAAACATCATCCGTCTCTGCGCCAATACCGGGGCACGCCTGCATCTGGTCAGGCCGCTGGGCTTTGATCTCGATGACAGCAAGCTCAAGCGCGCGGGTCTGGACTATCACGAGTGGGCTGACCTGCGCGTACACGAGGACTGGGCATCGTTGTGCCGGTCACTGGCCGGGCGGCGGATATTTGCCTGCACGACCAAGGGCAGCCAGTCGGCTTTCGCGGTGAGCTTCCAGCCAGATGATGTCCTGGTTTTCGGGCCTGAAACACGTGGCCTGCCGGCTGATATCCTGGCCGGATTCGATCCCGAGCGGCGTCTGCGTTTGCCCATGCGGGCAGAGAGCCGCAGCCTCAATCTGTCGAACAGCGTGGCCGTGATGGTCTACGAAGCCTGGCGGCAGAACGGCTTCACCGACGGCGGTTGAGCGGTCGGTGAAGCGGCGTCAGACAGCGCGTCCGGCGCGGGTGCGCGTCGGCGCTGCGATCAGGCGCTGGCGGTCTGCTCGGCCAGCGCACGCTGGCTTTCGGCAAAGACGGCATCGAAATTGATCGGCTGCAGCAGCAGCTGCGGGAAGCTGCCCTTGCCGACGAGGTCGGAGACGGCTTCGCGCGCATACGGGAAGAGCAGGTTCGGGCAGTAGGCGCCGAGCAGCGGGCCGAGCTCGGCGTCGCTGAAGCCCTGGGCCTGGAAAATGCCGGCTTGCTTCACTTCGATCAGGAAGGCGTTCTGGTCTTCGTTCTTGGCGGTCACCGTCAGCGCCAGCGTGACTTCGAAGTGATTGCCGTCTTCGAGGCGCAGGGTGGCGGTGCTCAGGTCGATGCTGACTTCCGGGCTCCAGGTCTGCAGGAACACGCGCGGTGCGCCCGGGACTTCAAAGGAAGCATCCTTGAGGTAGATGCGTTGCAGGGTGAACTGAGGCTGTGCGGCGTCGGACATGATGGGTCTCGTGTGGTAATGCTGTCAGGCTGACAGCAGGGGATCGAGCCGGCCCGCGCGTTCCAGCGCGTAGAGCTCGTCGCAGCCGCCAATCGACTGCTCGTTGATGAATATCTGCGGTACGGTGCGCCGCCCGGTGCGCTGCACCAGTGTCCGGCGTTGTTCGGCGTCATCGCTGACATCGATTTCCTGATAGCCGATGCCCTTGCGCTGCAGCAATTGCTTGGCCCGCACGCAGTAGGGGCAGAATTCGGTGGTGTAAATGACGACGCTGGTCATGGCAGGCCTGGGTCCGCGTTCAGCGGACCAGCGGCAGACCCTGCTGACGCCAGGCTGAGATGCCGCCCGAAAGACGGTAGACATCAGCTCCTGCCTGCTTCAGCGGCTTGCCGGCGGCGCCCGCCACCTGTCCGAGCGCACAGACCAGAATGATCGGTTTGCCGGCCTTGGCCAGCTCGGCTGCTTTTTCGGTGACCTGACTGTAAGGCACGTTTTCGCTGCCGGTGATATGGCCTTCACGATATTCCGGGGTATTGCGCAGATCAATCACGCGGGCCTGCTGCTGGTTCACCAGCTGGCTCAGTTCCTGCGGGCTGATGCTGCGGCCGCCGCGCTGCAGCTCGGTGATGATGAAGGCAATCAGCAGGGCGACAAAGGCACTGATCAGGTACGGGTGGTTGCCGACAAACTCGATGACGCGATCCATTTTTGACTCGGTGTGGGGCGGAAAGTCCCGGAGTATACCCCGCAGCTTGGGTGTCCACTAGCGTCAAAAAAACACGGTGGAATTGCCCTTCAGCGATTCTCCAGATTTGTGGCCAGGCGCTGAAAGCTGGCCAGTCGGCGGGGCTGGATATGACCCTCCTCACTGGCCAGGCAGAGCGCACAGCCCGGCTCGTGGGCGTGCGAGCAGTTGCGGAAGCGGCATTGTCCGAGGAAGGGCTGGAATTCGATGAAGCCCGAGAGCAACTGATCACGATCCATATGCCAGACGCCGAACTCGCGGATGCCGGGCGAGTCGATGAGCGCGCCGCCGCCGGGCAGGTCGAACCAGCAGGCGGTGGTGGTGGTGTGCTGGCCGAGCTTGGAGCCGACGGAGAGCTGGTGCACCTTTTGCGCGACATCCGGCAGCAGGGCATTGATCAGCGAGGACTTGCCGACGCCGGACTGGCCGACGAACACCACGGTCCGGCCGGCAACAATGGCTTCGAGGTCGCCGGTATCGCCATGGGCCGACAGCGTGCGGGTTTCGTAGCCGAGTGCGGCAAAGCTGGCCAGCAGCGCGCCGAGACCCTCATGTTGTGCCGGCGTCATCAGGTCGGCTTTATTAAGCAGGATGACCGGACGGATGCCTGTAGTCTCGCAGGCGATCAGGTAGCGGTCGATCAGCTCGGGCGACGGGGTCGGCTCGGGCGCAATCACCAGCAGAATGCGGTCGATGTTCGCCGCCACCGGCTTGAGCTTGTTGTAGGGATCGGGCCGCACCAGCACGGATTCACGCGGCAGCAGCGCGGTGATGACGCCGGTCTGGCCTTCCGCCGCCGGCTGCCAGATCACACGGTCGCCAGTGACCAGGGCCTCGATGTTGCTGCGGCGGTGGCAGCGGAAGCGCTGACCGGCCAGCTCGCCTTCGAGAGCCTCGATGGCCAGTTGCACGCCATAGTGGGCAATGACACGGCCGGTCTGTTCAGCACCGAGTGCGCCGCCGGCGAGCTGGGCATCCGCCTTGGCTTCGCGTTTCTCGGCACGCGCGATGCGCTCGGCCTGGATGCGGTCGATGCGAAAGCTTTGCTGACGACTGATGCGGCGCTGACTCATGCCCTTCCTGTATCTCTCAATGACTGACGGCTGCCATGGGTGGCGGTGTGGTCGTCTGGTATGCTCTCGCCCATTGTGCCACCGAAGGCGAGCGAGGAGTGTCCATGAACAATAACAAGGCCGGTAATCTGATCTGGATCGATCTGGAGATGACCGGGCTGAATCCGGATACCGATCGCATCATCGAGATCGCGACCGTGGTCACTGATGCCCACCTGAATATCCTCGCGGAAGGGCCGGTGCTGGCGATTCACCAGAAAGACATCGTGCTCAATGCCATGGACGAGTGGAACACACGTCAGCATGGCGAGTCGGGCCTGACCGAGCGCGTGCGCCGCAGCAAGATCAGCGAGGCCGATGCCGAGGCCCAGACGCTGGAATTCCTGAGCCGCTTCGTTGATCCCAAGAAGTCGCCGATTTGCGGCAACTCGATCTGCCAGGATCGCCGCTTCCTGTATCGCACCATGCCCAAGCTGGAAGCCTTCTTTCACTACCGCAACCTGGATGTCAGCACGGTCAAAGAGCTGGCGCGACGCTGGTATCCCGATCTGCTGCAGCGCTTCACCAAGAAGAGCACGCACCTGGCGCTCGATGACGTGCGCGATTCGATCGAAGAGCTGCGCTACTACCGCCAGTATTTCTTCAAGCTGCCGGGCTTCAGCGAGGAGTAAGACGGCCGGGGCTCAGCAGCGGGTTGCCGTCAGCTTGCCCCGCTGCTCCTCGATCGCCCACAGCAGGTGCTCGCGCAGCACCTCGTCCAGCTGCCCGGCTGCCTCCAGCGCGCTGAAGCGCGCGCTGAGCGCGTCCAGCACCTGCACTGATCCCGGTGCATTGCCCAGTGCCATGCTCAGGTTGCGTACCCAACTCGCGTAGTTCATGCGGCGCAGCGGCATGCCCTCGGTCTGCTTCAGCCAGGTCGCCTCGTCCCAGGACCAGAGGTCGAGCAGGTCGGGACCATCGAAAGCGTGGCGAGGCGTGAAGGCGGCTTCCTGGCTGGTCTGGGCGTAACGGTTCCAGGGGCAGACCAGCTGGCAGTCGTCGCAGCCGAAGATGCGGTTGCCGATGGGGCGGCGCAGTTCCAGCGGAATCACGCCGCGGTATTCGATGGTGAGGTAGCTGATGCACTTGCCGGCATCGAGCACATAGGGCGCGACGATGGCCCGGGTCGGGCAGATGTCGATGCAGGCCTGGCAAGTGCCGCAGTGGTTGCTCACCGGCGTGTCCACCGGCAGTGGCAGGTCGGTGAAGAGTTCGCCGAGGAAGAAATACGAGCCAGCACGGCGGTTGATGATGACCGTGTGCTTGCCCATCCAGCCGAGTCCGGCCTGGCTCGCCAGCGCCTTTTCCAGTACCGGCGCGGAGTCGACGAAGGCGCGGTAGCCAAACGGCCCGACCGCCGCGACGATGCGGTCGGCGAGTTGCTGCAGGCGCTTGCGGATGATCTTGTGGTAGTCGCGGCCGAGGGCGTAGCGGGCGATATAGGCCCGGCGGCCATCCTGCAGGATCTGGTGGATGCGCGGTTCGGCCGGGAGATAGTCCATGCGCAGGCTGATGATGCGCTGCGTGCCCGGGATCAGGGCCTGCGGGTCGACACGCTTGGGCTCGCTCAGCCACGTCATGTTGGCCTGATAGCCGTCATCCAGCCATTTCGCCAGGTGCGCCGGATGCGCTCCGAGGTCTGTGCCGGTGATGCCGACCTGCTGGAAGCCCAGCTCTCTGCCCCAGCGCCGGATATCCTCGGCGAGCGCGGCCATGTCCGGGCCGGCGGCCGTTTCGGCGCAGCTGTCGGGCTCAGACGGGCTGTCGCGGTGCACAGGAATTCGCCTCATGGCGCGCATTCTGCCATCCTTGGCGGATTGTCACCACGAGCAGTGCCCGCGCATGACCGCTTCGCCTCCCGTCCTCATTGATGATGACCTGCACCAGGCGCTGGCGCGGCGCTGGCTGGCGCCGCGCGTGCGCGATGCGCACAAAGGCGATTTCGGGCCGCTGCTGGTGATTGGCGGTGCCGAAGGCTATAGCGGTGCGGCGCTGCTGACCGCAGAAACCGCGATCCGCGCGGGTGCGGGTGTCACCACCGTGGCCTGTGCGCCGACGACAGCCGCCGGTCTCTGGCTGCATCGTCCCGAATTGATGGCACGCGCCGTGCAAGGTCGGGCCGAGCTGCTGCCTTTATTGGCCACAGCCAAGGTGGTGGTGGCCGGCCCCGGGCTGGGTCGCGGTGCATGGGCACAGGCGCTGTGGCCGACGCTGGTCGAGGCAGGACGCGTGCAGGTGCTGGATGCCGATGGCCTGAACTGGCTGGCGGAGAATCCGCAACCGCATCCGGCGCGGGTACTGACGCCGCACCCGGGTGAGGCGGCGCGGCTGCTGGGCTGCCGAACCGACGAAATCCAGGCCGACCGGCAGGCAGCCGTGCGGGCCTTGCAGCAGCGCCATGGCGGCGTCGTCATCCTCAAAGGCGCGGGTTCGTTGATTGCCGATGAAACACGTGTCTGGCAGTGTCCGGCGGGTAATCCCGGCATGGCGACGCCGGGCATGGGCGATATTCTGGCCGGGTTGATCGGGGCTTTGCTGGCGCAGGGGCTGCCTTTGTTCGAGGCCGCTGGCCTGGGCGTCAGCCTGCATGCGCGTGCCGG
This sequence comes from uncultured Paraperlucidibaca sp., assembly GCA_964511255.1. Lineage (GTDB taxonomy): Bacteria > Pseudomonadota > Gammaproteobacteria > Pseudomonadales > Moraxellaceae > Perlucidibaca. The sequence continues at coordinate 65,248 of CAZEEQ010000010.1, forward strand.
TGATGCCGTGGCGGCAGCGCTGGGCGAGCGGGGGCTGCTGGCCACGGATCTCTGGCCGGCACTGCGTGTTTTGCTGAATCCGGAAAGGACATGATGGGTGTGATCTGGGTCGCTGCCGATGTGGCAGCCATGGAAGACTGCGGACGGCGGCTGGCGATGGCCTGTGGCGGTCAGGGCGTCATTTTCCTGCAGGGTGAGCTGGGCGCCGGCAAGACCACGCTGACGCGCGGCATCCTGCACGGACTGGGCCATGTCGGTGCGGTCAAGAGCCCGACCTACACCCTGGTCGAGCCCTACGAGCTGGGCAGCATGACGGTCTATCATTTTGACCTTTACCGGTTGCTGGATCCGGAAGAGCTGGAGCTGATGGGCTATCGCGACTATTTCCGGCCCGATGCCCTGACCCTGGTCGAGTGGCCGGTGCGCGGTGAGCCCTTGTTGCCAGTGCCCGATCTGGAGCTGACGTTGACGCCCTGTCCGGTCGGGACCGATATGGGGCGTCGTATCGAATTGCAGTCACGGACCCCGCATGGGGCCGGAATATTGTCGAGACTGGTTGAGTGAGTCCTTGCATGAAGCGTTTGGTGGTATGTTTCCTTTGTTGCATCTCTTTGTCGTCGGCTTTTGCGGCCAAGATCGTCGGCGTGCGCTCCTGGAGCAGCCCCGATAGCACCCGTCTGGTGCTGGAGCTGGATGGCACCAGCGAGTACCGGGTCAGCGAAGACACCACGCCGGGGCGTCTGATCGTCACCCTGCCGCATGCGGTCACGACCATCGAGGGGCCGCGCTGGCCTGCCCGTGTCGGTATGGTGGATGCCGTGCGTCTGGATGCCTCGCCGGCCACCCCGCGCCTGGTGGTCGACCTCAATCGTGAAGCCGAGGCCAAGGTGTTTCTGCTGGGCCCCAGCGGCAGCTATGGCCATCGCCTGGTCATCGACCTGACCCCGCGCGCGACCGTCATTCCGGTCGCGCCGCCGGTGGTCACGCAGGCGCCCGCGCCTGAAAACCGCCCGCGCAGGGCTGCCAAAGCCTCAGGTCGCAATATCGTCGTCACCATTGACCCCGGTCATGGTGGCGAAGATCCGGGCGCGATTGGTCGCAGTGGCAATTACGAAAAATTCGTCACCCTCGCCATTGGCAAGGCAGTGGCGGCATATCTCAATGAGCAGGACGGCATCACCGCGCGCATGACCCGCGATGGTGATTACTTCATTCCGCTGCAGCGTCGTCGCCAGATCGCCCGCTATGACCAGAAGGCTGACATCTTCGTGTCCATCCATGCCGACTCGGCCCCCAGTCGCCAGGCCCGGGGAGCCTCCGTGTTTGCGCTCTCGCTCAAGGGCGCCAATTCGGCGACCTCGCGCTTTGCCCAGATGCTGGCGGAGCAGGAAAACAAGGCCGACCTGATTGGCGGTGTCGTTGCCGAAAGCGATGACATCAATGGGGTGCTTGCCGACATGCTGGTGGAGGGCACACTCAAGCACAGCCTGGAGATGGGCCGCATCATCCTGGGCGAGATGCGCCCGGTGGTGAACAAGCTGCACAACAGCGCGGTCGAGCAGGCCGGTTTCGCGGTCCTCAAGGAGCCGGGCATGGTGTCGCTGCTGGTCGAGACGGGCTTTATCTCGAATCCGGAAGAGGAAATGCGGCTGACCGACCCGGCCTACCAGCGTGAGCTGGCCAGGGCCATTGGCGAGGGTATCGTCAACTTCTGCCGGCAGTATCCGGTGCCCGACACTGTCTTTGACCGCAACTGAGGCCGGCTGACGTGGCCCGCATTCACCTGCTTGATGCCCGCCTGGCCAACCAGATTGCCGCCGGTGAGGTCGTCGAACGTCCGGCTTCGGTGGTCAAGGAGCTGCTTGAGAACGCCATCGATGCCGGCGCCCGGGTCATCGAGGTGCAGGTTGAGCAAGGCGGTATCGCCGGCCTGCGCGTGCGTGACGATGGTGACGGGATTCAGCGTGATGACCTGCCGCTGGCGCTGGCCCGTCATGCCACCAGCAAGATCCATCATCTCGATGACCTGGAGGCGGTGGCCACGCTCGGCTTTCGCGGAGAGGCGCTGGCGTCGATTGCCTCGGTCTCGCGTTTGACCATGACGTCCAGTACGGACGAATCCGGGCTGGGCTGGGCAGTGCGCTCGGAAGGCCGCGACATGGCCGCCGTGCTGGAGGCGGCGAGGCATCCGCGCGGCACCTCGGTGGAGGTCCGCGACCTGTTCTTCAATACGCCCGCGCGCCGCAAGTTCCTGCGCAGCGAGAATACCGAGTTCGGCCATCTCGAAGAGGTGGTGCGGCGCATTGCCCTGGTGTCGCCGCAGGTCGGCTTCAGCCTGACGCATAACCAGCGCGTGCTCTGGCAGCTCAAGCCGGCGACAAATGAGGCGGAGCAGCTGCGACGTCTCGGTCAGGTCTGTGGCCAGGCTTTTGTTCAGGCGGCACGACCGCTGTCGGTCGAGACGGCTGGCATTCATCTCCATGGCTGGCTGGGCTTGCCGACGTTCTCGCGAGCCCAGGCCGACCTCCAGTATTTCTTCGTGAACGGCCGCATGGTGCGCGACAAGGTCGTCTCGCACGCGGTGCGGCAGGCGTATGCCGACGTGCTCTATCACGGTCGCCACCCGGCTTTCGTGCTTTTTCTCGATATCGATCCGGCGGCGGTCGACGTCAACGTGCATCCGACCAAGCACGAGGTGCGCTTCCGTGAGTCGCGGCTGGTCCACGATGTCATTTACCGCGGCCTGCACCGGGCACTGGCCGACCTGCGGCCGCAGGATGCCGCGCCGGTGATGTCAGCCGAGTCTGGCGCTGCGGTACAGGCGCCGGCCGCATGGGGCGCTGCTCCGGTCTATGCCCAGCCGGGGCCGTTCGGCGCCGGTCAGGCGTTTGCGGGTCAGCCGACCAGCCAGACCGGCCTCGACTGGTCCTCGGGCGCTGCCCGCGAGGCGCTGGCGAGTTATCTGGCGCCCGGCAGCGGTTCCGCACCTCCGGCGTTCCCCGCCGTGTCCGCCATGCCCTCCGCGACCGCCAGCGAGGTGCCACCGCTGGGCTATGCCTTGGCGCAGCTGCACGGCATCTACATCCTGGCTCAGAACGCCGAGGGTCTGGTACTGGTCGATATGCATGCCGCCCATGAGCGTATCGTCTACGAGCGCCTCAAGGCTGCCCAGGCCAGTGCCGGCATCGCCAGTCAGCCCTTGCTGGTGCCGCTCAGCCTGGCGGTGAGCCAGCGCGAAGCGGACGTTGCCGAGAGCGAGGTGGCGACCTTCCGCGAGATGGGTCTCGAGATCGAGCGCATGGGTCCGGAAACGCTGCTGGTGCGTGCGCTGCCGACCCTGCTGGCACAGGCCGAGGCCGACGCCCTGGTGCGGGATGTGTTGTCTGATCTGATCACGCACGGCAATACCCGCCGCATCGAGGAGCGCCGTAACGAGCTGATGGCGACACTGGCTTGCCACGGTGCCGTGCGCGCCAATCGCCAGCTCAGCATCACGGAAATGAATGCTTTGTTGCGCGACATGGAAGCCACCGAACGCAGTGGCCAGTGCAACCATGGTCGCCCGACCTGGACGCGTCTGACCCTGACCGATCTCGATCGGCTTTTCCTGCGCGGGCGCTGACGATGTCCCATGTTTCCGACAAGCCCGCGGCGATTTGTCTGATGGGGCCCACGGCCGCCGGCAAGACCGCGCTGGCCATGGCCCTGGTCGAGCTGGGCGGGTGCGAGATCATCTCGGTCGACTCCGGCATGATCTATCGCGGCATGGACATCGGCACCGCCAAGCCCTCGGCGGACGAGCTCTTGCGTGCACCGCACCGTCTCATTGATATCCGCGATCCGGCCGAGGCCTATTCTGCTGCCGAGTTCCGTCAGGATGCCCTGGCGGCCATGGCGGAGATTGTGGCGGCTGGCCGCACGCCGTTGCTGGTCGGCGGCACTATGATGTATTTCAAGGTGCTGCGTGATGGCCTGGCCGAACTGCCCGATGCCGATCCGGCGATCCGTGCCCGGCTTGATGCCGAGGCCGCCGAGCAGGGCTGGCCACACCTGCACCAGCGCCTGCGGACGGTTGATCCGGTCGCGGCGGCCCGCATCCCGCCCATGGATTCGCAACGCCTGCAGCGCTCGCTCGAAGTCTGGGAGCTGACCGGCAAGCCGCTGTCGCAATGGCATGCCGAGCAGGCTGCCCCGGCGCCGCTGCCCTTTGACCTGCGCTGGCTGGCGGTGGCGCCGCCGGAGCGGGCCGTGCTGCATCAGCGTATCGCTGATCGTTTCGATCTCATGCTCAGCCAGGGGCTGATCGACGAAGTCGCCGGGCTGAAGGCGCGACCGGCGCTGCATCTGGGGCTGCCGTCCATGCGTGCCGTCGGCTATCGTCAGGTCTGGGAGTATCTCGACGGAGGCTATGGGCGCGATGAGCTGCGCGAACGCGGTATCGCCGCCACCCGTCAGCTCGCCAAGCGTCAGCTGACCTGGCTGCGCAGCTTTTCCGGTCTGACCTGGCTGGATCCGGCAGATCCTGGTCTGCTGTCGCAAACCCGTGCCCTTTTACACAGGTCCACTTGAAAAAACAGGATATGCCCCCCACGATATTGACAAGTCTGGCTGCATTTTAGTCTGGCCATTCCCGCCTTGCGGGGAGCCCGCTTTAGGGCTAACGCGCTGAACAGTCATTTGCGGCTCGTCTTGAGCCTTCCGAGAGGAACATAACAATGTCAAAAGGTCAGACACTTCAGGATCCCTTCCTGAATGCCCTGCGCAAGGAACGCATCCCCGTCTCCATTTTTCTGGTGAACGGCATCAAGCTGCAAGGGCAGATCGAGTCTTTTGACCAGTACGTCGTGCTGCTCAAGAACACGGTCAGCCAGATGGTCTACAAACATGCCATCTCCACTGTGGTGCCGGCACGCAATCCGCGGACCACGTTGCCGGGCAGCACCACGCCGATCGGCGGCTCGTCGACCAGCCAGCCGGGCTCCAGCCTGGAAGACTTCGACGAAGACGATGACTCGCAGCCGAATTTTGCCTGACCCTGCCCCGCAAGTCCTGAGCGTCGCCCGGGTGGCGGCGTTCAGCACAAACAGTCGAGACACCTGAGTGGAATACTTCGAACGCCCCGACGGCGGCGAACGTGCCATCCTGGTGCATCTTGAACTCAAGCAGCACGGCGAGGACGAAGATCTCGAGGAGTTTCGTCTGCTCGCGGCTTCCGCCGATGTCGACGTGCTGGATGTCATCATCGGCAGCCGTCAGCGCCCGGATGCCCGTCTCTATGCCGGCAGCGGCAAGGTCGTCGAGATCCGCGAAGCCGTGATCGCCCATGAAGCGGAGGTGGTGCTGTTCAACCACTCGCTGACGCCCGCCCAGGAGCGCAACCTGGAGCGTGAGCTCAAGTGCCGTGTGCTCGACCGCACCGGCCTGATTCTCGATATTTTTGCCCAGCGCGCGCGGACCCATGAAGGCAAGCTCCAGGTCGAGCTGGCTCAGCTCAACCACCTCGCTTCGCGTCTGGTGCGTGGCTGGACCCATCTCGAACGTCAGAAAGGGGGTATCGGTCTGCGCGGACCGGGTGAAACCCAGCTCGAAACCGACCGACGTCTGCTGCGTATCCGTATCCAGAACCTCCGTGAGCGCCTCGACAAGGTGCGCCAGACGCGTGCCCAGGGCCGGGCTTCGCGCCAGAAGGCGGGGGTGCCGACCGTGTCGCTGGTGGGTTATACCAATGCCGGCAAGTCAACATTGTTCAATCGACTGGCCGGCGCCGATGTCTATGCTGCGGATCAGCTCTTCGCCACGCTCGATCCGACCCTTCGTCGTATCGCGCTGGATGGCATCGGGCCGCTGGTCCTGGCGGATACGGTCGGTTTTGTCCGCCATCTGCCGCACCATCTGGTCGATGCTTTCCGGGCCACGCTGGAGGAAACCGTTCAGGCCGATCTGCTGCTGCATGTTGTGGATGCCGCCAGCGTCGAACGGGATATCCATCTGGCCGCCGTCGACAGCGTGCTGACCGAAGTGGGTGCGACAGCACCGGTACTTCTGGTGTACAACAAGCTCGATGCGCTGCCGGACCAGTCGCCCCGCATCGATTACGATGATCAGGGGCGTCCGCTGGCGGTCTGGCTCTCGGCGCGTGACAATCTCGGCATGCCGGAGTTGCTGACGGCCATGCAGGCGGCGCTGGCAACACCTTGGCAGGTGCTCTGGCTGGCATTGCCGCCGGAGCTGGCGCGACTGCGCTCACGCCTCTACAGTCTCGGGGTGGTGCAGCAGGAGCAGCCCGATGCCGAGGGCGGCTGTCGTTTGCAGATTCGTATCCAGGCGCCTGATCTCGGGCAGTGCCTGGCGCGTGAAGGATTGACCCGCGCTGATGTGGCGGTGGAAGACGGCTTCTGACAGCAGAAGCACGCATTTTGATGAAGGAGTGCCAGATGGCGTGGAATCAACCCGGGTCGGGACAACAGCCCGGCGGCGGCAATCAGGATCCCTGGGGTCGTCGGCCGTCGGCTGGCGGTGGTCAGGGGGGCTCAGGCAAGGGCTTCATGGACAAGCTGCAGAGCCTTTTCGGCGGCAATGATCCGCAGGGCGAAAAACAGCTTTCCCGGCTCTTGCTCGTCGGGGCTGTCGGTCTCTGGGCGCTCTTCGGCTTTTACCGCGTCGAGCAGGCCGAGCGTGCGGTGCTGCTGCGCTTTGGTGAGTTCCAGAGCATTCAGACCGCCGGTCTGCACTGGCATCCGCCGTTGGTTGATTCCGTACGCAAGATCAACGTCGAGCGTACCGAACAGATGCCGATCAACGCCAACATGATCACCGAGGACGAGAACATCGTCGATATTGCACTGTCGGTGCAGTATCGCATTTCCGATCCGCGCCTTTATGTTCTGGCAGTGGCCGACCCGCAGTCGACGCTGGCGCATGCCACCGAATCGGCGCTGCGTCATGTCGTCGGCAGCGCCAAGATGACCCAGGTGCTGGGCGAAGGCCGCGCGCGGCTGGCCCAGGACATGCAGCCGCGTCTGCAGTCGTATCTCGACCGCTACAAGACTGGCCTCAGCGTGCGTAACGTCAATATCCTGGAGGCGCTTCCGCCCAAGGAAGTGAAGGCGGCCTTCGATGACGTGATCCGCGCCAAGGAAGACAAGGAACGCCTGAAGAATCAGGCCGAAACCTATGCCAACGGCATCGTGCCGGAAGCACGTGGTCAGGCTGCCCGCCTGATTGCCGATGCCACCGCCTACAAGCAGGAAGTGGTCGACCGTGCGACGGGTGATGCGTCTCGCTTTAAGGGGCTGCTCAGCGAGTACCGCCAGAATCCGGCCGTGATGCGCAGCCGTCTCTATCTCGAGACCATGGAAGCGGTACTCGGCAAGACCAGCAAGATCGTGGTCGAGCCCAATGGTGCCGCGCCGCTGCTCTATATTCCCATGGACAAGCTGACCGGAGCCGGTGCAGCTGCTGGCTCGGTACCTGCTGCTGAGGCCTTGCAGCCGGGTGCCGGTATTCCGCCGGCGCAGACCAGCGGCAGCCGTGATGCCATGCGTGGCGGCCGTAACCTTGAGGAGGCGCGCTGATGGGCCCGCGTAGCACGACGGCGCTGACCGTCACCCTGTTCCTGCTGTTCGTCATCAACAGCGCCTTCTATACCGTGCAGGCGACCGAGCGCGCTGTCTTGCTGCGTTTCGGCGAAGTCGTGGAAGCCGACCTCAAGCCCGGTCTGCACTTCAAGATTCCGTTCGTGCATGAAGTGCGTCGTTTCGATGCCCGTCTGCAGGTCAGTGATGCCGAGCGCACCGAATTTCTGACCAAGGAAAGCAAGTTCCTCATCATCGATGCCTATGTCATGTGGCGTGTTGATGATGTGAAGCGCTTCTTCACCGCGACCGGCGGCATGACGCGCGAGGCTGAAGCCCGCCTGCTGCCGCTGGTGCGTGACGGCCTCAAGAATCGTGTTTCGGAACGCACTGTGCATGAAGTCGTGGCCGGCCAGCGTGAGCAGCTCATGCTGGACCTGACCAAGGCCGTCAATGTCGTGGCCAGCCGAGAATTCGGTATCCAGGTTCTCGATGTACGCGTCAAGCGTGTCGACTTCCCGGGTTCCACGGTGGAGTCCATTTACAATCGCATGCGCACCGAGCGTGAGCGCGAAGCGCGCGAGCACCGTTCCCAGGGCACGGAAATGTCGGACCGCATCAAGTCCGAAGCCGAGCGTCAGCAGCGTGTGATTCTGGCTGACGCCTACCGCCAGTCGGAAATCCTGCGCGGCGAAGGCGATGCCGATGCCGCCGGCATTGCCCGCAAGGCTTTTGGTCAGGATGCCGAGTTCTATCGTTTCTATCGCTCGCTTCAGGCCTATCGCAATACCTTCAACAAGCCCAGCGATGTCATGGTGCTGAAGGGTGACAACGAGTTCCTGCGCTACATGAAGCAGAAATAAGACGGTTTCCGGTGTGCCGGCAGGCTTTTCAGGCCTGTCCGGCACACCGGGGCACCTGGCCGGATTCCTGTGGTAAACTATCCCGAACCGAGTAAAGCCTCGGTTTTTTTGTGGCCCGCCATCCCTGGTGGTCACCCTCCGGGCGGTTGCTGCGGCGACGTGAACATTCCCCCGGAACAATTTGTGTCTGAGCGTGCGAGAAATCATGGTCAAACCGGTCGATGCCTGGCTGCTCCCTGACGGAGTGGCAGATGTGCTGCCTGCGGAAGCGGCGCGCCTGGAAGCGCTGCGCCGTCGTCTGCTGGATCGCTTTGCCGCCTGGGGCTATGCCCTCGTGTTCCCGCCGCTCATGGAATACCTCGATTCCCTGCTGACCGGCTCCGGACGCGACCTCGAAGACCTCACCTTCAAGATCACCGACCAGCTCAGCGGTCGTCTCATGGGCGTGCGTGCCGACATGACCCCGCAGGTGGCCCGCCTGGATGCCCACTGCCTGCCGGTCGACGGCCCGGCTCGCTATTGCTATGCCGGAACCCTGCTGCAGACGCGTCCCACCGGCTTGTCGGCCTCGCGCTGCCCGGTACAGATCGGGGCCGAGCTGTATGGTCACGCCGGTGTCGAGAGTGACATCGAAGTCATCCGACTGATGCTCGATACCCTGTCCCTGGCCGGTGCGGCGGATATTCATCTGGACCTCGGCCATGTCGGCATCTTCCGCAGTCTGGCCGGAGCGGCCGGACTCGATGCCGAAGGTGAAGCGCGCCTGCAGGACATCCTGGCGCGCAAGTCGCTGCCGGAGTGGGCCGCCGAACTGCCGCAGCTGACGACCTCTGCCGATGCCCTGCAGCCGTTGCCGACCCTGTGTGGCGATGTGGCCGTGCTGGCGCGTGCCGCGGCCGCCTGGGGCGCCGCGCCGGTTGCCGTGCAACAGGCGCTGAGTGACCTCAACGCCGTGGTGGCGGCGCTGCAGGCATCGCATCCGCAGGTCACGCTGTATGTCGATCTCGGTGAGCTGCGCGGCTATCACTATCACACCGGTCTGGTATTCGCGGCGTATGTGCCGGGCCAGCGTGGTGAGGTCGCCAAGGGCGGTCGTTACGACCACGTCGGCGAGGCCTTTGGCCGTGCGCGCCCGGCCACCGGCTTCAGTGCCGACCTCAAGCAGTGGCTGGACTTCGATGCCACGCCGATGCCGGCGTGCGGCATCCTGGCCCCGGCGGGTGATGAGCCAGCCCTGCGCGCCGCCGTTGCGGCTGCACGTGTCGCCGGCGAGCGTGTCGTGCAGCAGCTGCCGGGTGCAGCGCTGGATGCTGCCGCCGCCGGCTGCGACCGTGAACTGTTTTTCGAGGCGGGCCGCTGGCAAGCACGCCCCCTCGCTTCCTGAATCCTGAACATTTCGAGACTGAGTCATGGGCAAGCATGTTGTCGTTCTGGGCACCCAATGGGGTGATGAAGGCAAGGGCAAGATCGTTGATCTGCTGACGGACAATGCGCAGGCGGTTGTGCGCTTCCAGGGCGGCCACAATGCCGGCCACACGCTGGTGGTCGATGGCGAGAAGACGGTCCTGCACCTGATTCCGTCCGGCATCCTGCGTGAAGGCGTGCAGTGCCTGATCGGCAACGGTGTGGTGCTGGCGCCGGATGCGCTGCTCAAGGAAATGGCCTACCTGGAAGCCAAGGGCGTGCCTGTGCGCGAGCGCCTCAAGGTCTCGGCGGCCTGCCCGCTGATCCTTCCCTACCACGTCGCCCTCGACAAGGCGCGTGAAGCCGCCCGCGGCAAGTCCGCCATCGGCACCACCGGTCGCGGCATCGGTCCGGCCTACGAAGACAAGGTCGCCCGTCGCGGCCTCCGTCTCGCTGACCTCTATCGTCGTGAAACGCTGGCGGCCAAGCTCGGCGAGATCATCGCCTACCACAACTTCCAGCTCACCAATTACTACAAGGTCGATCCTATCGACTTCCAGTCGACACTGGAGCTGGCGCTGACCTGGGGTGAGCAGCTGCGCGACCTGGTCGCCGACGTGCCGGGCATCCTGCATGACTTCCGTCGCCAGGGTGCCCGCATCATGTTTGAAGGCGCCCAGGGCTCGCTGCTCGACATCGACCACGGCACCTACCCGTATGTGACCTCGTCGAACACCACCGCCGGCGGCACCTCCACCGGCTCCGGCTTTGGCCCGCTCTATCTCGACTACGTGCTCGGCATCACCAAGGCCTACACCACGCGTGTCGGCGGCGGTCCGTTCCCGACCGAACTGTTCGATGAGACCGGTGCCCACCTCGCCAAAGTCGGTCATGAGTTCGGCTCCACCACCGGCCGCGCCCGTCGTTGCGGCTGGTTCGATGCCGTGGTGCTGCGCCGTGCGGTCGAACTGAACTCCATTTCCGGCCTCTGCCTGACCAAGCTGGATGTGCTCGACGGCCTGCCGGTCGTGCGTATCTGCACGGGCTATGAAACCCGCGAGCCGGGCTGCATCGAAGGCATGATGTCGGATGCCGTGGCCTATGACAGCGTGACCCCGATCTACGAAGAGCTGCCGGGCTGGACCGAGTCCACCGTCGGCGTGCAGGATCTGGACAAACTGCCGGCCAATGCCCGCGCCTACATCAAGCGCATCGAGGAAGTCGTCGGCTGTCCGATCGACATTATTTCGACCGGTCCGGACCGCGAAGAAACCATCGTGCTGCGTCATCCCTTCCAGTAAGAGGAGCCTGCCATGAAGTTCGAGACCCGCCTGACCTGGGATGCCCCATTGTCGCGTGTCATGGCGATGCTGACGGATCGCCGTTACTTCGAGCGTAAGCTCGAACTCATGGCCCACGAAGAGGCGGAGGTGCTGTCTGCCGGTTTCGATGGCACCCGCTTTGCGGTGGTGACCCGCGTCAAAGGCAAGCCCAGCGTCAAGCTGCCTGCCCTGGCGCAAAAATTCCTCAAGCCGGATCAGGCGGTCGAGATCGAGCAGACGGACTGCTGGGATACGGCAACCGCGACCGGCAGCGTCAGCTTCGTCAACAAATCGGTCTCGGTGATCAGCATTTCAGCAACCATGCAGCTTAGCGAGCAGGATGGCCGCACCATCAACCGGCTGTCATGGACAGTCGAATGCGGCATTCCTCTGGTTGGCGGCAAGCTGGCCGAGGTCATCGCCGATGACATTCGTGCCAAGGCTGCCCGCAATGAAGAGGTCAGTCGTCAGATTCTCGCCGAGAGTTTCTGATAAGCACCCGCAAGAGCATTGTCATTGCTGCGTTTTTGGGCATGATAAGGGTAAGGAAGCCCACCCGCTTCACATAAGAAAAGCCAACAAAAATCTAGAAGCAGCCGCGTCGTCACGACACGAGCCCCGGGCTCACGGCATGCTGACTGCAAAGGAATGGCAACATGCTGGATCAACTGATTACCGATTTCAAAGCCGACATGTGGCTTTACATCTCCATTCCCTTCATCAGCGGCGCCATTGGCTACATCACCAAGGTGGTGGCGATCCAGATGATGTTCGCGCCGCTGGAATTCATTGGCATTAAGCCCTTCCTGGGCTGGCAGGGCATTGTGCCGCGCAAGGCCGAAAAAATGGCCACGGTCGCGGTCAATCTCATGACGAGCAAGCTCATCAGGCCGTCCGAGATCTTCGCCCGTCTTGATCCGCAGCGCATCGCCAAGGAAATCGAGGTGCCCATGATGGCGGCTGCCGAGGACATCGTGCGCGATGTTGCCCAGCAGTATCAGCCCGGGCTCTGGGAGGGCATGCCCGACTTCGCGCGCCAGAAGATCATCCAGCGCGTCAAGGGCGAAGCGCCGGCCATCGTGGCCTCGATCATGCTGGAAGTGCAGGGCAACATCGACAAGTACTTCGACATCAAGCACATGGTCATCAGCAACCTGATGAAGGACAAGCGCCTGCTCAATGACATCTTCCGCAAGGTCGGACGTCAGGAGTTCAAGTTCTTCAGCAATGCCGGCTTCTACTTCGGTTTTGGCATCGGCCTGATCCAGATGGTGTGCTGGCTGGTCTTCCGTCAGCCCTGGATGCTGCCGGCCTTCGGCGGCTTCGTCGGCTTTTTCAGTGACTGGGTTGCCTTGCAGATGATGTTCCGTCCGCTACACCCGAAGAAGTTCCTCGGCATCACCTGGCAGGGCCTTTTCCTCAAGCGTCAGAAGGAAGTCGCGGCCGATTACGCGGCACTGATCTCCAAGCAGCTGCTGACGCCGGCCAACATGATGGAAGAGCTCTTCCGGGGTGCGTTCGCTGATCGCATCATGGAGCTGATCCACAAGAACGTGAAGCGCACGGTCGACGATCAGGCCGGCATTGCCCGACCGTTGGTGGTTTATGCCGTCGGCAGCCAGAACTACATCGAAATGAAGAAGATGATTGCGGACCGCATCATGGCGCAGATGCCGGAAACCATGAAGCACGTCGAGAGCTATGCCGAAGACGCCATGGATATCCGTAACACCCTGGTCACCCGCATGCAGGATCTGACCTCGGAAGAGTTCGAGGGCATGCTGCGTCCGGCTTTCAAGGAAGACGAGTGGTCGCTGATCGTGGTGGGTGCCGTGCTGGGCTTCCTGGTCGGGGAAATGCAGATTCACTTCATGCTGTAATCCGCAGGGTGCAGGATGGCGACATTGTCGCCACCGGCCATCCGGCTATCCAGAAAGCCTGCCTTGTGCAGGCTTTCTGCTTTCAGGGTCATGATGGCCATGGCCAGTTCCGCTTGCAGGGGGTCATCCAGCGGTAATTCGCTGCTGGCTTTCTCGCAACTGATCCAGGCCAGCAGGGCGGTGGTGCCGGTGTCGTGGTGAGCGGATGCAGGCTCGGGCTCTGACGGGGCTGGTGCCCCCATGTCAGCCATGATCCGCACGGCCAGAAGCTGCAGCGGAGGCTGCCAGCGTGCTTCCAGCCGGCACCGACCGAGTCGCCAGCAAGTGATGTGCTGGCCGGATGACAGCGAACAAGTGTGATGTGCAAGCACGTCCATGGTGATCTCGCGCGGGCTTGGGGTGCTGGTTATTGGCCTGAAAGGCAAATTGTTAGCAGAAGATTGCCGTTGATGGCAAATGTTCGGAGCAGGGGGGGCGTGGTGCAACGAAAAGCAAAAAGGCCGATCACTGATCGGCCTTTTCGATATTTGGTGCCCAGGAGAGGACTTGAACCTCCACGACCTTTCGGCCACTAGCACCTGAAGCTAGCGCGTCTACCAATTTCGCCACCTGGGCAGGTGCGGCGCGAAATATAGTGAGCCGGCGAAGGGCTGTCAACAGTTTCGTGTAGAATGCACAAAATTTCACGAGATGGCGCATGAGTCGCAAGCAAGACAACACCCCGCAGGACCCCCACGCAGCGCGTGAGGCCGAACGCTACGAGAACCCGGTACCGAGCCGCGAGATGATCCTCGCCACCCTCGATGAGCTGGGCAAGCCGTTGACGCACCCGCAGCTGGCGCACCACTACGGCATCTTCGAGCCTGAGCGTGAGGAAGCCCTGCGTCGTCGTCTCATCGCCATGAGTCGCGATGGCCAGTTGCGCAGCGATCGCCGCGGAGCCTACGTGCCGTTGCGGGACGAGGAACTGATCCGCGGTCGCGTGCAGGGCCACAAGGACGGCTTTGGCTTCCTGACGCCCGACGAAGGCGGGCAGGACCTCATTCTGCCGTCCCGCCAGATGCGTCTGCTGTTCGATGGTGACATCGCCTGTGTGCGCGTTGCTGGCTATGACCACAAAGGCCGTCGCGAAGCCATCGTCGTGCGTGTCGACGAGCGGCGCTACACCCATCTGGTCGGTCGCTACCGCGAAGAAGACGGTGTCGCCTATGTGATGCCGGACAATCCGCGCATCACGCAGGAAGTCCTTGTGGCGGCGGGGGGCATCGATGCCCAGCCGGATCAGTTCGTCAGCATTGAGCTGATTGACTACCCCAGCCATCGCGGCCTGGCGACCGGCCGTATCACTGAAGTGCTGGGCGATTTCATGGCGCCGGGCATGGAAATCGACATCGCCCTGCGCAACTACGACATCCCGCATGTCTGGCCGTCCGCCGTCGAAGCCGAGATCGCGCATCTGTCGCCGATGGTGGATGAGGCCTCGAAGACCGAAGCCGGTCGCGTCGATCTGCGCGCACTGCCGCTGATGACCATCGATGGCGAAGACGCCAAGGACTTCGATGACGCCGTCTATGCCGAGAAGCGCAAGGGTGGTGGTTTCCGTCTTGTCGTCGCGATCGCCGACGTGTCGCATTACGTGCGTCCGGGCACGGCGCTGGATACCGAAGCCAAGGCGCGCGGCAACTCCGTGTATTTCCCCGGTTTCGTGGTCCCCATGCTGCCGGAGATCCTGTCCAACGGCCTCTGCTCGCTGAATCCGCAGGTTGACCGTCTCTGCATGGTCTGTGACATGACGTTCTCGGCCGCCGGCCGCATGACCGGCAGCACGTTCCATTCCGCTGTGATGCACTCGCAGGCGCGCACGACGTATACCCAGGTCAGCCAGTTCCTCGAGCATCCGGAAAGCCGCGAAGCCGCCGAGCTGGGCAAGCGCTGGCCGGCGCCGGTGCAGAAATCGCTGCACACGCTGTACGAACTCTTCAAGGTGCTGCGTGCCGTGCGTGAAGAGCGCGGCGCGCTCGATTTCGACAGTGGCGAAACCCGCATCATGTTTGGTGCCGATCGCAAGATCGAGCGTATTGTGCCGGTGACCCGCAACCAGGCGCACATGCTCATCGAAGAGATGATGCTGGCCGCCAACGTGGCCTCGGCGCAGTACGTGCTGAAGGCGAAAATGCCGGCACTGTTCCGCAATCACGAAGGCCCGAAGAACGAGAAGCTGATCAAGCTGCGCGGCTTCCTGCAGGCCCTCGGTCTGCGCTTCACCGCCACGCCCAAGCCCAAGCCGGCGGATTTCCTCGCCGTGATCAAGCAGATCGGCGAGCGTCCCGACAAGCACATCATCGAGACCATGCTGTTGCGCTCGCTGTCGCAGGCCGTGTACTCGCCGGATAACCTCGGTCACTTCGGTCTGGCCTACGAGGCTTACTCGCACTTCACCTCGCCGATCCGTCGCTATCCTGACCTGCTGCTGCATCGTGCCATCCGCAACATCCTGGCGGGTGAGCACGAAGTCACGCCGCTGCAGCGCATGGGGCGGGCCATCAAGGGCGCCTTTGGCGGCAAGGTCGAGCCGCTGCCCGGTCAGGTTCAGATGATGGCCCTCGGCGAGCATTGCTCGATGACCGAGCGCCGCGCCGACGAAGCCACCCGCGACGTCATGGCCTGGCTCAAGTGTGAATACATGCAGGATCGTGTCGGCGAAGAGTTCGACGGCGTGATTTCGGCGGTGACTTCGTTCGGCTTCTTCGTCGAGCTCAAGGAGGTCTACGTCGAGGGTCTGGTGCACATCAGCCAGCTGCGCGATGACTACTACCAGTTCGATGCCACTTTCCATCGTCTGGAAGGCGAACGCACTCGCCGCCGCTTCGCCATTGGCGAGCCGGTGCGGATCAAGGTTGCTGCGGTCAATCTCGACGAGCGCAAGATGGACTTCGAGCTGCTCTCCGGCGGATCCACCGGCAAGCGTTCCCTGCGTGAGCGTCTGCGTGAGGGCGAAATCCCGAGCGAAGGCAAAAGCAAGGAAGGCGGGCGCGGCCGTTCCGGTGCGCCTCGCGGTGCGGCGCCGCGCGGCGGTCAGGGCGGTGCTGGCAAGGCTTCCGCGCCGGCCGGCAAGACGGGCGGCAAGCCGCGTACGCGCAAGCGCTGATCAGGGAAGGTTGTCAGATGTCGAAAATGTCCTGGGTTTATGGTCTGCACACCGTGCAGGCCCTGATGGCCAACGAGCCCGAGCGCGTGCTCGAGTTGCAGGCGCTCAATACCCGCGAAGATGCCCGTCTCAACCCCATCGTGCAGCAGGCGCGTCAGCTCGGTCTGAGCGTGACCTTCCGTGAGCGCGAGGCGCTGGATCAGCTCGCCGAGGGCGGCCGTCACCAGGGCGTGCTGGCGCGCGTGCGCGAGCGCGTGCCGGGCGATGACAATGACCTGGCGGCACTGCTTGACGAGCTCGCGGGGCCGCCGTTTCTGCTCATCCTGGATGCCGTCACCGACCCGCACAACCTGGGCGCCTGTCTGCGCACGGCCGAGGCGGCGGGTGTGCATGCCGTCATCGCCCCGCGTGACAAGGCGGTCGGTCTGACCCCGGTGGTGCGCAAGGTGGCCTGTGGTGCCGCCGAGCTGATCCCGTTCATCCAGGTCACCAACCTCGCCCGCACGCTCAAGCAGTTGCAGGAGCGTGGCGTCTGGGTGGTCGGCACCAGCCTCGGTGATGGTGCCAGGCCGTTCTACGCCATCGACCTCAAGGGGCCGCTGGCCGTGGTCATGGGCGCCGAAGGCAGCGGTCTGCGCCGTCTCACCGCCGAACTCTGCGACCACCTGGCCTATATCCCCATGGCTGGCCAGATCGAAAGCCTCAACGTCAGCGTCGCCACCGGCGTCGCCCTGTTCGAGGCGGTGCG
Source organism: uncultured Paraperlucidibaca sp. (assembly GCA_964511255.1). Taxonomy (GTDB): domain Bacteria; phylum Pseudomonadota; class Gammaproteobacteria; order Pseudomonadales; family Moraxellaceae; genus Perlucidibaca. Next base: position 82,187 of record CAZEEQ010000010.1, read on the forward strand.
CCAGCGCAAGGGCTGATCTCAGCTTTCGCTTGAAATTTCAACACTTCGCCTGTATATTCGCGCGTCCTTCGGCAGGGTCTCCGTGATCCGCCGAAGTCGCGAGCGATTTCCCCGTGAAATCATCCAGCTCGTACTCCTTGCTCCGGCGACTGTCGCCGGGGCTGTTTAATCCGTAAGGAGCACAATCCGATGCGTCATTATGAAGTCGTGTTCCTGGTGCACCCGGACCAGAGCGAGCAAGTGCCCGCCATGGTCGAGCGTTACACCGGGATGGTCAAAGAGTCGGGCGGCGCCATTCACCGCCTGGAAGATTGGGGCCGCCGCCAGCTGGCTTACCCGATCAACAAGATCCACAAGGCCCACTACATCCTGCTCAACATCGAGTGCAGCGATGTCATTCGTGCCGAACTGGAAGAAGCCTTCCGTTACAACGACGCCGTGATCCGCAGTCTGATCATCCGTCGTGACGAAGCGATCGTCGAAGAGTCCATCCTGGCCAAGGGTGCAGAAGAGAAGCGTGCCCGCAAGGCTGCTCGTTCTGAAGATGGTCAGGAACTCTCGGCCTCCGCCGAGTAATTCGCGGTAATCGTCTACGTGGAGCAGAACACGCTCCGAATCAGCGGAGTACTGGATAAACAGTACCCGCCCCGTGTCAGCCCCGCCGGGGTCGCACATCAGGATATCCTGATCGTGCACCGTTCCAGGCAACTGGAGGCCGGAGCAGCACGCGAGGTTCGCCTCACGCTCATCGTGCATCTTGCCGGCGAGCTGGTGAACCGGGCCCGGGTCCTGAACCCGGGGGATCGGATAGTGGTCAGCGGTTTCCTGGCTCCGGCCAGCTACCGCGAGAGCGAAAAGCTCGTCCTGCACGCGCAGACGCTAGACAGACAAGATTAAGGAGAGGAAACCATGGCGCGTTTCTATCGTCGTCGCAAGTTCTGCCGTTTCACGGCCGACAAGGTCACCTACATCGATTACAAAGATGTCGAGACCCTGAAGCAGTTCATCACCGAAAACGGCAAGATCGTCCCGAGCCGTATCACCGGTACCAAGGCACGCTACCAGCGTCAGCTGACCCTCGCTATCAAGCAGGCCCGCTACCTGGCTCTGATGCCGTATACCGATAACCACATCTAAGGTTGGGGTGCGTGATGCAAGTTATTCTGCTGGAAAAAATCAAAGGCCTCGGCGCGCTTGGCGCCAAGGTTGACGTGAAGCCGGGTTTCGGTCGCAACTTCCTGATCCCTCAGGGCAAGGCGCTGCCGGCTACGGTCAAGAATGTGGCTGACTTCGAAGTCCGTCGTGCCGAGCTGGAGCGTCAGGAAGCCGAAGTGCTCGCCTCCGCCGAAGCCCGCGCCGCTCAGCTCGCCGAGCTGACCGTGACCGTGTCTTCGAAGGCGGGTGATGAAGGCAAGCTGTTCGGCTCCGTGGGCAACCGCGACATCGCCGATGCCGTGACCGCCGCTGGCGTTGCCGTCGACAAGAGCGAAGTTCGCCTGCCGAACGGTCCGCTGCGTCACACCGGTGAATATGAGATCGCCGTGCAGGTGCACAGCGACATCATGGCCACGCTGAAGGTGCTGGTTGCCGCTGCCTAAGCGCTGACCGATCCCGAGCTGGTCCGACAGGGCGCCCGAGGCAACTCGCGGCGCCCTGTCTGTTTTTGTGGCCTCTGCGGTTTTCCCTTGCCGGTTTTTCTGCCGCGCCTGCTTGGGCGGGTCGGATTTTGGGCTTAAGCTAGCGGATAGCCATCCGTGACCATAGCCATGAACAACACTGCCTCCCTGTCAGCCGCCGACAATGCCCTGGCCGCGCTCAAGCTGCCTCCCCACTCGCTTGAAGCCGAGCAGGCTGTGCTGGGCGGCCTCATGCTCGACGAGCAGGCCTGGGACCGAGTCTCTGACCGCATCACGGAAGAAGACTTCTACCGCCGCGATCATCGCCTCATCTTCCGTGCCATTTATCTGCTGGCGGCCGAGGGCAATCCGCGCGACGCCCTGACCGTGACAGAAACGCTGACGCGCCTCGGAGAGCTGGACAATGCCGGGGGGCTGGCCTATCTCGGTGAACTGGTGCGCAACACGCCGTCGGCGACCAATATCGCGGCTTATGGCGACATCGTGCGCGAGCGTTCGGTGCTGCGCCAGCTCATCCGCATCAGTAACGAAGTCTCCGATACGGCGTTCCAGCCGCAGGGTGCGACCGCCCAGGACATCCTCGATCAGGCGGAGCGCAAAATCTTCGCGATCGCCGAGCAGCAGCAGAAGGGTAATGGTCCGCAACTGCTCAAGCCCCTGCTGGGCAAGGCGCTCGACCGCATTGACCGCCTGTTCCAGTCGGACGAAGCCATCACCGGCCTCAGCACCGGTTTCACCGACCTCGATGACCGCACTTCGGGCCTGCAGAAAGGCGATCTGGTGATCGTGGCGGCACGTCCGTCCATGGGCAAAACGACCTTCGCCATGAATCTGGTCGAGAATGTGCTGATGCGCTCCGAGCTGCCGGTGCTGGTCTACTCCATGGAAATGCCGGCCGAGCAGATCGTCATGCGTATGCTGTCGTCGCTGGGTCGCATTGATCAGGGCCGTGTCCGTTCCGGCAAGCTCGAAGATGATGACTGGCCGCGTCTGACCTCGACCATGACGCTGCTGGCCGAGCGCAAGCTGCTGGTCGACGACTCGGCATCGCTCAGCCCGAACGATGTCCGTACCCGGGCCCGTCGCGTGGCCCGCGAGCAGGGCGGCCTCGGCCTGATCATGGTCGACTACCTCCAGCTCATGCGTGTGCCCGGGCTCGAAAGCAACCGCGTCAACGAAATCTCGGAAATCTCGCGCTCGCTGAAGGCGCTGGCGAAGGAGATGGAGTGTCCGGTGATCGCGCTGTCGCAGCTCAACCGCTCGCTGGAGCAGCGTCCGAACAAACGCCCGGTGATGTCTGACCTGCGTGAATCCGGCGCTATTGAACAGGACGCCGACGTCATCATGTTCATCTACCGTGATGAGGTCTACAACCCGGAATCGCCGGACAAGGGCACCGCCGAAATCATCATCGGCAAGCAGCGTAACGGCCCCATCGGCAGCATCCGCCTCGCCTTCCTCGGTAAGTACACGCGCTTCGAGGACCTTGCGCCCGAACACTACCGGGACATGGAGCAGTACTGACCATGCGCGAGACCTGGCTGACACTGGATTCGCAGGCCCTCTCCCACAATGTCGCCGTGCTGCGCGCCAGCATGCCGCAGAGCCGGTTGCTGGCCATGGTCAAGGCCGATGCCTATGGCCATGGCGCGCTCACCATCGCGCACTGGCTGCAGGATCAGGTCGATGGCCTCGGCGTTGCCTTCATCGATGAGGCGCTGGCATTGCGCGCTGCCGGCATCACGGCGCCGATCGCCGTGCTCGAAGGCGTGTTCACTGCCGCCGAGCTGGAAGCCGCGCGGGCTGCCGAGCTGCAACTGGCGGTGCACACGGCCGAGCAGCTGGCGCTGCTGCAGGCGGCGCCGGTCGGGCAGTCGCTGATGGTCTGGCTCAAGATCAACACCGGCATGAATCGCCTCGGCTTCCGCCCTGCCGACGCCCTGCGCGCCTATCGTCAGCTGGCGGCGGCGCCCTGTGTCAGCCGCATCGGGCTGATGACCCATTTCGCCTCCGCCGACGCGCTGGCCTCCAATCAGACCGATCTTCAGGTCGGGCGCTTCCGGGCCTTGCAGCAGACTCTGGCAGGCGAGCAGGGCAGCCCGGTCACCGACAGTCTGGCCAATTCCGCGGCCATCCTGGCCTGGCCCGAAGCCGCCGGCGAGTGGATGCGTCCCGGTATCGCGCTCTACGGCAGTTCACCCTTCGCCGATCAGAGCGCCGAGTCGTTCGGGCTGCGCCCGGTCATGACCCTGCATTCGCGCGTGCTCGCGGTGAATCCGGTGCAGACCGGCGAAGCCGTCGGCTACAGCGGCACCTGGGTCGCCGAGCGGCCGGCGCGCATCGCCGTAGTTGCCATCGGCTATGGCGACGGCTATCCGCGTCACGCGCCCAGCGGTACGCCGGTGCTGGTCAACGGCCAGCGCTGCCGACTGGCCGGCCGTGTCTCCATGGACATGATCACGGTCGATCTCGGCGAGGTCGACGCCGCACCGGGCGACGAGGTCATTCTTTGGGGCGAAGGCCTGCCCGCCGACGAGGTCGCGACCGCCGCCGGCACCATCAGCTACGAGCTGTTCTGCCGCCTGACACCGCGCGTGCGCCGTCCGGCTTATCTCGCTGCGCCATAAACACACCGGGTCATACAAGAAATCCGTCTAATCGAGCGGCTGGCCTTCGTCCTGATGAGGGCTACACTGGATTTAGCAGTGAGTCCTGCCCGAGTCGGAGGCGATCATGCACACGCTCATGTATCTGATGCGCAAGCTGGACACGGTTGAAGCCATGGTCGCCAGCCTGCAGGAAATGAACATCGGCCACGACGCCTATCGCGTCATCAGCAAAGACGAGGATGGCATCCGCCGTCATCATCTCCATGACGGCACGCTCGTTGACCGTACCGACGTGGTGCATTCCGGCGAGCGCGGTGCGCTCATGGGCGGCCTCGTCGGACTGGCCTTTGCGCTGCTGCTGGCGCTGACCGATCCGCTGGGCGTTCCGCTGGGTTGGACCGGCTTTCTGGTGGTCATCGCGCTGATCGGCTTCTTCGGTGCCTGGGTTGGCGGCATGGTCGGCCTCAGTCACGAGAACTACAAGCTGGCGCCTTTTCACAAGGCGCTGCAGCAGGGCCAGTATCTGATGACCATCGGTGTGCGCGACATCATCAAGGCGGAAAGCGTGCGTCAGACTATGATGTTGCGGCATCCCGAGGCTATATTCATGGCTGACGACGAGACAATGACCAATCCCCTCGCCAGCAAACCCGAGTTTCGGTTGCAGCACGTGAAGTGATGCCGCCGGAAAAGCGGCCTTGAGCCGCTCCCTCTGCCCGCTATAGCGACGGGCAGCGCCCCGTTCACTGACGGGGCTTTTTACATCTGGAAGATCGTCAGCCCCATGAGCAAGGCCGCCAAAACCGTTTATGCCTGCACTGCCTGCGGCAGTGAGTTCTCCAAGTGGTCCGGACAGTGCGCTGATTGCGGCGCCTGGAACACCATCGCCGAGTCGGTGAAGGCGCCGGTCGTGAAGGGACCGCGTGCCGGCGGCTATGCCGGCCAGGCCGGCGCCGTGACCGTCATCGACCAGGTCAGCACGCGCGCTGAGACACGCATCGACACGGGCTTGACGGAGCTGGACCGGGTGCTCGGCGGCGGGCTGGTGGCAGGCTCGGTCGTGCTGATCGGCGGCGATCCCGGCATCGGCAAGTCCACCATTCTGCTGCAGACCCTGACCCATCTTGCGGAAACCCTGCCGGCGCTCTACATCACCGGCGAGGAGTCACTGGCACAGGTGGCCATGCGCGCGCGCCGGCTGGAGCTGCCGACATCGCGGCTCAAGCTCATGGCCGAGACCAGTGTCGAGAACATCATCGCCACCGCGCAGGCCGAGCAGCCCAAGGTGCTGGTGGTCGACTCCATCCAGACGCTCTACACCGAGGCGCTGACCTCGGCGCCCGGTGGCGTCTCGCAGATCCGCGAGTCGGCAGCCCTGCTCACGCGCTATGCCAAACAGAGCGGTTGCGCGCTTTTCCTGGTCGGTCATGTCACCAAGGAGGGCTCGCTGGCCGGTCCGCGCGTGCTCGAGCACATGGTCGATTGCGTGCTTTATTTCGAGGGCGAGTCGGATTCGCGCTTCCGCCTCATCCGCGCGGTCAAGAACCGCTTCGGTGCGGTCAATGAGCTGGGCGTGTTCGCCATGACGGATCGTGGTTTGCGCGAGGTATCCAACCCCTCGGCGATCTTCCTGTCGCGCTACGACCAGCCGATTCCCGGCTCCGTGGTGATGGTCACGCGCGAAGGCACGCGGCCGCTGCTGGTCGAGGTCCAGGCGCTGGTCGATGATGCGTTCAGCAATCCGCGCCGGGTCGCTGTCGGCCTCGACCAGAACCGGCTGGCCATGTTGCTCGCTGTGCTGCATCGACACGGGGGCATTGCCAGCGTTGGGCAGGATGTTTTCGTCAACGTTGTCGGGGGCGTGAAGGTGCTGGAGACCGGCTCCGATCTCGCCGTGCTGCTGGCGGTGACGTCCAGTCTGCGCGGTCAGCCGCTCGACAGCGATCTCGTGGTGTTCGGCGAGGTCGGTCTGTCGGGCGAGATCCGGCCGGTGCCGAATGGCCAGGAGCGTTTGCGCGAAGCCGCAAAGCACGGTTTCAAGCGCGCCATCGTGCCGCGCAGCAATGCGCCCAAGCAGGCCATCGAGGGTTTGCAGGTGGTCGGCGTCGGACGCTTGTCAGAGGCCCTGGATGCGCTCTGACCTGTCCGGTTCAGCCCTCGTGCAGCCAGTGCTGCCATCCGGCCAGTGATGCCTCGGTCCCTTCGGGGCCAGGCCGGTACTCGGCGCCGCACCAGCCGTTGTAGGGCAGCTCGCTGATGTAACGGAAGATCTGATGGAATGGCAGCCGGCCGCTGCCTGGCGCGCCCCGTCCCGGGGTGTCGGCGAACTGGATATGGCCGATGTCGGCGATGTTTTCACGCAGCCCGGCGATCAGGTCTTCACCCATCATGGCCAGATGGTAGCAGTCGAACTGCATCTTCAGCGTCGGGTGATCGGCGGCTTCCAGGATTTCCTGCATTTGGGCGATGTTGCTGATCAGGAAACGCGGCATGTCGAGGGTGTTGATGGCCTCCAGTGTGGTGGTGATGTCCAGGCTTCGGAATGCCTCGGCGGCATAGCGGGCGTTGCCGGCCAGCGTATGCAGACACTGCAGCAGGTCGCCATCCTCGGGCTGGCGTCCGGCCAGTACGTTGACGCAGCGCACGCCCAGTTGCTGGGCATAGGGCACCGTCTGCATGACGGCGCGCCGGAACATCTGCTCGCGACCCGGTACACCGGCTAGGCCGTCCCCACCCTGCATCAGGTCGCCAGCCGGCACATTGATCAGTACCAGCTCCAGCTCATGGGCCTCCAGTTCCTGCCGGATTTCGCCGATGCTCAACTCGTAGGGGAACTGGATTTCGACCGCGCGGAAGCCGGCGGCACGCGCGGCGGCAAAACGCTCGATCAGCGGGCGCTCGGTGAACAGCAGTGACAGGTTGGCGGTAAAGCGCAGCATCAGGCCGGGTCTCCGGTACGGTGGCGGGCATGCAGGGTGATGACGCTGCTGAGGTCGGCAGTGGCCTGTCCGCTGTCGGCATGTTGGCGCATCAGGGCTTCGGCCGCCCGCGCCAGGGGAGTCGGGCTGCCTGTCTCGCCGGCCAGTGTCAGGGCGTTGCCGAGGTCCTTGAGCAACGTCTGCACTTTCCATTGCACCGGCGCGAAACGGCGTTCAGCCATGCGGGGGGCGAGGATCTGGAAGGGCAGCGAGTCGGCAAAGCCGCCGGCCAGTGCCGGAGCCAGCAGCCGGGCATCAACGCCGGCCTGCTCGGCGAGAGCTACCGTTTCGGCGATGAGCAGGCTGTTGGCGGCCACAATAAGCTGGTTGCAGACCTTGGTGACCTGGCCGGCGCCAGTGTCTCCCATGTGGGTGAGGCGCTGGGCGTAATGCATCAGCACAGGGCGGACGCGGGCGACATCGGCCTCGTGGCCACCTGCCATGATCACCAGGGTACCGTTCTCGGCACCAATGACGCCGCCGGAAACCGGGGCATCGATCCAGCGAGCCCCGGTCGCCGTCGCCAGTTGTGCGGCCATGGTGCGCGTGGTGCTGGGCGCGATGGAGGAGTGGTCGACCAGGCACAGCCCGGGATGAGCGCCGGAGGCGATGCCGTCGGCGCCGAACACGACCGCGTCGACAGCGGCGCTGTCGGCCACGCAGAGGAGCAGGATGTCGACCCCGGCAGCCAGTGCTGCGGGACTGGCTGCGACCTGTGCGCCCAGCGCGGCGAGCGGCTGACACTTCGCCGGTGTGCGGTTCCATACCGACAGCGTCATGCCGGCGGCCAGCAGGCGCCGGCAGAGCGGCAGGCCCATCAGGCCGATGCCAATGAAGCCGATGCGCATGCGTGATCTCCCTTCGTGCAAAGGCCAAGTTTGCCTTGTTGCGCGGCCGCTCAAAAGTGGATTGTGCTGTGCGCCCGGGACTACGGTTTTGCTCTCTGTGCTGTTACTGTTGGGAGGCTACCCGTGACGAGCCTGGGTTTGCCGCTCGCGGCTTGGCTTTATCACGTCACGGGTCCCATCGGGGCCGGCAGTCAGGGCCATTTTCAGGGTTAATAACGCGGAGAAAAACATGAGTGCTTTCGAACAAGCGCAGCTGGATGTGAAAACGCTGACACAGCGCCCCTCCAACGAAGACATGCTGGCGCTCTATGCGCATTTCAAGCAGGCATCCAGCGGTGATGTCACGGGCAGTCGTCCGGGCATGTTTGACATGATCAATCGTGCCAAATACGACGCCTGGGCTGCCCTCAAGGGCATGAGCCAGGCAGCGGCCCAGCAGGCCTACACTGACAAGGTCAATGCCCTGCTCAAGACCCACAAGTGATATCCGGGCCGATGATCTGCTTGCCTGGCGGTCATCGGCTCGTTTCTAATGGCGGCTTCATTTGCCTCTAGTGTCACGACCTGCCCATGGCTTCTTCTGCTGCTCCGCTTCACGACGCGACTCCTGCTTTCAACCTCAAGGGTGGCTCCTTCACGGCAACGGTTCTGGAGTTGCTGTCTGTCGATCCTGAGCACCTGCGCGCCCAGCTCGCGGCGCGCACACTGGATGCGGCGGCCTGGCTGCAGCAGTCGGCGGTGATCCTGAATCTGGAAAAAGTGGCCGATCAGCAGGCTGACTGGGCGACACTGGTGTCGCTTTGCCAGCATCATGGCGTCACCCTGGTGGGTGTGCGTGCGCCCCGCAGCCTTGAGCCGGCGTTGCAGCAGGTCGGCGTGCCGGTGCTGGCGAGCCTGCGCCGCAAGGGTGCCGAGGTTGAGCTGGGCGGCACCGAAACGGCAGCCGCCCCGGTATCCCCGGCGGCCCCGGCGATCGCTCAGCCGGCGGCCAGAGGGCGCGGCGAAACCCGCATCATCACCCAGCCGGTGCGTGGCGGGCAGCAGGTTTATGCCGAAGGCGACCTCATTGTGCTGGCGCCGGTGAGTGCCGGCGCCGAGGTGCTGGCCGATGGCCACATTCATATTTATGCGCCGCTGCGCGGTCGTGCGCTGGCCGGTGTCCAGGGCAATACCGATGCCCGTATTTTTTGCCAGTCGCTGGAAGCCGAGCTGGTTTCCATCGCCGGGCGGTACCGGGTAGCCGAGGATTTGCGCAAGACCCCGCAGTGGGGACAGGCGATTCAGGTTGCGCTGGCTGAAGATGTGTTGAACCTGCTGACACTTTGAACAATACTGGCTCGAATTTTGCGACACGTCCCGGTGCTCCGGCGGCGTGATCAGTCGTTGATCTTTCTTTAATCGAACATCCCGGGCTCCGGCCTGAATCGAATGCAGTGGGGACGTGGTCTTGGCAAAAATCATTGTGGTGACTTCCGGCAAGGGTGGTGTGGGCAAGACCACCACCAGCGCCGCCATCGGTACCGGTCTGGCCATGCGTGGCCATCGTACCGTGCTGGTCGACTTCGACGTCGGCCTGCGTAATCTCGACCTCATCATGGGCTGCGAGCGCCGCGTCGTGTATGACTTCATCAATGTCATTCAGGGCGATGCCACGCTCAACCAGGCCCTGATCAAGGACAAGCGCCTCGACAACCTGTTCGTGCTTGCCGCCAGCCAGACCCGTGACAAGGATGCCTTGTCCGAGGAAGGTGTGGAGCGCGTGATCAAGGAGCTGTCGGAACAATTCGACTATGTGATCTGCGACTCCCCGGCCGGTATCGAGAAGGGGGCCCACATGGCCATGTACTTCGCCGATGAGGCGATTGTCGTGACCAATCCGGAGGTGTCGTCGGTGCGTGACTCCGATCGCATGCTGGGTCTGCTGTCGAGCAAGTCCCGTCGTGCCGAGCAGGGTCTTGAGCCCATCAAGGAGTTCCTGCTGCTGACCCGCTATAACCCGGTTCGCGTTGAAAACGGCGAGATGCTGGGCGTCAGCGATGTCGAGGAAATCCTTTCCATCAAGCTGCTGGGGGTGATCCCCGAGTCGCAGGCCGTGCTCAAGGCCTCGAACCAAGGCGTTCCGGTGATTTTCGATGCCGAGAGCGACGCCGGCCAGGCCTACAGCGATGCAGTTGACCGACTGCTGGGGGCCGATGTGGCCCATCGCTTCCTCGAAGTGCAGAAGAAGGGTCTCCTGCAGCGTCTGTTTGGAGGCTGATCATGAGCTTTATGGATTTCTTCCGTAGCCAGAAAAAGAACACCACGGCATCGCTGGCCAAAGAGCGCCTGCAGATCATCGTGGCCCACGAGCGTGGCCGCCGCAGTCAGCCGGATTATCTGCCGCAGCTGCATCGCGACATCCTCGACGTCATCCGCCGCTATGTGCCGATCAATGATGATCAGGTGCAGGTCGAGCTGGACAGCCAGGGCAGCTGCTCGGTGCTGGAGCTCAACATCACGCTGCCGGATCGCTGAGACGGCGTTTCAGTCGTGACGCAGACAACAAAAAGCCCGCTGTCAGCGGGCTTTTTGTTGGGCGGAATCGGAGCAGATCAGCGACGAACCAGCTGGCCGCCCTCAAGACGTACGGACTCGCCAACGCTGACGCCCGGGTCCTGGGCATAGCTGTAGCTGTCACGACGACCGTCTTCAAAGCGTACACTGACGCGATAGCTGGTGTTGGAGCGAGTCTTGCCTTCGATGGCATTGCCGGCATAAGCGCCGCCAATGGCGCCCGCCACGGTAGCCACCTTCTTGCCGTTGCCGCCGCCGACCTGGTGCCCGAGTACGCCGCCCAGGATGGCGCCTGCGACAGCACCGGCGCCGGAGGGCTTGGCAGCCTCAGTGACCGGCGTGACGTCTGTCACGGTGCCGCAGCTCGCGCAGATGCTGCGCTTCTCGGCGATCTTCTGGTCAGCCTGCCGGGTCGCGGTTTTCTGGGCAGCGGCCTTTTCTTCGGCAGCCTTGGCGTCGGCAGCGATCTTGCCGGCCTCAGCCTCAGCGGTTTCCCCGGCGACCGCGCTCTCGGTCGGCAGCCAGTTCATCATCTTGGCGATACCGAGACCCGACAGCAGAATCAGTGAGGCTGCGGCAAGGGCAATCAGCGGATGCAGACGTCCTGTGGTGGTATTCGTCATGATTGATCTCCTTTGAAATCATGGCTCTTATAACGGCCGGCCCGGAGCCGCGTTGACCGCGGCCGGGCCGGTGGGGGGTCAGCTCATCTTTTTGTATTTCAGGCGCTTGGGGCCGGCATCGTTGCCCAGCTTCTTGCGGCGGTACTCTTCGAACTCGGTGTAGTTGCCGTCGTACCACTCCACCTCGTCGCCCTCGAAGGCGAGGATGTGGGTGGCGATGCGGTCGAGGAACCAGCGGTCATGGGAGACCACCATGGACACGCCGGGGAAGGTCAGCAGCGCTTCTTCGACCGCGCGGAGGGTTTCCACATCGAGGTCGTTGGAGGGTTCGTCGAGCAGCAGCACGTTGGCACCGGCCTGCAGGATCTTGGCGAGCTGGAGACGGTTGCGTTCACCGCCGGAGAGTTCGCCGACGCGCTTTTGCTGGTCCTGGCCCTTGAAGTTGAAGCGGCCGATGTAGGCGCGCGACGGAATTTCGTAGTCGCCGACCTTCATGATGTCGAGGCCGCCGGAGACTTCCTCCCAGACCGTCTTCTTGTCGTCCAGCGAGTCGCGGATCTGACCGATGTAGGCGACCTTGATGCTCTGGCCGACCACGACTTCGCCGGCATCCGGCTTCTGCTCGCCGGTGATCATGCGGAACAGGGTGGTCTTGCCGGCGCCGTTGGGGCCGACGATGCCGACGATGGCGGCCTTGGGCACGGTGAAGCTCAGGTTTTCATAGAGCAGGCGGTCGCCGAAGGACTTGGCGATGCCCTTGACCTCGATGACCTGGTCACCCATGCGCTCTCCTGGCGGAATGTAGATTTCCTGGGTCTCGGCGCGCTTCTGGAACTCCTTGCTCGAGAGTTCCTCGAAGGCCTGCATACGCGACTTGGACTTGGCCTGACGTGCCTTGGGGTTGCTGCGCACCCACTCCAGTTCGCGCTTGAGGGCCTTGGTGTGAGCCTCTTCCTGGCGCTCTTCCATCTCCAGGCGGGCGCTCTTCTGTTCCAGCCAGCCGGTGTAGTTGCCCTGGTAAGGGATGCCGCGGCCGCGGTCGAGTTCGAGAATCCACTCGGCGACGTTTTCGAGGAAGTAGCGGTCGTGGGTGATGGCCACGATGGTGCCGGGGAAGTTCTTCAGGAACTGTTCCAGCCAGCCCACCGACTCGGCGTCGAGGTGGTTGGTCGGTTCGTCGAGCAGCAGCATGTCCGGGCGCGACAGCAGCAAGCGACAGAGCGCGACGCGGCGGCGCTCACCCCCGGAGAGGGTGCTGACGTCGGCATCCCATGCCGGCAGGCGGAGGGCGTCGGCGGCCTGCTCCAGCTGGTTGTTCAGGTTGTGGCCGTCCCAGGCCTGGATGATGGCTTCCAGCTTCTCCTGCTCGGCTGCGAGCTTGTCGAAGTCGGCATCTTCCAGGGCATATTCGGCGAAGACTTCGTCAAGACGAGCCATGGCGTCCAGGCATTCGCGCACACCGTCTTCGACGTTGCCGCGCACGTCCTTGGCCGGATCCAGATGCGGTTCCTGCTCCAGATAGCCGATCTTGGTGCCGGCAGCGGCACGGGCTTCCCCGCTGAAGTCTTTATCGACACCTGCCATGATCTTCAACAGGGTAGACTTGCCGGAGCCGTTCAGACCGAGCACGCCGATCTTGGCGCCCGGGAAGAATGACAGGGAAATGTCCTTGAGAATCTCGCGCTTGGGCGGAACCAATTTCGATACACGATTCATCGTGTAGATGTACTGAGCCATGAAGCAAACCTTCGTCACGCTTGGAAAGTGGGCAATTATAGCGGACGCGGGTGACACAACGGGAGGAAAGTCCATGTCAACAGGAAATGTCCGGGAATGGCGCGTCTGGCGCGCCTGGTCAACGGATGTCCAGGCGGGTGTGCTGTTGCTGCTGGCGACCGCACTGGCGCTGGCGCTGGCGAATACGCGCGGCGTCGATTTCTATGAATGGCTGCTGTCCATCCCGGTGCAGGTGCGGGTCGGTGCGCTCGACATCAACAAGCCGCTGCTACTCTGGATCAATGATGGCTTGATGGCGATGTTCTTCCTCGCCGTGGGTCTCGAGATCAAGCGGGAAGCCATCCATGGCCACCTCAACAGTCTGCGCAAGATGGCGCTGCCCGGTTTCGCCGCGCTCGGCGGCATGGTGGTGCCGGCGCTGATCTATGTCGCCCTGAATAGCCATGATCCGGTGCTGCTGCGCGGCTGGGCGATTCCGTCGGCAACCGATATCGCCTTCGCGCTCGGCGTATTGGCTCTGCTGGGGTCGCGTGTGCCGCCGGCACTCAAGGCTTTCGTGATGGCGCTGGCGGTGATGGACGACCTCGGTGCGGTGATCATCATTGCCTTGTTCTACACCAGTCAGCTCTCGTTGCTGTCGCTGTCGGTGGCGGCGGTGATGACGGCGGCGCTGATCGCGCTCAACCGGATGGGTGTTCGGCGCGTGGCGCCCTATATCGTGGTCGGTGTCTTCCTCTGGATCAGTGTGCTCAAGTCCGGCGTGCATGCCACACTGGCGGGCGTGGTGATCGCGATGGCGATTCCGGTCCGGCGGGATGCCCATGGCGAATCGCCGGCCGAGCATCTGGAGAAGGGTCTGCATCCCTGGGTGGCCTTTGCCATCGTGCCCATCTTTGCCTTTGCCAATGCCGGTGTGAGTATCCGGGGGCTGGGTGCCGAGGTATTTTCCAACACGGTCTTTCAGGGCATTGTGCTGGGTCTGTTCGTGGGCAAGCAGCTGGGCATTTTCGCGTTTTCGTGGCTGTGCGTCCGTCTCGGCTGGGCCACGCTGCCGGAGGCCAGCAACTGGCGCCAGCTCTATGGTGCGGCCGTACTCTGCGGTATTGGTTTCACCATGAGTCTGTTCATCAGCTCGCTGGCCTTCCAGCATTCCGGTGGCAGTGTGGCGCTGGTCGATCGTCTGGGCGTTCTGCTGGCGTCGTTGCTGTCGGCGGTAATCGGCTATCTCATCCTGATGCGGGCGCGGCCTGCGCCTGCATCCGGGCGCTGAGCGGAGAGAACAAAAAGCCCGGCAGATGCCGGGCTTTTTGTTGACAGCGGTGGTGCCGGCGTCAGTGCAGCGCGTTGGCCTGTGCAGCCGCTGCGCGAGCAGCCGGCGAGCGTGCCATGTAGTCCAGGGCCTGCTGGGTGTCGCCCTCGGTCTCCGGATGGAAGTTCGGCGATAGCCAGCGCAGTGTGCCGGCGACGATGAAGCTGAAGGTCGGCACGTTATCGGTGCGGCGGCCGTTGCGCTCCAGTTCGAGCAGGAGGCGCACGATGGACTTCCGGGCCAGCTTGTAGGTGGCCTGGCTGTCCTTGTCCTGGCTGGCGAGGTGACGGAAGCCGTCGGCCAGGAAGTAGAGGAAAAGCGGGAAGATGGCAGCCATCAGCACCTGGCGGCTGACGTAGAAGCCGAGCTGGGTCTTGCACAGGTGCTCGAAGAGGTCGAAGGCCACGGTGCGGTGCTCGACTTCCTCGGCCAGATGCCAGGTGAACAGATCCGTCATGACCGGGTCACCGTTTTTCTCCCAGCCCTTGTGGTTCAGCGCCCAGTCACCGAGCAGGCCGGTGAAGTGCTCGATGGCGGCAATGACACCGACGCGCAGGATCAGCCAGTGCTTCTCCAGGAACTTGCGCTGCAGTGCCGGCATGCCCAGCGGGGCATCGCTGAGCAGCTTGCCGAAGAGCAGGTTGGCGCGTGCGATGAAGGCATCGGTTTCGAGGTTGTGCTTCAGCAGGTAATCCTGGGCGCCGACATGCACACGGGCATGGATGGCTTCCTGGCGGATGAAGCCTTCCACGTCATCCCGCAGCAGCGGGTCGGTGATCAGTGGCAGGGCCTTGTTGTAGACGCGGCAGAACCAGAATTCACCGGCCGGCAGCAGCATATGGATGCCGTTGATGAGGTGCGTGCCGAACGGGTCGTCGCGCAGCCAGTGCAGCGGCGTTTCGCTGAGGTCGAATTGAACACGGCGGGCCTTGATTTGATGGCGTTCGCTGGCGGTGGTCATGATGAGTGAGCTCCGGTGGTGCTGGGTTCAGGCAACGCGTGCCGTGTTGAGGGTTGCGGACATGGTGCCGCTGTCGATGCCGCTGGCGAATTCATCGATCCAGCCGGCGATCAGGTCGGGATGGCTGAGCACCGCCCAGTGGGTGGCATCCAGGTCGCGGCGATAAAGCTCGGCGACCCACAGGCGCAGGTCGTCATGCAGATCGGTATTGACGTAGTTGTCACCGGTCAGATTGATCAGCTGGACCGGGCAATGGGCATGACGCGTCTCGGGCTTGACCAGCTTGGGCATGAAGTTGGCGCGGTAGAGCTGCACGCCTTCCTTGCCGTCAGCGGTTTGCGTCGGGTTCGGGCTGCTTTCACGGACGCCTTCGCGTTTGGCCAGGTAAGTCGGCCAGAGCTTGCCGAGGCCGGCCTGCCACAGGGACGGTGCCAGCAACGGCAGCTGGAACATGACAATGTACCAGGAGCTGGCGAGCTGCTTGAGGCCTTGCTTGAGCAGGTCCGGGTTGGTTGTCAGCAAGCGTTTTTGCATCCAGTGGCCAGCATGGTCCAGGCAGGGTCCAGACAGCGTGGTGTAGCTGGCGATGCGGCCCTTGAGGCGGTCGGTGGTCACCGATTCCCAGCTCTGGATGGAGCCCCAGTCATGGGCGGCGAGGTGAAAGCGGCGATCAGGAATAAGGGCATCCACCACGGCTTTCAGGTCCTGGCTGAGCTGGTCGAGACGGTAGTCACGAATGCGTGCGGCGCTCTCCGACTGACCGGCGCCACGCACATCATAGGCAATCACGAAATAGCGGTCGGCGAGGCGTTCGGCTACCGGCTCCCAGACCTTGTGGTTGTCCGGGTAGCCATGCACCAGAACCAGGGGTGTGGACACGCTGTCGCCATAGGTGCGGACGTGCAGGCGCAGGTTGTCGGTGGTGGTCACGTAGCGGCTGGTGTCGGTGGTACTCATGCGTTGCTTCCTCGGTAGCCTGGCCATGCGCCTGGGGCGCGGCGTGAACTTAACGTCGTTTAGTTGTCCTAATCATTACATCGCAAACTGTCACATTACAAGTAAAATGTGACTAAGGGGTTTTCAGGTACATGAGCAGCATGAGCGCGGCTCATGTTTTGCCGGCAATCAGTTCAAATGCCATTTGTCGTGCTTTCGGGTAGAATCTGCGCCCTCTTTGATCAATTCAGCCCCTGACGGAGCCTGCCCATGTTCAGCAAAGACCTGACTCTCGCGTGCTATGACCCGGAACTGGCGCAAGCCATCGCCCAGGAAGATGCCCGCCAGGAGGCGCACATCGAACTCATCGCCTCCGAGAACTACTGCTCGCCGGCGGTCATGGAAGCTCAGGGTTCGAAGCTGACCAACAAGTACGCCGAAGGCTATCCGGGCAAGCGTTACTACGGCGGCTGC
>CAZEEQ010000011.1:0-94640 GCA_964511255.1 uncultured Paraperlucidibaca sp.
GCTCGGCATCGTTGAAGACGATTTCCATGGCACGGCCACCGAGCACATAGCTCGGACGCACCACCAGCGGATAGCCGACTTCGGAGGCCAGCAGCAGGCCTTCCTCGGCGGAACGCGCAATGCGGTTGGGCGGCTGCAGCAGATTCAGGCGCTCGACCATCTGCTGGAAGCGTTCACGGTCTTCGGCACGGTCGATGGCATCCGGCGAGGTGCCGATGATGGGCACGCCGGCGGCTTCGAGGGCACGCGCCAGCTTCAGCGGCGTCTGGCCACCGTACTGCACGATGACACCCTTGGGCTTTTCCAGCGCCGCGATTTCGAGCACGTCTTCCAGCGTCACCGGTTCGAAGAACAGGCGGTCGGAGGTGTCGTAATCGGTGGACACGGTTTCCGGGTTGCAGTTGACCATGATGGTTTCGTAGCCGTCTTCGCGCATGGCGAGGGCGGCGTGGACGCAGCAGTAGTCGAACTCGATGCCCTGACCGATACGGTTCGGGCCGCCGCCGAGCACCATGATCTTGTCGCGGCTGCTCGGATTGGCTTCGCACTCTTCCTCATAGGTCGAGTACATGTAGGCCGTGCTGGTGGCGAACTCGGCAGCGCAGGTGTCCACGCGCTTGTAGACCGGCTTGACGCCCAGGCTCCAGCGACGGGTACGCAGTTCCTTCTCGGAGACACCGATCAGGCTGGCGAGACGGCTGTCAGAGAAGCCCTTGCGCTTGAGCTGCCACATGGCATCGCGATCAAGACCGGCGAAACCGATGCGGGCGACTTCGGCTTCGGCCTTGATGATGTCTTCAATCTGCACCAGGAACCAGGGATCGACGCCGGAGAGGCGATAGACCTCATCGACGCTCAGGCCCATACGGAAGGCATCGCCGATGTACCAGACACGTTCCGGTCCCGGGCTCGACAGTTCGTTGCGCAGCTTGGCCTCAGCCTCGTCCTGCCCCTGGTCGAGCTTGGGCGTGAAGCCGTCAACGCCGACTTCGAGACCGCGCAGAGCCTTCTGGATGGACTCCTGGAAAGTACGGCCGATGGCCATGACTTCGCCGACCGACTTCATCTGCGTGGTCAGACGCGGCTCGGCCTGCGGGAACTTCTCGAAGTTGAAGCGCGGGATCTTGGTGACGACATAGTCAATCGACGGCTCGAACGACGCCGGGGTGCGACCGCCGGTGATGTCGTTCTTGAGCTCGTCGAGGGTGTAACCGACCGCCAGCTTGGCGGCGACCTTGGCGATCGGAAAGCCGGTGGCCTTGGAGGCCAGCGCCGACGAACGCGACACGCGCGGGTTCATCTCGATCACGACCATGCGACCGTCCTTCGGGCTGATGCCGAACTGGACGTTGGAGCCACCGGTCTCGACACCGATCTCGCGCAGCACGGCACACGAGGCGTCGCGCATGATCTGGTATTCCTTGTCGGTCAGGGTCTGCGCCGGAGCGACCGTGATGGAGTCGCCGGTGTGCACGCCCATGGCGTCGAAGTTCTCGATGGCGCAGACGATGATGCAGTTGTCCTTGCGGTCGCGGACGACCTCCATCTCGTACTCTTTCCAGCCGATCAGCGACTCGTCGATCAGCAATTCGCTGGTCGGCGAGAGATCGAGGCCGCGCTCGCAGATCTCGATGAACTCTTCGCGGTTGTAGGCGATGCCACCGCCCGAGCCACCCATGGTGAAGGACGGACGGATGATCGACGGGAAGCCCGTCGTTTCCAGCACCGCAAAGGCCTCTTCCATGTTGTGGGCGATGCCGGCGCGCGGGCACTCAAGGCCGATGCGGCGCATGGCCTGGTCGAAGAGCTTGCGGTCTTCGGCCATGCGGATGGCGTCCTTGGACGCGCCGATCAGCTCGACGCCGAACCTCGCCAGCACGCCCTGCTTGTCCAGCTCCAGCGCGCAGTTCAGCGCAGTCTGGCCGCCCATGGTCGGCAGCAGCGCATCCGGGCGCTCCTTCTCGATGATCTGCGCAACGGTCTGCCAGGTGATCGGCTCGATGTAGGTCGAGTCGGCCATCGACGGATCGGTCATGATGGTGGCCGGGTTCGAGTTCACCAGGATGACGCGATAGCCTTCCTCGCGCAGGGCCTTGCAGGCCTGGGCGCCGGAGTAATCGAATTCACAGGCCTGGCCGATGACGATGGGGCCGGCGCCGATGATGAGGATGCTTTGAATGTCGGTACGCTTTGGCATGTCTTACTTCCGGGCCTGCATCAATTCAATGAAGTGGTCGAACAGCGGTTGGGCATCGTTCGGACCGGGGCTGGCTTCCGGGTGACCCTGGAAGCTGAAGGCCGGCTTGTCGGTGCGGTGGATGCCCTGCAGCGAGCCATCGAACAGCGACTTGTGGGTAACGCGCAGCGTGGCCGGCAGCGACGCTTCGTCGACCGCGAAACCATGGTTCTGGCTGGTGATCATGACGCGACCGCTGTCCATGTCCTGCACCGGGTGGTTGGCGCCGTGATGACCGAATTTCATTTTCAGGGTCTGGGCGCCCGAGGCCAGCGCGAGCAGCTGGTGACCCAGACAGATGCCGAACAGCGGAATGTCGGTTTCGAGCAGTTCAGCGATGGCCGTGATGGCGTAATCACAGGGCGCGGGATCACCCGGGCCGTTGGACAGGAAGATGCCATCCGGGTTGAGTGCCAGCACATCAGCGGCCGGCGTCTGGGCCGGGACCACCGTGATGTCGCAGCCGCGATCGGCGAGCAGACGCAGGATGTTGTGCTTGACGCCATAGTCATAGGCGACGACCTTGAACTGTGGCGCTTCGGACGGCGTGACGTAACCCTTGTCGAGGGTCCAGCTGCCCTCGGTCCACTGATAGCGGTCCTTGGCCGAGACGACCTTGGCCAGGTCAGCTCCCTTCAGACCCGGGAAGGCACGGGCGGCAGCGAGCGCCGCCTCGACCGCTCCTTCGGCGGCGGCAGCAGCGCCGGCGATGATGGCGCCATTCTGGGCACCCTTTTCGCGCAGGATACGGGTCAGGCGACGGGTATCGATGTCCGCAATCGCGACCACGCCATGGCGCTTCAGATAGTCCGGCAGGGTCTCGGTCATGCGCCAGTTGCTGGCCAGCAGCGGCAGATCACGGATGATCAGACCGGCAGCCCAGACCTGGGTCGATTCGACGTCTTCGGCATTGACGCCGGTGTTGCCGATATGGGGATAGGTCAGCGTGACCATCTGCTGGCAGTAGGACGGGTCGGTCAGGATTTCCTGATAGCCGGTCATGGCCGTGTTGAAAACGACCTCACCACTGGACTGGCCATCGGCACCGATGGATAAACCCTTGAAAACGCTGCCGTCTTCCAGAGCGAGAATGGCGACTTTGCTCAAACCGACCTCCGAACAGATAAAAAGTAGGGCGCGCGTGCAAAAAAGCGAGAAAGGGACTCTTTCTCGCTTTTCATAAATTGGGTTGCACGCTGGCACGATTTGAGGGGCGATTTTACGCGCAAGCGGCGCTGCTGTCCAACCCGTGACAACAAAGCATCCCCTGTTTTTCCGAATAAAGGCGGATATTCACGCCTCCCACGCGCCTCAGCGGAAACCCAGCACGTCGCGCATGTCGAACAGACCCGATGGTCGCGCCGCCAGCCAGATCGCGGCGCGCACCGCGCCGTTGGCGAAGTTGGCGCGATTGGTGGCGACATGGCGGATTTCGACACGCTCGCCTTCACCAAAGAAGAACACGGTGTGATCGCCCACGGTATCGCCGCCGCGCAGGGTCTGGAAGCCGATGCTTTCGCGCGCGCGCGGACCGGTATGCCCCTCGCGGGCATAGACGGCGACCTGCTTGAGGTCACGACCGAGCGCCCCGGCCACGGCTTCGCCCATCATCAGCGCCGTGCCGGACGGGGCATCGACCTTGTGGCGGTGATGCGCCTCCAGCACGTCGATATCCACGGTATCGCCAAATGTGGTCGCGGCCAGCTCGAGCAGCTTGAGGGTGACATTGACCCCGATCGAGTAGTTGCCGGAATAGACCACGCCGACATCGGCGGCAGCGGCCGGCAACGCCGCCTTCTGCGCGTCATCGAGACCGGTGGTGCCGATCACCAGGCCCTTGCCGTGCTGACGGCAGATGGCGAGATGGGCGATCGTGGCCGCCGGTGCCGTGAAGTCGATGGCGACATCGAAATCCTGCACGACATCCGCCAGACTGCCGGCCAGC
Organism: uncultured Paraperlucidibaca sp.; assembly: GCA_964511255.1. Taxonomy (GTDB): domain Bacteria; phylum Pseudomonadota; class Gammaproteobacteria; order Pseudomonadales; family Moraxellaceae; genus Perlucidibaca. Next base: position 4,182 of record CAZEEQ010000011.1, read on the forward strand.
ACCACGCCGAGACGACCAATACCCGCCAGCTCGCCGGCATCGCTGCCGATCAGACTGGATTCCGGACGCTCCACGGCGGCCGTCAGCACCGCGCCCTCGGCGCCATGCACTGCCGCGATCAAGGCCCGGCCCATGCGCCCGCCGGCGCCACACACTGCAATACGAATCATGTCACCCCCTCGATGCTCAGGCCGTGGATATTACTACGGAGACTGAACCCGGGGCAGCAACAGCTGAACGATTCGCGACCCCAGAAAAAAGCCCGGCAGATGCCGGGCTTTTTGTTTCCAGAGAGATGACCCGCGTTACTTGGTCATGTCATCGAAGAACTTGCGCACCGCACTGAAGAAGGAGTCCTTGTTCGGCGACTGCTTTGTGCTGTCGTCGTTGAGCGACTCCTGGAACTCGCGGAGCAGCTCTTTCTGCTTGCCATTCAGATGCACCGGCGTTTCGATGATGACGCGGCAGAGCATGTCGCCCTGGGCATGCGAACGGATCGGCTTGACCCCCTTGCCCTTGAGGCGGAACAGCTTGCCGGTCTGCGTGCCTTCCGGGATGCGGAGCTTGACGCGACCATCCAGCGTCGGAACCTCGAGCTCGCCCCCCAGGGCGGCATCGGTGAAGTCAATCGGCACTTCGCAGTAAAGATCGGCACCATCACGCTTGAAGATGCGGTGATCGCGCACCGACACCTGGACATAGAGATCGCCCGGCTGGCCGCCATGGCTGCCGGCCTCGCCTTCACCGCTGAGACGGATGCGATCGCCGGTATCGACACCGGCCGGGATCTTCACTTCCAGGGTCTTCTGCTTGCGCACACGGCCTTCGCCATGACAGCTGCGGCAGGGATCCGGGATGACCTTGCCGCGACCATGACAGGTCGGGCAAGTCTGACTCATCACGAAGAAGCCCTGCTGCACGCGCACCTGACCGCTGCCGTTGCAGGAGCGGCACTGGGTCGCGCTGGTGCCCTTCTTGGCGCCCGTGCCATCACAGGTTTCGCACTCCGCCATGGTCGGCACGCGGATCTGGACCTTGGTGCCGCGCACGGCTTCTTCGAGATCCAGCTCCAGCGTATAGCCAAGATCGGCACCGCGATTGGAACGCTGCTGACCGCCACGGCCACCACCGCCGAAGATGTCGCCGAAGACATCACCAAAGATATCGCCGAAACCGGCACCGCCGCCGCTGAAGCCGCCGCCACCCGCCATATTGGGATCCACACCGGCATGGCCATAGCGGTCATAAGCCGCGCGCTTGTCAGCGTCCGAGAGCATTTCGTAGGCCTCGTTGGCCTCCTTGAATTTCTCTTCGGCTTCCTTGTTGTCCGGATTGCGATCCGGATGGAACTTCATGGCGAGACGGCGATAGGCCTTCTTCAGCTCATCATCGCTGGCATTCTTGGCAACACCGAGTACTTCGTAGAAATCACGCTTGGCCATGTTCACACCCAGGGCAATCTGCCCTTCTCCGCCTTAAATTGTGCCATCAACGCAGACGCAAACGCGGGGAAGCCCCCGCGTCTGCGTGATTACTGCCGCCCCGGACGACTTACTTCTTGTCGTCCTTCACTTCTTCGAATTCGGCCTCGACCGCGCCATCATCGCTCTTGGGCTGGGCGCCGGCACCGGCATCCGCACCCGGCGCAGCGCCTTCGGCCTGGGCCTGGGCCTGGTCAGCATAAAGCTTCTGCATCAGCGGCATGGAGGCATTGCTCAGGGCTTCGACCGCGGCATCGATCTGCGCCTTGTCGTTAGCCTTGATGGCTTCCTCGACCTTGACGATCTCGGCTTCGATGGCGGTCTTTTCTTCCGCCGTGGCCTTGTCACCAAGGTCCGTCAGGGTCTTCCGGGTCGCGTGCACGAGCTGATCGGCCTGATTGCGCGAGTCGACCAGTTCAGCAAACTTCTTGTCTTCCTCGGCATTGGCTTCCGCATCGCGCACCATCTTTTCGACTTCTTCGTCAGAGAGACCGGAGTTGGCCTTGATGACGATGCTCTGGGCCTTGCCCGTGGCCTTGTCCTTGGCGCCGACATTGAGGATGCCGTTGGCGTCGATGTCGAAGGAGACTTCGATCTGCGGCATGCCGCGCGGCGCCGGCGGAATCTCGGCGAGATCGAAGCGACCCAGCGACTTGTTCTGCGAGGCCTGCTTGCGCTCACCCTGCAGTACATGAATGGTCACGGCAGCCTGATTGTCGTCAGCGGTCGAGAAGACCTGGGACTTCTTGGTCGGAATGGTCGTGTTCTTTTCGATGAGCACGGTCATCACGCCACCCATGGTCTCGATGCCCAGCGACAGCGGGGTCACGTCGAGCAGCAGCACATCCTTGACGTCTCCGGAGAGCACGGCGCCCTGATAGGCGGCACCGATGGCGACCGCTTCGTCCGGGTTGACGTCACGGCGCGGTTCCTGGCCGAAGAACGCCTTCACGCGCTCCAGCACCAGCGGCATGCGGGTCTGACCACCAACGAGGATGACATCGCCGATGTCTGACATCTTGAGACCGGCGTCCGCCATGGCAACACGGCAAGGCTCGATGGTACGGGCGACGAGGTCTTCGACCAGCGCTTCCAGCTTGGCGCGCGTGACCTTGACGTTGAGGTGCTTGGGACCGGTGGCATCGGCCGTGATGTACGGCAGATTGACCTCGGTCTGCTGCGCGCTCGACAGCTCGATCTTGGCCTTTTCTGCAGCCTCCTTGAGGCGCTGCAGCGCCAGCGGGTCGTTGTGCAGGTCAATGCCGGAGTCCTTCTTGAACTCGTCGGCCAGGTAATCGATCAGGCGCAGGTCGAAGTCTTCGCCGCCGAGGAAGGTGTCGCCGTTGGTGGACAGCACCTCGAACTGGTGCTCGCCATCGACTTCGGCGATCTCGATGATGGACACGTCAAAGGTGCCGCCACCGAGGTCGTAGACGGCAATCTTGCGATCGCCTTCCTTCTTGTCCATGCCGAAGGCCAGCGCGGCCGCGGTCGGCTCGTTGATGATGCGCTTGACGTCGAGACCGGCGATGCGGCCGGCATCCTTGGTGGCCTGACGCTGACTGTCGTTGAAGTAGGCCGGGACCGTGATGACAGCTTCGGTGACGGCTTCGCCCAGGTAGTCCTCGGCGGTCTTCTTCATCTTCTTCAGCACTTCGGCGGAGATCTGCGGCGGCGCCTTGCGGTCACCCTTCACCTCCACCCAGGCGTCGCCGTTGTCAGCGGCCACGATGCTGTAGGGCACCATCTTGATGTCTTTCTGGACAACGTCATCCTTGAACTTGCGGCCGATCAGGCGCTTCACCGCGAACAGCGTGTTCTTCGGATTGGTCACAGCCTGACGCTTGGCGCCGGCGCCAACCAGCACTTCGTTATCCGTGTAGGCCACGATGGACGGCGTGGTGCGGGCACCTTCGGCGTTCTCGATAACCTTGACCTTGTCGCCTTCGAGGATCGCCACACAGCTGTTGGTGGTGCCCAGGTCGATACCAATGATCTTGCCCATGTTCCGTCTCCTTGTTGCCGAAGGCGCCAGCGCCTTCTCTTGATGTCGTCACGGCTGCAATCGCAACCGCTTCATGTCTTTGGATATGTGGGTATCGCCGCCATTTTCAAGGGCTACACCCGCAATTTGCGCATTTCGGCTCAGCCGGCGGTCGCCACCACCACCATGGCCGGACGCAGCAGTCGGCCAGACAGGGTATAGCCCTTCTGGAACACCGCGGTGACCGTATTCGGCTCGGCCGTGGCCGAGGGCTGCATGGAAACCGCCTGATGCTGCTCGGGGTCGAACGGCGCGCCGAGCGGATCGACTGCCTCGACCGCAAAGCGCTTGAGCACATCGCTGAAGAGCTTGTGGGTCAGGCTCACGCCCTCGGCCAGGGCCTTCACGGACGGTTCCTCGGAAGGCACCGCGTTGAGCGCACGCTCCAGGTTGTCGACCACATCCAGCAGACTGCCCGCGAACTTCTCGAGGGCGTATTTGTGCGCATTGGTGACATCCCGCTCGGCTCGACGCTGGATGTTCTGGATCTCGGCCTGGGCGCGCAGCTGGGTTTCACGCAGCTGCTGTTCGAGCTCAGCGATGCGCGCGGCAGCGGCATCGGTCTGGCTGGCCGCCTCAACAACCTCCGGCTGCTGGACGTCAGGCTGGACAGCTTCGTGCTCGGGCTGGCCCGGGTTGTCATGATTTGACTCGGTCATCTCGGTCTCCTGAGATACCCCGCAGACGGGGCATCGGCATCAAAATCGGCCTGCAAAGAGGTCTTGCAGAAAAACCATGGGGCTGATGTGGTGACAGACTTTGTACATTTCAAGGGCAGATCGCACAGGAAACGAAAAACTCGCGGTGACGACATCGCATGCGGCAGGGAGCTGACCTATCATTGGGACAAACCCTGCGCCGGACTTGCCTCATGCTGAGCCTGCTGAAAATCAGCCAATTCGCCATCGTCGAAAACCTTGAACTGGAGTTCAATGCCGGCTTCACGGTCATTACCGGGGAAACCGGTGCCGGCAAGTCCATCCTCATGGATGCCCTCGGGCTGTGCCTGGGCGACCGCGCCGATGGCGGCGTCGTGCGCGCCGGTGCCGAGCGCGCCGACGTCAGCGCACTTTTTGTCGTTGGTCATCTGCCCGAGGCGCTGACCTGGCTGCGCGACCGGGAGCTCGATGAAGGTGAGGAATGCAGCTTGCGCCGCACCTTCAGCCGCGACGGCCGTTCGCGCGCCTACATCAATGGCCGGCCTGCCACGCTGACCGACCTGCGCGAAATCGGCGAACTGCTGATCGACATCCACAGCCAGCACGAGCACCAGACCCTGCTGCGCAAGGACAGTCACCGCCTCATGCTCGACAGCTACGCCGCCCTGCGACCCGCGGCCGAGGCGCTGGCCGGACATTACCGGCACTGGCAATCTGCTGCCGAGAAACTGCATCAGGCTGAAACGGCCGGCGCCACGCAGAGCGCGCGCCTGGAAATCGTCGAGCATTTGCTGCGCGAGCTAGACCAGCTGGGCTTGCAACACGGTGAATACGAGCAGATCGAACAACGTCACGACACCCTCGCCCACATCGGCAGCCTGCAGCAGGATGGCGAACTCGCGCTCAGCCTGATGAGCGAAGGCGATGGCGACACCGCCGAACGCACCCTGCAACGCGCCATCAAGACCCTGGAAAGTCATGCCCACCGCGCCCCGGCGCTGAACAGCACGGTTGAGCTCCTGCGCGGCGCCCTGATCCAGATCGAAGAAGCGGCACCCGGCCTGCGCCACTTTCTCGATGACCTTGAAGCCAGTCCGGGCGAGCTGGAGCAGCTGGAACAGCGTCTGAGCCAGTGTCATCAGCTGGCACGCAAACACCGCGTCAACCCGGCCGACCTGCCGGCAGTCGCCAATCAGTTGCAACAGGAGTGTGATGGTCTGCGCGAAGCCCAGGACCTGGATCTGCTGATGCGCGAGGCGGAGGCCGCGGAAAAAGCCTACCGGACGGATGCCGTCGCGCTGCGTGCCGCTCGCCAGCAGGCCGCCGAAGGCTTTTGCGGCGACATCCAGACTTTCCTGCAAGGCCTCGGCATGGGCAATGCGCGCCTTCAGCTGGTGCTGACCCCGCTCACTCGACCGTCACTGCACGGCCTCGACGACATCGAGTTCCTGTTCAGCGCCAATCCCGGCCAACCCCTGCGCCCGCTCGCCAAGGTCGCGTCCGGCGGCGAACTCTCGCGCCTGTCACTGGCCATCCAGGTCGTGCATGCCCGCCACTCGCCGGTCCCGGTCATGGTTTTTGATGAGGTCGATGTCGGTATTGGCGGCGGCATCGCCGAGGTGGTGGGCCGTCTGCTGCGAGCCCTCGGCGAGCATGCCCAGGTTTTCAGCATCACGCACCAGCCGCAGGTGGCGGCCCGCGGCCACCATCATCTGCGTGTCGAAAAGCGCGTCATCGACGGCAATACGCACAGCACCGTGGTGACACTGGGACATGACCAGCGCATCGAAGAAATTGCCCGCATGTCCGGCGGCCTGACCATCACCCCGGAAACCCGGCGCCACGCAGAAACCCTGCTGGCCGGATGAGATGCCGCCCGCGCAGGCCGGCGACTGGCATCAGGCGGGGCTCAGGCCTTGCCGGTCGCGCACTTGTTGCAGCGACCATAGAGATGCAGCGAATGACCGGTCAGGGTGTAGCCCAGCTGGGCCGCCACGGCGATCTGACGTTCCTCGATGATGTCATCGTGGAACTCGGAGACCTTGCCGCAATCAACACAGACAATGTGGTCATGGTGCTCGCTGTCCTTCAGCTCGAACACGGAATGACCGCCCTCGAAGTGATGGCGCTCGACAATGCCGGCCGCCTCGAACTGGGTCAGCACACGGTAGACGGTCGCCAGACCAACGTCTTCACCGGCGCCCAGCAGGGCCTTGTAGACATCTTCCGCGCTCATGTGATGCACGGGGGAGCTCTCGAGCAGTTCGAGAATCTTGACGCGCGGCAGGGTGACCTTGAGGCCGGCCTTGCGCAGTTCCTGATTGCTGATCGACATCTATTTCGTCTCTGGGCGGGCGATGCCGTATGATAGCGCACACCAGCCCCGCGGGGCACTTACCGGCAGGCAAGAGGATAAACGCGGTCATGCAAAAGAAGTTGATGGCGGCACTGATCGTGGGCGCACTCCTGGCTACCACAGGCTGCAAGAACATTTTCCGGGCATACCGCATTGATGTCGTGCAGGGCCAGGCCATTACCCAGGAACAGGTCGATCAGCTGCGTCCCGGCATGACCCCCGCCCAGGTCCGCTACATTCTCGGCACGCCGCTGGTCACGGACACCCTGAGCCCGTCGCGCTGGGACTATGCCTACCGCTTCCTCCCCGGCACCTACTCCAAGGAAGCCGGGATCGAGAAAGTGCCGCACCGCCGCCTGAGCGTGTTCTTCGTCACCGGCGTGGTGGACCATGTCGAAATCGACGGCACACTGCCAACCAAAGCCCCTTCGCTGCCCGCCAGCAAGGACAGCGCCGTGCGTACGACTGAATCCACCGAAGCGCAGATTCCACAACCCTGATCCGGCGTCACGGACGCTGCTGCCAGCACCCCTGGCCGGGTCAGCGTCCTGCTTTTCCGGCCTTGACCCGCTCGGCGCGGGCCTTGCGCGCATCCTTGGGGTCATTCAACAACGGCCGGTAGACCTCGATGCGGTCACCATCGCACAGCAGCCGCTCAGCCGGCGCCTTCTCCACCTTGCTCCAGACCCCCACCGTCAGCGCTTCCGCTGCCGGCAGGCCGGGAAACTGCTGCCACAACGCAGACTGCCGCAGGGCATCCAGCACATGGCTGCCGGCCGGCACTGTCAGCACCTCCAGCCACTGTCGCTCCGGCAGCGCGTAAGCCACCTCCACCGTCAGCATGGCCGGCATCTCGCCGCCCTGATTGGCCATCAGGCGGCCAGCGCCTGCAGCAAACGCGCCAGCGCCACCACCAACGTGATCGGCGCCACCCAGCGCACTGCGACACGCCAGAGGTTGTAGACCCCTTCGGACGGCAACTGCAGTGCTTTACGGACATGGCTGACCTTCATCACCCAGCCGGCAAAGAAGGCCAGCACCAGCAAGTTGAGTGTCATCCAGACGGCCAGCACACGCCCCAGAGCAGGAAGCGCATCAATGCCGCCAAAGAACCAGATGGCTTCGGTGATCAGCACCGTGGGCACAAAGATCAGCATGAGCGCCATCACCGGCTTCAGACCGCGCTCTTGTGCCACCGCCAGAGCCGGCTGCACCAGCGCCGTGATCGCCAGCACGGCGATGACGGCCGCCAGCAGCGTGGCCAGCAGGCCGCCCGCGCCCAGATGCAAGCCGGTCAGCACAACAGCTGCGAGCAGCAGGCTCAGCATCAGACCGCGTACCGACAGCCGATGGCCATCGACCGGGGCCTGCTGCCACAGCACGCCGAGGCCGCCGCCGAGGCCCAGCGCGCCGACCAGCAGTGCCGCCTCAACCGGCAACGCCCCCACCCGCGGCAGATCCGTCTGCAGCGGGGTGATGGCCGCCCCCTGCACCTGCAGTGCGAGCACGACCAGCAGCAGAAGCACCGGCAGCAGCCAGACCAGCACCGGCGCCCTGCCGAGCGGGCGCAGCAGGCCAGTGAGCAGCGCCAGCACCGTCATGATCGGCCACAGCTGAGCACCGGCCGGCAGGCCGGCAAGGTCCGCTGTCAGGGTCTGCACGGACTGCGTGATCAGCGCCCCGGCCAGCAGCGACATCAGCGCCAGTGCCAGCACGCTGGCCGCCAGGCTGCTCCAGGCCAGAATCCGCCAGCCGCGCCGGGCATCGGCTTCGCGCGTCAGCCCTTGCATGCCCGTCAGCAGCGGCTTGCGGGCACGCAGCCCCAGTGCGCGCTCTGCCAGCGCCAGTGGCCAAGCCGCCAGAAGCAGGCCCAGACCGGCAAGCAGGACATCCCCGGCCCCTGCAGGCGCCAGCAGCACGATCGTGGCCAGTGCCAGCAACAGGGCATGGGCCGTGCGTTCAGTCACAGGAGAGGTCAGAGAAAACGGGACAGCGGACATGGGTCACCCTGGAAATAAAGGCAGGTCGCCTGGGAAATAATGTGCCCGTATTCTCGACAGTCGTCGCGCCCGGCACAAGCGTGCATATACAAGCGGTTCAATCCGCCTATAATCCTGCGCCATGAGTCAGTCCAAAGCGTCGCCCTCGACCATCGCCCTTAATCGCCGTGCCCGCCACGAATACTTCATTGAAGAGAAATTCGAGGCCGGTCTGGCCCTGCTCGGCTGGGAAGTCAAATCCCTGCGTGCCGGCAAGTGCAATCTGACCGACGCTTACATTCTGCTCAAGAATGATGAGGCCTGGGTCATCGGCATGATGATCACCCCGTTGCTGGCTGCCTCCACGCATGTCGTGGCCGACCCGACCCGCACCCGCAAGCTGCTGCTCAAGCGACGCGAGATCAACAGCCTGATCGGTGACATTCAGCAGAAGGGCCACACCTGCGTGCCGCTGGCCATGTACTGGAGCGGCGGACGGGCCAAGCTGGAAATCGCCGTGGTCAAGGGCAAGCAGCTCCACGACAAGCGCGAGACCGAGAAGAACCGCGACTGGGCACGCGAGAAGGCCCGGGTGCTGCGCGACCGCGGCTGAGCCTGACGCCGGACGATGCCCGGTACAGGCGTCGTCCGGGCCGGCGGCCCCAATGCCGGCTTAAACCGTCTTCAGGAACAGCTTGATCAGCTTGCGCGTAAACGGCGTGTACGGCGGGAAGAACATCTTGGCCAGCATGATGCGGGTACGCACCACCGCGCGCTCATGCGAAAAGGTCTTGAAGCCGTGATGGCCATGAGCGCTGCCGATACCCGAGTTATTGACGCCCCCGAACGGCAGATTTCCGTGCAGGAACTGCACCACACAATGGTTGATGCAGGCGCCGCCGGAGGTGGTCTGCGACATGACCTTGCGAATGTTGTCCTCGTTGCGGCTCCAGACGTAGAGCGCCAGCGGCTTGGGCTCGGCGTTGATGCGCGCGATGACCTGATCAAGATCGCTGTACTCGATGATCGGCAGCAGCGGCCCGAAAATCTCCTCGCTCATGATTTTCGCCTCCGCCGGAATACCGCCCAGCAGCGTCGGCGCGATAAAGCGGTCAGCGGCGTCGACCTGGCCGCCGGCCAGCACCGTGGCACCACGGGCGACGGCGTCATCCAGCAGGGCCTGGACGCGGCCGGTGTGACGCTCATTGACCACGCGTGCCAGCGAATCGCTGCTTTGCGGCTGGGTGCCGTAAACCGACGTCAGCGCTTCCTGGCAGGCGACGACGAAAGCGTCTTTGACCCTGGCATGAACATAGATGTGATCCGGCGCGATGCAGGTCTGGCCATTGTTGGTGAACTTGGCCCAGAGAATGTTTCTGGCTGCCAGCGGCAGATCAGCGCTCTCGTCCACGATGGTCGGTGACTTGCCACCCAGCTCCAGCGTGACGCTGGTGAGATGCTTGGCGGCAGCAGCCATCACTACCTTGCCGATGGCCGGCGAGCCGGTGAAGAAGATGTGGTCGAAGGGCAGCTCCAGCAGCGCCTGCGAGACCGGGGCATCGCCCTCAATGACCGTGACTTCATCCGGCGTGAACACCTCGGCGACAATCTTCGCGATCACCTTCGAGGCCGCCGGCGTCATTTCCGAAGGCTTGATGATGGCCGTGTTGCCGGCCGCGATCGCCGACACCAGCGGACCTAGACTGAGATTCACCGGATAGTTCCACGGCGAGATGATCAGGCAGCGACCCTTGGGCTCGTACTGCACATAACCTTTGGTGCCGATCATCATGCGCGATGGCCAGACGCCCGCCGGCTTCATCCACTTGCCCAGCTGACGCAGGGCATCGTTGGCCTCGGCGACCACCGGCAGCACTTCCGTCAGGTCGACTTCGGCCGGGGGCTTGCGGAAATCGTCCCAGCCGGCCTGAACGATCTCGTCCTGATAGGCCAGCATGGCGTCGCGGAGTTTGCGGATCTTGTCCTTGCGCTCGGCCAGAGTGGACTGGCGCAGGCGCAGCGAGGTAGCGAGCTGAGCGTCAAAGGCTTGCTGGATGGCAGTCATGATGATTTTTTCTTCTTCTGATTCCCGGAGAACGCCGACAGTAAATGAGCCCGGGACCAAGGGCAAGATGATGCGGCCGCCATGACAAGGCGCACGCATGCGCGTATGCTAGAGAAGCTTTGGGGGTGACATGGCTTCGACGCTGGTTATGAAGCCCGCAGGTGCATGCGGAGAGTGGATTGTCTCTCCTAAATCAACGTTCCAAAAAAATAGTCGCAAACGACGAAAACTACGCACTGGCAGCCTAAAAAACTGGCCAACGATCAAGCCTGCATGCCGGTATGCGGGGGAGATCGGCGCAAAAAATACCGGATCGCCTCGTGACTCGCTGCGCGTCACGTCGTTAAAACCCTAGCAGATCGCCTTGCTCGCCCTGTCTCTCGGGCCGTGTCGGGTTAAAACAGTAGAGAAGACTAAGCATGTAGATCCGAGGGTAGAGTGCTGGCGGACGCGGGTTCGATCCCCGCCACCTCCACCAAATGACCTTCCGGGAAAGACCGGAGAAAACCGGAAGCCCGCCCTGCGTACAGCACGGCGGGCTTTTTGTTGTCGGCAACGGCCGGCCGGACACTCCGCCGTCCTTCACCTGCGACAATATGCCGCAGGGATGAACCTCAACTTCCGGATTATCTTCGAGATATCCCGTACGGAGGACATCATCTTGCAGCGACCAGAACACGCCCGCTTTGTACAACGCCAGATCATGCTCAGCCTTCTGCTGACTGTCCTGATGGCCATCGTCTGGCTGGTTTCAGGACAGTACTCGCGAACCACGCTGACGCTTGATCCGGTGCCTCAGAACGCCTTGGTCACGCCGAAGAACACACCACGGCCATCGCCCGGACTGAACTGCGCCTGGTTGGCACCGGGTGCGCTCATGTCACGGATCACACCGGTCGTGGCCGCATAGTACTTGTCCGTGAGATTACGACCTTCCGCGAACCATGACAGGCCCTGCCCCAGATCCTGGCTCAGCTTCAGGCCATAAACGGCATAGCCCGGCGCCGCAGCGGTATTGGCATGATCAACCCAGCTGCGCGAGGCGGCCCGCACGGTCGGGCCCACCCAGAGGGCGCCCGGCAGACGGGCCGCCAGCTCGGCGGTCAGCACCTGGTCCGGCAGACCGGCAATGTCGTTATTGCCAAAGTCGGCATTGTTGCGGAAGTGAAAGTCGTTATAGAGATAGCTCGCCAGCATGCGCCAGTGGTTGGCGTCAGCCGTCAGGCCAGCCTCTATGCCCTGGTGTATGGTCTTGCCGGCATTAATGGTGGCCGTCTGGCCGGCATTGAGCCCAATTTCCAGCAATTCATTCCGGATGGCGGCGCGGTACACCGACAGATCCCAGCCCAGACGCAGGCCTGTCCGGGCCTGATTGCCGCGCACCCCCAGCTCACTGGTCATGGCGCGCTGGGCCTTGAGCGGCTGATTGTTGAGCGATTCGGAAAAGCTCGGCGGCTCGTAGCTGCCACTCAGATTGCCATAAACCTGCACCGAGTCTGCCGGCCGGTAGATGAATCCGACACGGGGAGATGTCCGCTTGTACGTCTCGGCATAAGTGCCTGTCTGCAACCGCGTAGCGCCAGTCGCAGGATCAAATCCGACGTTATCCGCCAGCACAACCTGCTGACGCTTGGCAACGGACGACTGCATGCCGGCAATCGCGGTGACACGGGGTGTCAGATGCCAGCTGCTCTGGCCATAAAGGTCCAGGTTGTCTGCCGTCAGCTTCTGGCGATGATCGAGCGTACCGCGCTGATGGCCCACGCTGCCCCCGACATTATTGGCATAGGTATACCGCTCATCCAGGGTCAGGCCACGATGCCACTGCACGCCGGCCACATGCTCCTGATGGCCACCCAGCCAGCGGGTGTCAGCCAGATGCCGGACACCCAGTCCGATATCTCGGCTGTCCTGCTCGATCAGACCGGGACCCGTCTGAAAAAATTCGATGGGGTGAAACAGCTGCTTCTTAGCCGCGTATCCGGAAATTTCGGTGACATGGCCATTGTCATGCTGGACCCGTGTCCGGTTGGCGAGACGGTACAGGGTGAAATCACGGTGCTGGTCACGGGCGACTGCGCGCGCGTTTGCCTGCCGGGGATCCGCCATGAGCTGGGCATAGGTCAGGTTGCCCGGCAGCTCGGAGTCGACATCAATGGCCGTGAGGTAAAAACGGGATTCGACGTGGTCGGACAGTTGCACCCCGACATTGCCAAAAAAGCGGCTGTTGCGCTGGCGGGCGTGGTCACGGAATCCGTCCTGGTCCACATAGTTCAGCGAGGCAAAGCCATCCAGCTCGCCCTGCTTGCCGCCGGCTGACAGATTATAGCGCTGATAGCCTTCGCTGCCGGTTTCCGCGCGCAACAACAACGGGGGCGCACTATGGCCTGTCTGGCTGATGTAGTTGATGGCTCCGCCCAGTGTCCCGCCGCCGTAGCGCAGGGCATTGGCGCCGCGCTCGACCTCGATGTAGCGTGTGGCCTGCGGCTCGATCGCCTGCATATCGAAGCCGCCATCGGCCAGATTCACCGGCACACCATCTTGCAGCACGGTAAGACCACGGCCATGGAAGGTGCGCTGCAGGCCGGAGCCACGAATGGAGACACGCGCCTCATCAGAGCCGAAACGGGAAGCGATGAAAACCCCGGGCGCCAGCCGGAGGCTGTCTTCCATGGTCCCGGCACGACCGTTGAGATAGGTTGATGCGTCAACCACGGCGACGCCACCTGGCGCGTGCTGCAGTTCGTCGAGCGCTGCCGCCGGCTGGACTGAAAAAGCCGATTCAGGGAGGCTGCTGGCAGAAACCGCTACCGGTGGCAGTGCATGCTCCGCCCATGTGACGGCGGGAATAAAGCAACTGGCCGCGGCAGCCAGGCCGCTGACGAGCGGCTTGAGACGGAAAACCACAGAAGTCGCAGAACTTGTTTTTATCATTGAATGCATCCAGTCAGGAATTCAGCCGGATACATTGTAGGGACTTGACGGCCCCGGACCCTGCGGCAATTTGTCGCAGGGTCCGGGGCCGTCTATCTGCCGGATCGGCGCAGCGTGTTACTCCAGGACAAACCGGTAACCCACCCCGATTTCCGTTGTGATGAATCTCGGCCGTGCCGGCTCGGCTTCCAGCTTCTGCCGCAGCTGTCCCATGTAGACCCGCAGATACTGGCTGCTCTCGCTATGTGAAGGCCCCCACACGGCACTCAAGAGCTCACGATGGGTCAGGACTTTGCCAGCCCCCCGAATGAGCGTCACCAGCAAGCGATACTGGATGGGCGTCAGGTGCACCTCCGCGCTGCCCCGGGTCACCCGCCGCTTGACCAGATCCACTTCCACCTCGCCAAAGCGAACCAGCGGCTCCCGCGCGGCGGTGCTGTCATGACGCCGCAACAGCACCCGCAGCCGTGCCAGGCACTCCGCCGTGCCAAACGGCTTGGTCAGGTAATCATCGGCACCGGCATCCAATGCCGCCACCTTCTCGGACTCATTGGCGCGTGCGGACAAAACGAGCACCGGACGGTCACACCAGGTACGCAATTCCCGGATCACCTCGACGCCATCCATGTCAGGCAGGCCGAGGTCGACAATCACCAGATCCGGTTTGCGCGTCGCCACTTCGATGAGGCCGCGCTCGCCGGTTTCCGCTTCATGCACCTGCCAGCCCTCATTCGCCAGCGTGACTGACAGGAAGCGCCTGATCGGCTTCTCGTCCTCGATGAGAACCACCGTTCGGGTCGTAACATCAGTCATGCATCAGTGCCTCATCAGCATCGGGTGGCAAAGTCATGCCGGCAACCGGCAACGTGAAAGAAAACTCGGCACCGCAAGGCTCGCGATTCGCCGCATGGAGCCTGCCTCCGTGAGCCTCGACGATGGTGCGGCAAATCGCCAGGCCGAGACCCACACCCGGCGTCGTCGACTCCACCTGTCCGCGCGTGAACTTATCGAAGAGACGCTCAGCCCGGCCGGGCGGCAAACCGGGACCATCATCACAGACGGAGACCAGCACCTGCCCGGCCTCCAAACGTGCCGACAGAGTCACCGTACTGCCGGGCGGCGTGTATTTGGCGGCATTCTCGAGCAGATTGACCAGTACCCGCTCGATCAGCACGGCATCCAGCTGCAACATGGGCAGATCGGGCGCCAGCGTCACCGCCACCTTGTGCTGATGCAACGTGTGCTCGCTGGCGGCCAGCGCGGCACCCACGACATCGTCCAGCAATTGCCACTCGCGCTTGAGCTGGACGCCTGACTGCAGCCTGGCCATCTCCAGCAGGTTGCCGACCTGACGACTCATGCGCTGAATTTCGCCCTGCACCGTACGGACCAGATCGCCATGATCCTGTGCCGGCAAATCGGGATTTTCAAGCAGTCCTACCAGGCCGGTCAGCGTCGTCAACGGTGTCCGGAGGTCGTGCGAGACCGCCGAGAGCACGCCGTTCCGAAGCCGCTCGGCGGACATAACCACGAGCGCCTCCTGAGCGATCTCGACAAAGTGCAGACGCTCCAGTGATTGCGCAATCTGGCTGGCACAGGCATCCAGCAGCCGCTGCTGCTCTGGCAGGAAAACCAGCGCGGTCTCGGCGGGCACCAGCGCCAGCACACCGCGCACGCGCATGGGTGCCTTCAGGGGCAGGTAATAAGCGGCATTGCCAGGCAAGGTGCGGGTCCCCAACCCGGCCGGCTCTTCCCGGCTGAAGACCCAGCGCGCCACGCCGGCATCGAACGGCGCCGGCACGGGGTCATCGGGCAGAACATCCTCGCGCGTCGGCATGAAAATATGGATGCCGGCCTGGAACAGCCCCGCCAGCTGACGCTGGCTGATCTCCAGCACGGCATCGACAGTGAGCGCGCCGGCCAGCTCACGGCCCAGCTCATAGAGCGCGCGCGTGCGGCGCTCGCGATACGTCGCCACACGCGCTTCGAAGCGCAGGCGGGAGGCCAGCTGGCTGATGATCAGGGCCACGGCCAGCAACAACCCGAAGGTAAACAGGTACTGGGTATCGGCGACGCTGAAGGACCATCGCGGGCTGACAAAAAAGAAGTCGAAGGCCAGCACCGAAGCCACCGAGGCCAGGATGCCGGCACGTCTGCCGTAGCGTATCGAGACCAGGACCACGAGCAGCAGATAAATCATGACCACATTGGCCAGATCAAAGACATTGAGCAGGCCTGCCGCCAGCGCCGTGATGACTGCCGTCGCCAGCAGGGTCTGGCCGTAGCCGCGGCCATACCCCCCTTCCCCTTCGTGGTCGAACAAGAGGCTGCTGGCCTGGCTGGTCAGGGACTCGCGCGGCGTCGGGTCATCCAGCGCCACACAATAGGTGTCGATGTCATCGGCCAGATGCGCCAGCTGATTCGCCAGCAACGGGCGCCAGAGCCGGCTCAGGCCCTGACGGCGACCGGCACCAAGCACGAACTTCGAGACATTGCGGCTGCGGGCATAGGCGGCCAGTGTCGCGGCCAGATCGGAACCGGCCAGCACCGAGGTTTCGGCGCCCAGCTCCTGGGCCAGTGCCAGGGTCTTGAGCACGGCCTGCCGACGCGTCTCGGGCAGACGCTGCAGGGCCGGCGTTTCGACATAGACCGCCAGCCAGTCCGCCTGCAGCTTGGCCGCCAGTCGCGCGGCGCGGCGCACCAGACGCTCGCCGCCATCATCGGCATCGATGCAGACCAGCAGGCGTTCGCGCGCCTGCCATACCGGCTGGATGGAGCGGTCATCACGGTAGGCACGCATCTGGGCATCGACGCGATCCGCCGTTCGCCGCAGCGCCAGCTCGCGCAATGCCAGCAAGTTGCCCTTGCGGAAGAAATTCTGCTGCGCCCGCGCTGCCTGATGCGGGAGGTAGACCTTGCCGGCCTGCAAACGACGCAAAAGCTCCTCGGGTGGCAGATCGACCAGGCTGACCTCGTCGGCGCCGTCAAAAATCCGGTCCGGCACGGTTTCACGCACACGGATGCCAGTGATCTGACCGACCACGTCATTGAGGCTTTCGAGATGCTGCACATTGATCGCCGACCAGACATCGATACCGGCCGAGAGCAGCTCCTCGACATCCTGCCAGCGCTTGTCATGGCGCGAGCCGGGGGCATTGCTGTGCGCCAGCTCATCGACCAGGATCAGCGCCGGCCGGCGGGCCAGGGCGGCATCCAGGTCGAATTCGCCGAAGCGGCTGCCACCCTGGGTCAATTGGCGCCGGGGCAACAGCTCCAATCCGGCCAGACGCGCTTCAGTCTCGGCACGACCATGGGTTTCGACCACGCCGACAACCACATCGCGACCCTCTCCGACGGCCGCCTTTGCCGCCTCCAGCATGGCGTAGGTCTTGCCGACGCCGGCACAGGCACCGAAAAAGATCTTAAGCCGCCCGCGCCGGGATGCCGCTTCGTCGCGCTGCAGCTCGGCCAGCAGCGCATCGGGATCCGGGCGGGCCGCAAAGGCATCATGTCGGTTGTCGGGCATCAGTGTGCTTGCACCTTGTCCAGCGCCAGATTGAGCGCCAGCACGTTGACCACGGGCTCACCCAAAATACCCCAGAGACGGCCCTCGGTGTTAACAGCGACCAGATCAGCCACCGCGTCGGCCGACAGCTGACGCTCACGCGCCACCCGCACCACCTGCCATTGGGCGGCAGCGGGCGAGATATGTGGATCGAGACCGCTGGCCGACGTGGTCAGCAGGTCCGCGGGGATCGGCTCCGCCGCCCGCTCCGGGTGGGCCGCGCGCCAGGCCGCCGCTCGCTCGGTCATGGCCTGCGCCAGCACCGGGTTGGTCGGGCCGAGATTGCTGCCGCCCGAGGCCTGACCGTTGTAGGGCATCGCACCGGTGGCCGACGGACGCCCCCAGAAGTAGCCGGGCCGGTCAAAAGTCTGGCCGATCAGACGCGACCCGACCACCTGGCCGTCGCGGATGACCAGGCTGCCGGCAGCCTGATCCGGGAACAACCAGCGAGCACTGACCGTGACCAGCAGCGGATAAGCCAGGCCGGTGACCAGGCTGAGTGCCATGAAAAGGCCTATGGCCGGACGCAGCGTTTTTTGCAGGAACATGATGTCTCTCCAGATGGCGCCAGGGCTCAGATCAGGCCCAGGCCGACCAGCACGGCATCAATCAGCTTGATACCGACAAAGGGAACGAGCAGACCGCCGAGTCCGTAGATCAGCAGGTTTTCGCGCAGCATGGCCTCTGCGCTCTGCGCCTTGTAGGGCACACCGCGCAACGCCAGCGGCACCAGCAACGGGATGATGAGGGCATTGAATATCACCGCCGAAATCATCGCTGACTGCGGGCTGTGCAAATGCATGACGTTGAGTGCGGCCAGCGCCGGATAGGTACCGACAAAGGCGGCCGGGATAATGGCGAAGTACTTGGCCACATCATTGGCAACGCTGAACGTGGTCAGCGCGCCGCGCGTCATCAGCATCTGCTTGCCGATGCCGACGATCTCGATGAGCTTGGTGGGGTTGGAGTCGAGGTCGACCATATTGCCCGCCTCTTTCGCCGCCTGGGTCCCGGTATTCATGGCCACGGCAACATCCGCCTGAGCCAGCGCCGGGGCATCGTTGGTGCCGTCGCCCGTCATCGCCACCAGCTTGCCCTCGGCCTGATGCTGGCGGATCAGCCTGAGCTTGGCCTCGGGCGTGGCTTCGGCGAGGAAGTCGTCCACCCCGGCCTCAGCCGCGATGGCGGCCGCCGTCAGCGGGTTGTCGCCGGTGATCATGATGGTCTGGATACCCATGGCGCGCAGCTCGGCGAAACGCTCCTTGATGCCGCCCTTGACGATGTCCTTGAGCTCGACCACGCCCAGCACGCGGGCATCTTCGGACACCAGCAGCGGTGTCGAACCGCGACGGGCCACCTCATCCGCCATGCGCGCCACGGCCTCGGGGAACTGACCGCCCAACGCCTCGACATGACGGCGAATGGCATCCTGAGCGCCCTTGCGGATGGTGCGGCCATCGTAGTCGATGCCGCTCATGCGGGTTTCGGCAGTGAACGCCACAAAATTTGCCTCATGTGCGGCGATGTCACGACCGCGCAGATTGAAGCGCTGCTTGGCGAGCACGGCGATGCTGCGGCCCTCCGGCGTCTCATCGGCCAGCGAGGCGAGCTGGGCGGCATCCGCCAGCAATTCCTCCGTGACCCCGGGTGCTGCCAGGAACTTATTGGCCTGACGATTGCCGAGCGTGATGGTGCCGGTCTTGTCGAGCAGGAGGACGTTGACATCCCCCGCTGCCTCGACGGCACGCCCCGAGCTAGCGATCACATTGGCACGCATCAGACGGCTCATGCCGGCCACACCAATGGCCGACAGCAGACCGCCGATGGTGGTCGGGATCAGGCAGACCAGCAGCGCAATCAGCGCGGTCAGGCTGATCGCCGTGCCCGTGCCGGCCTCGCTCACGCTGTAGGCCGAAAAGGGCTGCAACGTCGCCACCACGACCAGGAAGATCAAGGTCAGCGTGACCAGCAGCAGGGTCAGTGCGATTTCATTCGGTGTCTTCTGCCGCTTGGCACCTTCGACCATGGCGATCATGCGGTCGAGGAAGGCCTCGCCCGGATTCACCGTGACCTTGACGACAATCCAGTCTGAGAGCACGCGGGTGCCGCCGGTGACCGCGGAAAAGTCGCCGCCGGACTCCCGGATCACCGGCGCCGACTCGCCGGTGATGGCCGACTCATCCACCGAGGCCACGCCCTGGAGCACCTCGCCGTCGGCCGGGATGACCTCGCCGGCCTCAACCAGCACAACATCGCCACGGCGCAGGCTGCTGCCGTCCGCGAGGCGCCAGGCGGCATCACGATGAGGCGCCACCAGCAACTTGGCCTGCACCGACTGCTGGCTGCTGCGCAAGCTGGCTGCCTGGGCCTGGCTTCTGCCCTCGGCCAGTGCCTCGGCCAGGTTGGCGAAAAACACGGTCAGCCAGAGCCAGGCGGACATGGCGCCGATCCAGACAGCGCTTTCCCCTCCCTGCCCGTTCGGTGTGAACCAGACGGCTTCGATGCAGAGCCCGGTCGTCAGCAGACTGCCGAGATAGACCACGAACATGACCGGATTGCGCCACTGTACCCGCGGCGACAGTTTCAGCAGCGCCGCCTTGAGCGCACCGCGCAGCAGCGCCGGATCAATGAATGACAAGGTTTGCGTGGACATGAATCACATCCTCAGGCGGCGAGCATCTGGAGATGCTCGGCAATAGGGCCGAGCACCAGACCCGGCAGGAAATTGAGTGCGCCAATCAGCAGGATGATGGCGATGAGCAGCGTCACGAAAAGCACGCCATGCGTCGGCAGCGTACCTGCGGTCACCGGCAGCCGCGGCTTGGCCACCAGCGAACCCGCGAGTGCCAGCACCGGCAGGATGACGCCGAAGCGGCCCAGGAACATGGCCAGCGCCAGCAGCCCGTTGTAGAACGGCGTGTTGGCGCTCAGACCGGCGAATGCCGAACCGTTGTTGTTGGCTGCCGAGCTGAAGGCGTAGAGGATTTCGGAAAAACCGTGCGCCCCCGGATTCAGGCGGCCGGCCAGCCCGGCCTCGGTGATGACCGCGATGGCGGTTCCGCCCAGCACCAGCACCGGCGTGACCAGGATGGCAATCGCCGTCATCTTCATGTCGCGGATTTCGATTTTCTTGCCCAGGTATTCCGGGCTGCGACCAACCATGAGACCGGCCATGAAAACGGCCAGCACGGCATAGAGCAGGATGCCGTAGAAGCCGGCGCCGACACCGCCGAAGATCACCTCGCCCAACTGCATCAGCGCCATCGGGACCAGCCCGCCCAGCGGCGTCAGGCTGTCGTGCATGGTATTGACGGCGCCGCAGGAAGCCGCCGTGGTGATGGTGGCGAACAGCGATGAGGCGATGATGCCGAAACGGGCTTCCTTGCCTTCCAGATTGGCGGCACTGTCCGCGCCGGCCTGCAGCAGCACCGGATTGCCGGCTTGCTCGCTGGCCGTGATCAGCCACACGCAGGCGATGAAGATCACGGTCATGGTTGCCAGCAGAGCCGCGCCTTGGCGGCGATCGCCGACCAAACGGCCAAAGGCGAGGCAGAGCGCCGCCGGAATCACGAAAATGGCCAGCATCTGCAGCAGATTGCTGAAGACGGTCGGATTCTCGAACGGATGCGCCGAGTTGGCATTGAAGAAACCGCCGCCGTTGGTGCCCAGCATCTTGATGGCTTCCTGTGAGGCCACCGGCCCCTGAGCCAGCATCTGCGTGCTGCCCTGCAAGGTCTGGACGCTCAGGTCCGCGGCGAAGTTCTGGATCACACCCTGGCTGATCAGGGCCAGCGCGAGCAGGAAGGACAAGGGCAGCAGCAGCCACAGCGTAATGCGCGTGAGATCAACCCAGACATTGCCAATTGTGCTGCCGCGCTGGCGTGAAAAGCCCCGCATGAGGGCGAAGGCGACCGCGATGCCGGTCGCCGCCGACAAGAAATTCTGCACCGCCAGCCCGAGCATCTGCACGAGATGACTCATGGTCGACTCGCCGGCATAGGACTGCCAGTTGGTGTTGGTGACGAACGACACCGCCGTGTTGAAAGCGAGATCCGGCGCGACCGCAGGCAAGTGCTGCGGGTTCAGGGGCAGTGCCGCTTGCGCCACTTGCAGACCATAAACCGCCGCGATGCCCATCAGATTGAACAGCATCAGTCCGATGGCATAGGGCAGCCAGCCGCTTTCCTGCGCCGGATCAATGCCGAGCAGGCGATACCCCAGCGATTCGGCACGTCCCACCGGCAGGCTTCCGCGTGCCAGACGCTCCAGCGGCACCGCGAGCAGCCAGGCCAGCGCCAGCAGCAAGCCAAGAAAAAGAGCCAATTGCATCCAGGCTGAGGCGTTCATCAGAAACGCTCCGGCCGGCAAAGGGCATAAATCAGATAAGGAAGCAGCAGTACCGCCGTCAGCACGCTGAGTGTGGCCATGAATGACACGATCAATCTCCGTCTCGGGAAATGGGGGTTCCCTCAACAGCGATTGTCAGAAAGCGGGCGCTAAGATGGTGTTAAGAGTCGCGTCCGGGACATATAAAAACCATAAAGAAGCGACACGTCATTCAGGCCTGCAGCGGGTCCTCGCCCGGTCCATCCAGCACCGCAGCTCCTGCTTCCCGGCCGGCAGTAGCCGAAGAAGGTGCGCGGGGCAGAAAGAAGGTGTACGAGGTGTTGCCCGCAGGATCTGCCGAGCTGAAGCGCTGGGTGGGGTTGGACTCCAAAGCGCCTTGCTACTCAAATACGGTGGAACGTCGCGTCGCTGCCCCGCTCAGATTCGCTCTCTCATCCCAGGTGAATTGCCTATCCACAAACGCCCAGGCCGGTTGATGTTTTACCCGGCGACGATTGCCGGCCACGCCAATCAGGTCGTAATGTCGCGGCCCTTCGATGACGCGATCCGCCAGAAAATAATCATCAATCCAGACATCGTCGTGCACAAAGACCAGGACGTCGTTGTTCTGGGCCGCCGAGAGGCGCGCTTTGTATACCTCGGGCAGCCCGAGACGATTGCTGAACGCGATCTGTGCCGTGAGTCGATCATCATGGGCCAGTCGCTTCAGGGACTGGCCGAGCACCGAGGCTTTCCAGAACGCGTCTTCCGACAGTGGGTGGCGCTAACGATCGTGATCACCCCGCCCGCTCCTCCCGAATCCGTGCCAATTCCTCGCTAAACGGCGTCACCCGAAACTCGGGAAACCGCTGCCTGAATTGGTCGGCCACAAACAGATTGTCCACTTCATAGCGCGGCAGCAGCTGGCGGGTGCAGTCTGTCCGTTTCATGGCGTTCAAACTCCGGGGTTAGTCACGGTAGGGCTCCGGATGAACCCGGCGATGGCCGTTGCCATTTCCTGCGGCCGGCTCAGCGGTGCCCAGTGTGCCGCATCGATGAGCGAACGACTGCATCGGACCGTGCTGTCGGCGCAGGCCTCGAACACGGCCGGGGGCAGAAACGGGTCCCTGGCCGCCAGCAGCAGGTGCACGGGCACCGGGCTCTTGCCCGCACGCCGGGGAAACAGCACGCGCTGCAGCAGATTGGCGCGATAGATGCCCAGATAGCGAATGGCATCGTCTTCCATGCCCGGATTCTTGCGGAACACGATGCGTGGCTCGAAATGCCCCACCAGAGCCCGGAACATGGCGGTGCCCAGCCCGCTGCGGAACAGCAGCTCGGGCAGCAGCGGCAGCGTGAAAAAAGTCATCAGGCTGTTGCGGCAGAGCTGCCCCAGGGCTTGCGCGAGATGACGCGGCGTCGGGCGCAGGAAACGCCGGCGCAGGTAGAAACCGACATGATCGAGCGCTGGCGACATGGTCACGAACGAGGCGATGCGCTGCCTGCCGGCGGCTTCCGCAATGGCATCCCAGCCATAGATGCCACCCCAGTCATGGCCGACCAGATGCACCGGGCGACCGGGGCTCACGGCATCGATGACCGCATACAGGTCGTTTAGCAACTCCCTGAAATGATAATGACGACGCCCCTTCACCGGCGTCGAGTACGCGCAGCCTCGCATGTCGAAGGCCACCACATGGAAGCTGTCCTGCAGGGCCGTGGCGACCTGCTCCCAGAATATCGCCCGGTCCGGGAAACCGTGCGCGAGCACGATCACCTCGCGGGGCTGCTCAGCGGTGGGCTTGCTGCCCCAGGTGTAGACCGCCAGCCGGACATCGCCGGAGGGTACGAAGAAATCGGGTTGACGCATGATGCGGACTCCTTGATTGCGCGAGTTCAGTTGTGTTCGCGGGTGGCCTGGCCATGCACCACATGAATCATGGCGATGAACAGGAGAGCGCCACTGAACCCCACCGGCAGCACCACGCCTTGCTCCCCGCTCAGAAAAACCGGCGGGAGCGGGAGCTGGCTGAACACGACGAAGGTGGCCAGAAACAGGCTGGGGAACGGCAGCAGGCAGATCAGGAAAACCAGGCTTTCCTTCATCAGGGCGATCTGACCGACACGCTGCATGGCCAGCAACAGCAGACCGAAGCCGGCAATTACCGCGCCGTTGACCAGGTACAGGGTGCCTCCGGATGCCAGCGCCATGTCCGGAGCCAGACCGATGTGCCAGCCCAGCCAGACGGCGGACACGCCGGCGAGCACGGCCAGCAGCCCGGCACCATTCGCGAGCCGGCTCGGTGCGAAGTCATCCTGCAGCAGACGCTTCAGGGCCAGCAAGGCGGCCGGCCAGGCCAGGCTGAGCCCGGTCACCAGCAGCAGGGTCGCGAGCGGATAACCGGCGAGAACCGCCTGCTCCTTCAGCCGCAGGGCTTCAGGTACCCGGTCGGCGGCCATCGCCAAGCCGCTCAGGCCTTGCTTGACCAGATAGAACCAGGCATTGCTGACGGCCATGACCAGCGCCAGCAGCAGCAAGGCCGGCAGGGCACGGATGAACACGGGGGCCGACTGGCGCGCCAGTGCCGATGGCTGGCGGTTGCGCAAAGGCCGCGCAAACTGCCGGTTCACGAGGATCAGACCGTAGGCGATCAGCAGGGTCTGCGGCAGCATCAGGCCGGTGGTCACCAGATTGAGTGTCTCCTGGTCGATGTGCGGAAAGCACCACGCCAGCAAGACCCAGTCCAGTCGCAGCAGCGGCGCCACCATCAGGCAGCCGAACGAGAATGCCATCCAGGCCTGGTGCTCGTAGATGCGGCGCAGACGCAAGGCGCGGATGGCCTCGCTGACCGCGATCAGAGCCAGAATGCCGAACGCCCACAGCGCCACCCAGCCCACCAGATGAGCATAGATGCGATACGGCGGCGTCAGCGCCAGGTAGGCCAGCGAGGTGAGCACGGAAACCGGCACGGTCAGGAGATAGATCATGCCGATGGCGCGATGCACCTTCATGTAACGCTTACGGAACGCCGGCCAGAACTGCAGACCGCCGAGCAGCATGCAGAACACCCCGGTCAGCACATGCGCGGCCAGCAGAATCTGGTTGGTGCGCGGCATGGTGGTGTAGTAGATGCCCTGCTCGAGGATTTTCGAGGTGGTGAAACGCTCGGCCGAGGTGGCGCCCGCCAGTGCCCAGAGCTCTTCGCTGACGCCGCGAATCGTGTGCAGGTCAGGATTGGCACGAGCCGTGACCACGGCCTCGGTGACGACCTCGGTGGCATCGTGCGTGGTGAACGGCAGCATGAAACGGGTAGCGCCTTCATGCAGCGCAAACCAGCCCGACAGGCCCATCGACAGCACGATGGTCAGAATGAATGCCAGCGAAAGCCAGCGCGCCAAGGGGGCAGCCAGCACGGCCCCGCGATGATGAATCTGCATCAACCCCCCTCCTTGCAGCATGCGTTGCGAGCCGAAGGCCCGACACGACATCTGAACATCGTTAAGTTTCGCGCACATAGTAAGTTCTAAAAAGGAACTATTCAAGTGGCCGCGCCTGCTCATAGAATGCCGACTCAACAACGAGTCATTCGGAAACGATCATGAAATGGCAGAAAATCGGCGACATGCCCTGCTCGATCGCACGCAGCCTGGCGATCCTCGGCGATCGCTGGACCTTGCTCATCGTGCGCAATGCCTTTCTGGCGGTGCGACGCTTCGATGACTTCCAGGCGCAACTGGGCATGACCCGCCATGTGCTGTCCGAGCGGCTGACGCGACTCGTGGATGCAGGCGTGCTGAAGAAGGTCGCCTATCAGGACAACCCGCCTCGCTACGAATACCGGCTGACGGAAAAAGGCCGGGACCTGTACCCGGTGCTGCTCGCCTTCACGGCCTGGGGCGACAAATGGCTGGATGAAGGTCAGGGCGCCCCGCTGATCTATCAGCACAAGACCTGCGGGCATGTTTTCACGCCCACCCTGACCTGCTCAGCGTGCCATCAGCCCGTCACCGCGCACGAGGTGGTGCCGATGGCCGGACCGGGTCAGTCCGAAAAGAACGAGATCAGCGTGCGGGACACCTCCTCCGGCGCATCCTGCTGAATCCAGTTCTGTCTCACCATCAAGGGCCTGTTCGGTATGCCCTTACGGCAGGTCATCGGCTTCGTGCAGAGCCTGATGCATCTGACCGGTCTGGATTGGCCCGTGCCTGACTACCGCACGGTTTGCCGCCGCCAGAAGACACTGACCGTGAACACTCCCTACCGCCCCAGCCGGGGTGGCCTGCATCTGCTCGTGGACAGCACCGGCGTGAAGATGCTGGGCGAAGGCGAGTGGAAGACGAAGAAGCATGGCGCCGAATACCACCGGCAGTGGCGCAAGGTGCATCTGGGCATTGATGCCGAGACGCTGGAGATCCGGGCCATCGAAGTCACCGACAACCGTATCGGCGATGCGCCGATGCTGCCGGAACTGCTGACACAGATCCCGGCGACGGAAGCAGTGGCCACGGTGAGTGGCGATGGCGCCTATGACACCAAGGCCTGCCATGCCGCGATTGCGGCACGCGGCGCGGCGGCGGTGATCCCGACGCGCAAGAACGCCCAGGCCTGGAAAGGCAGCAGTGCTGGCGTTGCGGCGCGCAACGAGACCCTGCGCAGCACCCGGCATCTAGGTCGGACGATCTGGAAGAAATGGAGCGGTTACCATCGGCGCAGCCTGGTGGAAACCAAGATGGGTTGCTTCAAGTTGCTGGGCGAGCAGGTCATGGCCCGAGACTTCGACCGCCAGGTAACGGAGCTTCAGGTACGCGCGGCGATCCTGAACCAGTTCACGCGCTTGGGCACGCCACACACGATACGTGTGTCCTGAACAGACTGGGGAAAGGGGGAACTGCGCTTAGTGGGGGAATTGCGCAACAGCGCCAATCCTTGCCGAAAAGTACCGCAACATCGTCACGGTTTAAGCATGCCAGCGCTAAGCAATTCGGACAACCATCAATAACGCTGCGTAAGTGTGCAATCCGTCCGCTTCGGGTCGAAAGCAGCCACTGAGTGCTGTTACTGACCTAACAACGCCAACACCCTCTCACAAAATTCCACCTGAGCCTGTTCCGCCCCCAATCCCGACTGCAATACCAGATACTGCAGCTCCTCTGCCCGCGTTAGCTTCCGCCCAGCAAAGTCCCGCTGCTCGATCTCCCGGTACACCGCCAGCTGCCGCTGATGCCGCTCCAGCCGATGCTGGAGATCATTCAACACCCCGGCTCCCGGTCCCAGCACCGCTTCCGCGCGCAGCCGCACCATCAGCGCATCGCGCAACGGGGCGGGGTCTTCAGCTTCGCCCACCCAGCGCTTCAGCTCAGCAGATCCTGCGGGCAACACCTCGTACACCTTCTTCCTGCCCCGCGCACCTTCTTCGGCTACTGCCGTGACCCATCCCGCCACTTCCAGCTTGCCCAGTTCCTTGTAGATCTGCTGGTGCGAGGCCGGCCAGAAGAAGCCGATCGAGCGGTCGAAGCGCCGCGCCAGGTCCAGGCCCGAGCAGGGGCGTTCCAGCAGCGAAGTCAGCAGGGCGTGGGGCAGGGACATGGGGCATCCGGTGAGCAATGTTGCGGGCAAGCATAGAACTATTGTGCAACCAGTTGCAATTCATAAGGCGTTCGACTATAAATTTGCAATCAGTTGCATAAACCACTTCAACACGAAGAGAGCCCTGGCCATGACAATTTCGCCGTACCCGAACCTCCTTGCGCCGCTGGACCTTGGCTTCACCACCCTGAAGAACCGCGTGCTCATGGGCTCCATGCATCTCGGTCTGGAAGAGGCCGAGCATGGCTTCGAGCGCATGGCCGCGTTCTACGCCGAGCGTGCGCGTGGCGGCGTCGGCCTGATCGTGACCGGCGGCATCTCGCCGGATGACCGTGGCCTGGTCTTCGCGGGTGGCGCCAAGCTGACCACGCCGGAGGAAGCCGAGCACCACCGCGTGATCACCGAGGCGGTGCATCGCGAGGGCGGCAAGATCGCCATGCAGATCCTGCACACGGGGCGCTACTCCTATCAGCCGGGTCTGGTGTCGGCGAGCGCAGTGAAGGCGCCGATCAACCCGTTCAAGCCGCACGCGCTGACGCACGAGGAAGTGCTGGACACCATCGACAGCTTCGCGCGCTGCGCGGCGCTGGCGCAGCAGGCCGGCTACGACGGTGTCGAGGTCATGGGTTCGGAGGGCTATCTCATCAACCAGTTCATCGCCGCGCGCACCAACCAGCGCGATGACGAATGGGGTGGCAGCTACGAGAACCGCATCAAGTTCCCGGTCGAGATCGTGCGCCGCGTCCGCGAGCGCGTGGGGCCGAATTTCATCATCATCTATCGCCTGTCCATGCTTGATCTGGTCGAGGGCGGCTCGACCTTCGAGGAGACAGTGCAGCTGGCGCAGGCCATCGAGGCCGCCGGCGCGACCATCATCAACACCGGCATCGGCTGGCATGAGGCGCGCATCCCGACCATCGCCACCAAGGTGCCGCGCGCGGGCTTCACCTGGGTCACCCAGCGCATGATGGGCAAGGTCAGGATTCCGCTGGTGACCACCAACCGCATCAATACGCCGGAAGTGGCGGAGCAGGTGCTGGCCGACGGCCATGCCGACATGGTGTCGATGGCGCGGCCCTTCCTGGCCGATGCCGATTTCGTGCGCAAAGCCGAGCAGGGTCTCAGTGATGAGATCAATACCTGCATCGGCTGCAACCAGGCCTGTCTGGACCAGACTTTCTCGCTGAAGATCACCTCCTGCCTGGTGAATCCGCGCGCCTGTCACGAGACCGAAATTCCACTGACACCGGCGGCGGCGCCCAAGCGCATTGCCGTGGTCGGCGCCGGCCCGGCCGGGCTGGGTTTTGCCGTCACCGCCGCCGAGCGTGGCCACGTGGTGACACTGTTCGATGCCGCAGCCGAGATCGGGGGCCAGTTCAACATCGCCAAGCAGGTGCCGGGCAAGGAAGAATTCCACGAGACCATCCGCTACTTCAGCCGCATGGTCGACAAGCACGGCGTCGCGCTGAAGCTCAATACCCGGGTCAGTGCCGAACAGCTGCGCGAGGGCGGTTATGACGAGGTGGTACTGGCCACCGGCATCGTGCCGCGCACACCGGCCATCCCGGGGGTGGAGCACGCCAAGGCACTGAACTATCTCGATGTGCTGCGCGACAAGCGCCCGGTCGGGGCTAAGGTGGCGGTGGTCGGCGCCGGCGGCATCGGCTTCGATGTCTCCGAATACCTGACCCACCACGGCGTCAGCGCCAGTCTCGATGCCGACAAGTTCAACCGCGAGTGGGGCATCGACAAGGATTACCGCGAGGCCGGCGGCATGATGCCGGCCGAGGTCGAGGCCTCGCCGCGCGAGGTGTATCTGCTGCAGCGCAAGGCCAGCAAGGTGGGCGACGGCCTGGGCAAGACCACGGGCTGGATCCATCGCGCCGGGCTGACCGCGCGCCAGGTGAAGATGATTCCTGCCGTCAGCTACGAGCGCATCGATGATGCCGGTCTGCATGTGCGGATCAACGACGAGGTCCGCGTGCTCGATGTCGATCATGTGATCATCTGCGCCGGTCAGGAGCCGCAGCGCGAACTGCATGCCGACCTGGTGGCGGCCGGACTGAACGTGCACCTGATCGGGGGGGCCGATGTCGCCGCCGAACTGGATGCTCGACGCGCCATCAACCAGGGCGTGCGTCTCGCCGCCAGCCTCTGAGCCCGCCCCCAGGAGAGCACCATGAGTAACGCGCCGCAGCATCTACAGCCAGCAGCAGCCGCCTCGCTGGCCATCTGGCACGACATGATCGCCCGGCGCGACCTGTCTGGTCTGGCCGCCATCACGCATCCGGATGTGGCCTTCCGCTCGCCGGCCGCATTCGCCCCCTACCAGTCAGCACCCGCGCTGGTGCTGATCATCAGCACCGTCATGCAGGTCTTCGAGGACTTCACTTATCACCGTGAGCTGGCCACGGACGACGGCCTCAGCGTGGTGCTGGAATTCAGCGCCCGCGTCGGCGACCGTGCCCTCAAGGGCATCGACATGATCCGCTTCGACGAAGCCGGAAAAATTGTCGAATTCGAGGTCATGGTGCGTCCGCTCAGCGGCACGCAGGCGCTGGCCGGCGAGATGAGCAAGCGCCTCGGCCACCTGCTGCCGGAGTACAAGGGCGCCAAGCCGGCATGACCCAGAATCTGGGCACCCAGCCACCCGCAGCACGGCGCAAGCCCCGGGTCATCTGCCACGACAATATCCGTAACCGGCATGTCGTGGCGGCGCTGCGCCAGCTGCACGAAGATTTCATACCCACACCCTGGCTGTTCAACGAACATGCCCAGCTGATCTTCCATAGCCTGCGCAAAAACCTGGGCCGGCAGAAGCAGCGCACCGCCACGCTCTACGACCATTACGATCCGCTCTTCATGGCGGATGGCGGACGCACGGCGCTGCTCTGGAGCGGCAGCAGGCTGTCACCGGACACGCCCACCATCGTGGTGCTGCACACCATCACCGGCAGCCCGGAGAGCATGGCGGAGCTGGTGCAGGATCTGCAGACCGCCACCGGCTGGCGCATCGTGCTCTGCCTGCGGCGCGGCCACGCCGACCTGCCGCTGGTCACGCCCCGCCTCAACATCCTCGGCTGCACGAAGGACCTGCGCGAGCAACTGCAGGTCATCCGGGCACGTTTTCCCGAATCGCCGCTGTACGCTGTCGGCTCGTCGGCCGGCTCCGGCCTGCTGGTGCGTTACCTGGGCGAGGAAGGCGAAGCGGCGCCCTTCCGCGCGGCTTTTGCCTACTGCCCCGGCTATGACACGAACGTCGGCTTCGACAGGGCGCAACCGTTCTACAGCCGGATGATGGGAAAGAAACTGGTGCGGCAATTCATCACCCCCCATCTGGCAAAGATCAGTCACTTGCCCACGGCCACACGTCTGCAGGCCGCCACCGATCTGGGGGAGTTCCACCGCCACCTCTACGAGCTGGCCGGGCATGACAGCTACGAGGCCTATGATCAGGCCAGCAACCCCATGTATGTCTTCCACGCCATCCGCACGCCGCTGATGGTGCTGAACTCGGAAGATGACCCGGTCTGCCGTATCAGCAATCTTGACCCTTGGCGGGACAGCATGCGCCGGATGCCCAATGTCATTCTGGCCACGACGGCCGAAGGCAGTCATTGCGCGCATTACGAAGGCTGGACGGCGCGCTCCTGGTCAGCACGCCTGATGGGTGCGTATTTCCGGGTCATGCAGGACCTGGCCTGAGTCATCCGCTCAGCGGCGCGGCGGCAACCCGCTGCGCCGCATCAGCTCATGGACCGGGACCGGCTCGGGCTGTGTCGTCCGGTCATGGCCGCGCGCTGAGGCCGGCTTGAGCAGCTCATCGGCCAGTGCCGCATAGCGGGTCTGGAAGGCGGCCAGCGTCCATTGCCCGAACACTGTGTGGCCACCTTCGTAGGCCTGTTCCTGATACTCCTCGCGGGTCGTGACATAACCCATGTACTCATTGCAGTAAGTGCAGATCAGCACCTGGCTGATCCCGCGCGGGCGCAGGCGCGCCGACACGACGTCCAGCAGCCGGCGGCCAGCCGTGGTGGTGAACTCGCCCGGACAGCAGACCAGTGCGATCTGACCGAGGATGACGATCTGCAAGGGCAGCACCGTCGGCACCAGCGCGCTCTCGTTGAGAGCGCCGGCCACGGCCTGGCGCTTCATTTCAGCCACCAGCGGATCGGCCCTGTCGGGCAGGCCGAGACGGTCCAGCGGACGTCCGAGCGCCAGTTTACGACCGGCCTCCATGACAATGTCCTTGGGTCCCTGCGCGGCATAGAGACGCTGATAGTGGTGGCGCGCTTCCGGCGACAGCCGCGATAGCGGACTGAGCCGGTAACGCCGCAGCGCACGCGCCCCGAGCCGCATGACCGCAGCCAGCGGCGGCGGCACGCCGAGTCCATCGACCGGCGTGCCGGCGAAAAACGACACCCCATGGCAGGGTTCCGTTGTCCAGGCGTCCGGCTCGCCATCGGCCATGGCCGGGTCGGCCTGCACCGCCGTGAAATCGACATAGGTGAAAATGGCATCGATGCCGCCAGTGACCGGCATCTGCTGCGGATCAGCCGCAATGCGCAGGGCCATCGTGCTCTGGTGGCGACCATTCTCGGCCGCATAGGCGTATTCGGCGCGGCCCTGGATGGCGTTGCGTCGGGCCGTCTGGCGAGGGCCGTGATAATGCGGCGACACATCGCCGGCTGTGCCCTGGGCGAAGAGAGCAACCGCGCCCTCGCCTGCCAGCTGCTGCTCGGTCTGGGCGGCGGCATAGCCCTTGTTGTCGCCATCGTGACGGTCCAGGGTATTGCCCAGGCAGGTGGCATGCACGCCAAACAGTGACAGCAGCGACAGCAGCTCCCCCTCACGGCTGAAACGCAGCACCTGCATGCTGCGCTCCAGCGCCTTGTGGTTCTCGCCTTCCTGATACCGGGTGACATCCGGGTTGCGGTTCCAGGCCTTGAGCGAACGGTTCCAGGCCACTGGCACGGCCTCATCAAAGCGGCCGGAGGCCAGGCTCAGATCCGTCGGAGCCGCCCGCTGCCAGGCCGCCACCACGGCCTCGACGGTGGCGACGATGACCGCCTCCAGATGCTCCGGCACAAAGCCCGGCGTGACCAGGTTGTACATCGCGTCATGGCTGCAGCCGCCGGGACCGGAGTGCGTGTGCGTGCAGGTCAGCACGAATGCAGCATCATTGAAGACCGTGCCCAGGCGCGCGCGCAGACGCTCGACCGCGCCGGCACGCATGGCGTGGGTCACGTAGCCGAGGTCGAGGCAGCAGAAAACCAGGGCTTGCCCGGCGGCATCCTGGACAAACAGGGAACGGGCGAACAATGGCGTTTCCTGTCCGAAGGCACGATGTCCGGGCTGGCCATAGCCATGCATGGCGTAACCCCGCGGGCTGATGCCGATTGCCGCCTTTCCCCACCCCGCTTGATACATGTCCTGCTCCCGCAGAAAAGTGGCCGCTGTCGTCAGGCGAAAACCGGCCAGTAATCGATGATCTTGCCGCCGCGTACCATGATCAGGTCGCCGAATTGCAGCAGCACGGCCTCGCTCTGGGTCGGACGCAGGAAAACCAGGTCATCCACGCGCACGCCCGCCGCCGGCGAGATGTTGACGATCTCCTGATTGGAGCTGCGGCCATAGAGGTCATTGCCCTGCAAACCGGCCGGCGAGACATAATCGGCCAGCCAGTTGCCGCCATAGAGAAAGAGCGTCTCGCGCTGGTTGGCATCCCACCAGGAAAACAGGCGTGAGGCCTCGCCGAGGCCCGGCAGCCGCACCGGGCCGGTGGTCTTGAGCACCGGCGTGGCAATAAACACCGCTGGCAGATGATCCGCGAGCGTCTCGAGATCATAGTGCGAGGGCTTGAGCAGGCCGGTTCCGACCGCAATGTCATTGCTCAACCGCTCCTCCTCATGCAGGCGGTAGGTCGGGCTGCCGGCGGCGTTGAGTGTCAGCGCAGCAGCGCCTGCAGCCGGCCAGAGCGCGGGGAAGTCGCGCCGCAGCTGATCAACACGGGACTGGTAGATGGCCATGACGCCGGCCACCAGCGACTGTGGCGAGCCCAGCACGGCGGGCAGCATGACCGCGAAGGGGTCGTAGCCCATGAAGCCGGTGAAGCTCAGATGCTGCGGATTGTCTGTGATCAGCCGGAGCATCGCCGCCAGCGTCCGGCCATCCGCCACACCGCCACGATGGAGACCGACATCAAGCTCGATATTGATGCCCATGCGCACGCCCAGCCCCTTCGCCAGCGCCAGGTACTGCTGCAGACGGGCCGGGGTGTCGATCAGCCACTGCAGCTGACGCTGCGGGTCGAAGCCGGCCTGCCCCGCCACCGCCGGCTGCGCAACATGCCCGCGATAGAACTGTGCCGCCGACTGCACCGGCAGGGGTTTGCCGATCAGGATGTCGGCATCCGGCATGTTGACCGCATCCTGACTGAGAAACGGCTGGTGAAACGACATCAGGCGGCGGCTGCCGGCGCGCTGCGAAATATAGGCCAGCAGCCGCGGTGACGGCAGTGACTTCTCGACGATACGCAGGTGCTTGCCACTGCGGGCCAGAGACTTCATGACCTGGTCGATGTTGTGATCCAGACGATCGAGGTCGATCACCAGACTCGGCCGCATCGGCCCGTGCTGCCTCAGCTCGGTCTGCAGGGCACGGAAATAGACATCGTGCGGACGACCGCGGTCCGCCGGGCGCAAGGCCCAGCCGCCCGCCAGCGCCAG
This sequence comes from uncultured Paraperlucidibaca sp., assembly GCA_964511255.1. GTDB lineage: Bacteria > Pseudomonadota > Gammaproteobacteria > Pseudomonadales > Moraxellaceae > Perlucidibaca. The sequence continues at coordinate 37,906 of CAZEEQ010000011.1, forward strand.
CGCGCCGACCCCCAGACCTCCCATCACCACACGGCGGCGCTTCATATCACGCCCTCATGTCAGCAAAAGCCGCCGCAAGTGCTCATTGAGCATGCGACCGCGCGGATCGAGACGGGCACGCACACGCTGGAAGTCATCCCAATGCGGATACAGCGCAGCCAACTGACGCGCGCCGAGGCTGTGCAGCTTGCCCCAGTGCGGACGGCCGCCGTACTTCCAGAAAATCGGCTCGACCAGATTGAACAAGGGCCGGTAGTCGGTCGAGGCATGCTGATGCACCGAAATCGAGGCACTGTCGCGCCCCTGAAAGGGCGACAGCCAGACATCATCAGCGGCCACCAGACGATACTCGACAGGGAATAGCGTGCGCAGACCGGACTTGCGAACCGTGGCGATGATCTCGCGCAGACACTCAGGCCCCTGCGCCACTGGGATTTCGTACTCCATCTCGTTGAAGCGCGACTCGCGCACGCTGGGAAAAATCCGGTAGGAGCGGCCGCTGCGGCGCACTTCGCTGTGCAGTGCGACCAGCAGTTTCTGCATGGGGCCATCCATGCCCTCGATGCCATGCGCGATGCGCGAGGTGAGGTCGAGGACACTGCTCACCGGCAGCTCGATCAGCGGCTCCGGCGTGGGCTCGCTGTCGGTTTCGTTGAGCAGTTTGACGATGGCCTGATCGCTTTCGAAAAAGGCCCAGAATTCGGCATGGCGGTTGTCGCGGGCATAACTGTCGAGCTCGCCCAACACCGTATCCAGTGGCGCCAGAAACTCATGCTCGGAGAGGCTGTAGGCCTTGCGGTTCTGCAGCCGGATCCGGGTCGCGATGCCGAGCGCCCCCAGCGAGGTGGCGGATGCCCTGAAAACCTCGCTGTCGCGATCGGCATTCGCCTCGATCAGCTCGCCATCGGGCGTCATCAGATGCACACCGCGCACCTGGGCCGACAAGGAGCCGAGGCGGCTGCCTGTGCCATGGGTGCTGGTCCCGCAGGCGCCCGCCAGCGACTGGACATCGACATCGCCCTGGTTGATCAGCCCCTGCCCGACCTGCCATAGCGGCTCGCCGAGATCCCGCAGACGGGAGCCGGCCCATACCGTGGCCTGCAGTGCCTCCGGATCATGGCTGATCACGCCTTTGAGGCCATCAATGGAGACCAGGGTGTCGGATGTCTTGCAGAGCGCACTGAAGGAGTGACTGGCCCCGGTGACACGGATATGGCCGCGGGCAGTCCCCAACTGCCGCGCCAGCTCAGCCTCATCGCGCGGTCTCAGCCAGGCCGCCGGGCGCGAGGACTGTGAGCCAGACCAGTTTTGCCAGGTCGTGGGCTGGGCTGGCTGTGGCTGACAGGCCCGGATCACCGGGAGCGAAATCGCCGAGGTCGCCGCGACGGCAACGCCGGCCCTGAGCAGACGGCGACGGCTCTTATCAGGCGGTGCATCAATGGGTGGCATCAGTCTCGGACTCCTTCGGCAGGCGGCGCTGACAGCGCCTCCGGTCATCGCGCCATCATAGGACGCCGCCGGCTGAAGACTGCAGGCCACTGACGGACAGGCAGGGGGACTTTGGCGGCCAGCATGACAGGCCCGCGGACACCCACAGGGGGGTCAGCGCCGGAACTCGCTGGGGCTGACACCGGTCCAGCGCTTGAAAGCCCGCCGGAAACTGCGCACATCACTGTAGCCGGCCTCACCCGCGATCTGTTCGAACAGCATGCGGGGATTGGCGAGCAAGCTGAAGACGCGCGTGCGACGCACGTTATCGAGCAGCACATCAAAGGACAGCCCCTGCTCAGCCAGACGCCGGCGCAAGGTGCGACCGCTCATGTTGAGCTCACCGGCAATATCCTCGACATGAGCTCCGCGCGTGAGCGCACGGGCGATGGCGCGCTCCACCGAGATGGCCAGCTCATCTTGAGGCGAGGAAATCTGCGCCTCCTGATCGAGCATCCTGAGCGCCTGTCGCAAAGCCAGCGGCTCGTGCGTGCGGAGGGGATGCATGAGCCAGTTGCTGCTGACCACGAAGCGATTGGCCAGACAGCCGAATGACACCGGCACGCCAAAGCAGGCGGCATAGGCGTCGGCATGGGGTGGCGCGGGATAGATGCACTCGATGCGCAGCAGAGAGAAGTCAGGCCCGGCGAGCGCCCGCATGTAGACCAGACTGCTGGCGAACAGCTCCTCAACAGCAAAGACCTGGATTTCCGGCTCGGGAAAGCGGAAGTCCGCCGTCAGCCAGGCCTCATCGCCGGATATTTCAAAGCCCGTATGCACGATACCGCCGGCCAGCACCTGGTAACGCATGGCGAGCATGACCGCTTCGCCGAGGGTCTGGCTGAGCGACATGGCATAACCGACCAGCCCTAGTGTCCCAAGAACATTGTCACACCCGACCGCCAGGCCCAGTGCAGGCACGGGCAGCATCTGCAAGGCACGCCGGATAAAGCGGCTGACCTGGCGATAAGACACCCTGAGCGCGGGGTCCACGAGGTCATCCGGGCCGAATCCGAGGCCATGGCAGAGACGGTCAGGATCGACACCGTGACGGCTGGCAACGCGCAGCACGGTTTGCAGCAGAAAGGGGGGGAAACAGGCGGCATGGTAACGCGGGTCGGCAGCGGCGACAGAGCACCCGGCATCTGCCACCGCAATATCTTCCGGCCTGTCATCGTGCAGGCGCTCAGCCATCTGAGACTCCTCTGGCGGCCTCTGCGGGCCGGCGACACCTCAACCGGCCGTCTGGCCCTGCGCGAGCGCGCAGGCAACCTCAGACTGTCCGGGCGGCATTCTTGTCTTGGCCTGCCAGAATAGCATCATGACCGCATGATGGTCGCTATGCCCGCGGGTGCCTGCTGCCCGGGTACTGGCACCGCTCAGGCCGGCGACTTGAGCCGGTCGAGCTGAAAGCGGCGGCTGAGGATGCGGTCGAGCAGGCGGGTAGGCAGCCAGCGCTTGATGAGCGGCATGATGAAGCTGCCATGCCCGATACGCACCACCGGGTCGGCACTGGCGGCCAGCACGGCATCGACCATGACACGGGCAAACTCGGCGGCCGGCGTGGCCTTTTCCTGCGAGGCGTTGGCACGCGCAGCGATGGCATCTGCCACCGGGGCGTAGAGCGACAGGCCGGCACGGCGTTCGGCCACGCCCTGGCTGGCGGTGGCGCCGAACTGCGACTCGATGCCGCCGGGCTGCACGACCATGACGCCGATACCAAGCGGCGCCAGCTCCAGACGCAGGGCATCCGACAAGGCATGCACCGCGGCCTTGGTGGCGCAGTAGGCTCCCGAGAACGGCGTTGGCAGCACACCGGACACACTGCCGATATTGACGATGCGGCCGCGACCGCGACGCGCCATGTCGGGCACCACGGCCTGTGTCATCGCCATCAGGGCGAAGACATTGGTCTCGAACTGCAGCCGCAACTCGGATGGCGGCAATTCCGCCAACGGCCCCATGGCGCCGTAACCGGCATTGTTCACCAGGACATCAACCGCCAGCCCCTCCTGCGCCAGCGCGGTCATCAGCGCCGCAATGCTGTCGGCGGAATTGACGTCGAGCGCATAGGTGCGGATGCCGCGGGCCTGCAGATCGGCCAGCGTTTCCAATCGGCGCGCTGTCGCCAGCACCTGCTGTCCGCGTTGCTGGAAGGCCAGCGCCAGGGCGCGGCCGATACCGGTGGAGCAGCCGGTGATGAGGATGGTCTGGGTCATGGCCGTATCTCTAGAACGCAAAGTCGTCTTGATACCACGACTTCAGGCGGCCGACAGCCCCTGGAGACCGATGCCGGGGCTGAAAGGCTGCGCCAGAATCCAAAGGCCGATCGTGGTGAACAGCAGCATCAGCACCAGCATCGGCCACTGGCTGCGCAGTGCCAGACACGTGCTGCCGAACAGACGCAGCGCCTCGACATGGGCAATCCAGACACTGACGACATGACCGGCGACTATCAACCCGACCTGGACATGCCAGACCAGGCCCGCCCCCGGGACCAGGGGCACGCGCAACCAGTCGGCCGTTCCCAGCAGGTTCCAGCCGCGACCGAAGGGGTCGGACAACAACGGCAACAGCTGCGTGCCCTGGGTGATGAGCAGCGCCAGATAGTGGCTGACGTGATAAACCAGCACGATCGGCAGCAGACTGAAACCGAAACGCAACCCCAGCTCGCGGACCCCCAGCCGGGTACCGGTCAGGGCCTTCATGACGAGCATGCAGAACAGGTAAAGCAGCAGGTAGAGAAACGGTGACAGCAACAGCCAGGCGGTCTGCCAGAGCAGATAGATATCCAGCAGCAAAGGGTAGTGGCTGATCAGCGGCGGCGTCAGCCAGGGCTTCAGCAGCACAATGGCATCGGACCAGAACAGGCGGACCCAGGGCGCCGCCTCGTGCAGACCGTCAAAACTGGTCGCTGACAGCATGAACAACAGAAAGACCAGCAGGCTGAGGGATTCGCAGCGGGCTTTCAGGAGGCCGCTGAAAGGCGGCTGCCAGCGCCCCTCGCGGCGGCAGGCCATGACCGCCATCAGGCGCAGGAACACCGAAAACAGCTCGCCCTGCTTCAGCCAGGCCGATGCGCCGAACGCCGCGCTGGCCAGCAGGGTATACAGACTGTAGCCCAGTAGCAGACCGGCGAGACCGACAGGCACCACATGCGCGAAAAGCTCAATCCAGATCAATCCCATGTAGGCCAGCAGTGCCGGCCAGTAGCCCAGCCATACCGGATAGCGCCAGAGGCCATCACGCCAGACCCTGCCGCCCCGGGCCGCCACGCGCACCAGGAGATACCAGGGATTGGCGCGACGGTTGCCGCCGCCCACGATGGCCGTGAGATACGTGGTACCCAGCCCGAACACAATCCAGAACCAGGTCATGCTGAAATTGGCATACGGGTTGCGCGAGCCCAGAAAGCCGGCAAGCAGACTGAGCAGCAGGCCAGCCAGGCTCAGGTCCTGCCAGAGCCGCAGGCAGCGGCCGGAGGGCCGGAGATCATCCTGCAGCGGCAGCGGCTCGACCGGCAGCCCCGCAGGCGGCGAGCGCGTCAGCCAGGCCGCGACAAAAAAAGAGAGGATGAGCGCGGCGGCGGCACCATAGCTGTAGAGCCAGAGCGGGACCGGCAAGGCATAGGTCTTGCCGAAGGAGTGGGCGCTGACGCCGACTGGCAGCAGGAGCAGGAGCAGTAACACACCCGACCGGACGAACGACAGCTGCCGCATAACCCCGGACTCCGTTCAGCGCGGCTGCACTTCCAGCACCGCCAGGACCTGGTGGGCAGCGTGCAGCTCGATGTCGAAACGGCCGCTGAGCGTCAGCGGCAGCTCCACCACCACGAGATGATCTGCCGGCAGAGCGCGCGACACCTCGTAGCCGTGCACATGCAGCTCATCCGGCTGATCGCTGCGCACACGCAGGCGGAGAACCTCGCCCGCATTCGCCGTGATCAGCGCCGGACCACTGGCGCGCCGGCCGTCACGCACGACCCAGTCAATGACCTGACTGGCCTCGACAACCGTCGCCGGCGGCACGGGCGGCTTCGCCACGGGCTTCAGCCAGTGCCACAGCACCAGCATGACCAGCGCAGCCAGCGCCAGAAAAAACAGGGCATGCAGGCGTGCCCGCCGGGTTTCACTTCTTGCTGTTCGCAACGGACCGCTCCCACATCTGGAGATAAACCTCGGCCGAACGATAGAGCGCACTCAATGCGTCCTGACCACCCTCGATACGGACCTCCTCGACCCAGTCCGCGATCAGTCCGTAGTGTGCCTGACCATCGCGATCCGTGTCATAGAGGCGCTCGCCCGAGCGCTGCTGGTCAAAGACCACCGGCTTGATGCCGTTGAACTCGCTGCCCCACTGCGCCCCTTTGAAGAGCGTGAAGGGATAGCTGACCGGCTGGGAGCCGCTACCACGGGCATCAGCCTGCGCCCCCATGCCATTGGTATCGGCGCCGAAACCGAAAGCAAAATCCGTGCTGGCACCTGAGGCGACATGGGCAGCCTTGGCTTTCCTGAAGGCCGCGACATAGCCCTTGCCATTGCCTTTGTAGTCGTAAATCAGTCCGCCCAGCTTGAAAATGTCCCGCGCCTGCGTCATCGAAATACCGCCATGGCCGCCATGTGTGGATGTCAGCGGATAGCTGCGCAATCTGGCCATCTCGATGACCTCGCTCTTCATCTTCAGCTCCAGATGATCCAGGTCAATGATCATGCCGCGATCCATCATCCTGCCGATGGCATAGCGGCCGATCGGTGTGATGCCTCTGGCATTGCACTGGCGCTTGTTCGATTTGTAGACCGGTGCCGTGCCGCCAGCGAGCTGGCGCAGCAGCGAACTCAGCGGATCCTCGCTGTCGAACACGCCAGGCACTGTGGTCATGATCGCACCGGCATCGAAGTAGTACTCATCTTCCGGACAGTCGTAGGTCTGCCAGAACTGTCCCGTATCGACCTTGTTGCCGAGGTTGAGCACGAGGCCGTCAAAGATGCCGTTGCCACCAAGCGCGTTGTCGAACTCATGCACCGGGAAGAGCTGGCGCACACCCAGCTGGTAGAGACGATCGAGCTGAGCATCGACCGTGGCCTCGTCGCAGCCCTGCGTCTCCGGCAACACCGGGAGCAGCCCGTAGCGCACGTTGCAATTGAAGATGTGGGATATCTCGACACCCAGCACCACCGCCAGCTTGCCCTGGGCGATGACGCTACGGGCCTCGGCCGCCGTGTTCACCAGGCGGAACCAGCCCTTGCCCGGGCCACCCTCCTGGGCATCGATATAGTCCTGCAGCTGCCGCATGGTCTGCACCTGCGCCACCGCCATATCCATCTCATTGCAATTCTGCGGCTTCAGCTTGGCAGTCGAATTGAGCGTGCACAGCACTTCGTTCTGTACCAGCTCGTTGACCATGATGCGCAGGCCGGCCTTCCAGGCACGCTCCACCCACTTGTAGTACATGCCTTCATGAGTGAGCGAATGGGCCGCCGGCCAGCTCACGAAGGTTGGCCATCCCTGGGTGTCATGCTGGGCCAGGGGGTCAGTGGCATAGAGATTGCCGACCAGATCCTGAGTGCCATTGGGACCGTGGCGTTCCTTGCAGTCGCCGAGCGCGTGCGCCACACCGAAACGGTGGAACGGATTGCCGTAGTGGGCGCCGCCGAGGAAGTCGGTGGCGCTGATGTGGACATGGGCATCGGCGAAGCCCAGCACCTGGCCGTTGGGCAGCGTACCCTTGAAGCTGTCGCCGCTGGCATTGACGGTGATTTCAGGAAATGGCGTGCAGCCGCTGGCACGCTCGAAGCGGAACAGCGAGGGCTGATCGGCCTGCGTCAGACGACCGCTGGCCGGCTCCACCGCCAGCGCCTTGCCGGTCAGCCCCGAGATCAGCGTGAAACTCCCCGGGCCCGTGGTGTCGACGATCCAGTCTGCGGCATCGCTGGCCTCGCTGACCGAGCCAATGCCACTGCCGATCGCCGCCATCAGCGATGCATCCCGGGCCGAGAGCAGATAGCGCCCCAGCCCTGTCGGCTTCATGTAGAGCGGCTCGCCACCCGCCAGTATCGTGGCAGAGGCCAGATAGCTGCCATCCGCGGCCCGGGCCACATAACGGCCGCCCGCCACGAGCTTGAGTGCGAAGCAGTCATTGGCCATGTCATAGCGGGTGACCGGCTGCTGACGGCTGACGCCATCGGGAGGGGGAGGTGCCGAGGAGTCGCCGGAGCCCGAACAGGCGGCCAGCTGGGCGACGATCATGGCGAGCATGAGCGGCCGCTGAAAACGAAAAACCAGGCCCGATGCGGTCATGGCATATCCCTCTGCAGCTTTTTTAGGCTGTTCTTGTTGTGATTTTTTTGACAGCCGCCCGATATAAGGCGGGCAGTCTGTCAGTGTGCCTGCCGCCCCGTCCCGCCGGAAAGGACAGCGACGACCGGATAACGGGCTTTTGCGGCCACGATGCCCCGGCATTCGCAAGACCCTCCAAGCGTCAGATTGCAGAAAGCGTCATATCCGACTAGCGTCTGGACACATTGCCCCCGGAAAAACTCACAGGAATCTGTCATGCAACTGAATCAGTACGGCCTCAGACCCCTCGACTTCAACGCGGACGGGCCGGTGCCCGTGAGCGCCACCACCGCCTCCGGCATGAACCGCCGTCACTTCATCGTGACTTCGCTGGCAACCGGCTTCGCCCTCGCCTCCGCGCCGCTGCTGGCGCAGGCCATCACCACCGACAGCCAAGGTCTGATCGCTGGCGAAGTCCTCGTCCCGGTGGCTGACGGCCGCATGCCGGCTTACCGCGCGCTGCCGGCAAAACCCGGAAAGCACCCGGTGGTGCTGGTGATCCAGGAGATTTTTGGTGTCCATGAGCACATCAAGGATGTCTGCCGTCGTCTTGCCAAGCTCGGCTATTACGCCATCGCACCGGAACTTTTCGCGCGTCAGGGCGATGTCTCGACGATGACCGACATCGGAACCATCCTCAGCCAGGTCGTGGCCAAGGTCCCGGATGCCCAGGTCATGTCCGACCTGGACGCCAGCGTCGCCTTCGCCAAAGCCTCGGGACAGGCGGATACGCGCCGGCTCGGCAGCATCGGCTTCTGTTATGGCGGGCGCGCGGTCTGGCTCTATGCACAACACAATCCGCAGGTGAAAGCCGCTGTCGCCTACTACGGCCTGCTCAACGGCATGACATCCGAGATCAAACCGTCAGACCCGATCGATATCGCGGCACAACTGAAAGTTCCGGTCCTCGGACTCTACGCCGGCAGCGATGCCTACATCCCGCCGGTCGTGGTCGACCAGATGCGTGGCGAGCTGCAGAAGTCCGGCTCGGGCTCCGACCTCATCGTGTTTCCGGGCGTGAATCACGGCTTTAATGCCGACTACCGTCCCACCTACGACAAGACGGCAGCCGACTACGCCTGGAAACTGACCCGCAACTGGCTGCGCGAGCACGGCGTCTGAACCCCGCAGGGGCCGGCATTGGGGTATCATGCCGGTCCACTCGTCGGAATGCCTTCCATGTCTTTTGCTGAACTCGGCCTCATCCCCGAACTGCTGCGTGCAGTCGAGGAAACCGGCTACACCACCCCGACCCCGATCCAGCAGCAGGCGATTCCTGTTGTGCTGTCGGGCCGCGACCTGCTCGGCGCCGCGCAAACCGGCACGGGCAAGACTGCCGGCTTCACCTTGCCGCTGCTGCAGCGTCTGCACACGCAGAGCCCGCTGCACCCCGGCGCGAAGGCGCGCATCCGCGCCCTGGTGCTGACGCCGACACGCGAACTGGCCTCGCAGGTGGAAGAAAGCGTTCGCACCTACGGCAAGTACCTGCACCTGAGCTCGATGGTGATGTTCGGCGGCGTCAACATCAATCCGCAGACCACCCGCCTGCGCCAGCGCCTGGACATCCTGGTGGCGACACCGGGTCGTCTGCTCGACCACGCCGGCCAGCGCACCGTCGATCTCAGCGGCGTTGAGCTGCTCGTGCTTGATGAAGCCGACCGCATGCTCGACATGGGCTTCATCCGCGATATCCGCCGCATTCTCGCCCTGCTCCCGAAGCAGCGCCAGAACCTGCTGTTCTCGGCCACGTTCGCCGACGAGATCCGCACCCTCGCCAACGGCCTGCTCGACAATCCGGCGCAGGTCGAGGTGACACCGCGCAACACCACGGTCGAGCGCATCGGCCAGAAGATCTATCCGGTCGACCGCGACGCCAAGAAAGCATTGCTGGAAAAGCTGATCAAGGATGGCAACTGGTCGCAGGTGCTGGTCTTCACCCGCACCAAGCACGGTGCCAACCGCCTCGCCGAAAGCCTCGACAAGGATGGCATTCCGGCCATGGCCATTCATGGCAACAAGAGCCAGTCGGCGCGTGAAAAAGCGCTCGGCGAGTTCAAGGCCAACCGCCTGCGTGTGCTGGTGGCGACCGACATCGCGGCGCGCGGCATCGACATCGACGCCCTGCCGCATGTGGTGAACTACGAGCTGCCGAACGTGCCGGAAGACTATGTCCACCGCATCGGCCGTACCGGCCGTGCCGGCGCCGGCGGTGAAGCCGTGTCGCTGGTCTGCGTCGACGAGCTGAAGCTGCTCGCCGACATCGAGCGCACCATCAAGCTCAAGCTGGAGCGCGTGGTAGTCCCCGGTTTCGAGCCGGACCCCAACGCCAAGCCGGAGCCGCTGCGCAAGCCGCAGCAACAGCGTCCGCCGCGTCAGGGCCAGGGCCATCAGCGCCCGGCCTCGCAGGGCAAGCCCGGCAGTGGCCAGGGCCGTCCGGCTGGCGGTGGTGGTCAGCGCGCTGGCGGCAATGGTGGCGGGAACAGCCAGGCCAATGGCAACCGTGCGCCAGGTGCTGGCGCCGGCACCGGCGCGCCGCGTCGCCGGCGCGCACCGCGGCCGGCACAGGGCTGAGACTGGCCTCACCACACGTCATGCCCCGGTAAATCCTGCCGACATCAGATCGCAGCCGCACAAGCAGCTGCGATCTTGACGGCCGTCAATATCCGTTCCGGACAGGCACTCTAGGCTTGCACGCGAAGGCCCTTGCACCACAAGGCGCCCATTCTCGTTCTCGCGGAGTACCGACATGACCCGAACGCTACAGCTCACTCGTGGCACCACACTGCTGGCAGCCATCAGCCTGACACTGGCAGCCCCCATGCCCGCCATCGCCGGCGAAGCCGGCCCATGGCAGCTGCGTCTGGGCGCCAGCCTGGTGGACCCAAAAAACGACAACGGCACACTCGCCGGCGCCGATACCGACGTCAGCCGCCAGCACGGCCCCACCTTCGGGGTCACTTACTTTCTGACCCCCGCGATCGCCGCCGACCTGCTGCTGGCCACACCTTTCCGCCATGACGTCAGCCTCAACGGCAGCCGGATCGGTGATGTCGAACACCTGCCGCCCGTGCTGTCGCTGCAGTATCACTTCCGCCCGCAGGCCCGCATCCGCCCTTATGTCGGCGCCGGGATCAACTACACCTTCTTCATGCACGAACGCATGAATGCCGGCGGCCAGCTCAAGCTGCAGAGTTCGGTTGGTCTGGCCTGGCAGGCAGGCATCGACATGCCGCTGAACCGGCAACTGAGCGTGGGCCTTGATGTGCGGCATCTCGACATCGACAGCAAGTCCAGCCTCAATGGCGCCGCCATCGGCACCGCCCATATCGACCCGCTGGTCTGGACACTGAGCACCGCTTACCGGTTCTGATGTCGTGCTGCGGAACGCTGACGGCGCCCGCAGCCAAGCCGGATCAGCGCCATTCACCCCGGAGCGCGAGTACCCGCGTCTGCAGCAGTTCGGGCGTCGCCTGGTCATGCGTGATCGGCTCACCGACAACCAGCTCCAGCTTGTTCAGTATCCCGCGACGAAACGGTCGCGTCATGGCCGCGCCGCCCTTGCGCGAGAAGAAGCTGCCCCAGAGTCCGCGCAGCGCCATCGGCACCACCAGTGCCGGCGAGCGGTCGATGATGTTGCGCACGCCCTGCTTGAACGGATTGAGGTCGCCATGGGCGGTGATCTTGCCCTCCGGGAAAATGCAGACCAGTTCGCCATTGGCCAGTGCGTCGGCACAGGTCTGGTAGGCGCGCTCCAGCATCTCCGGATGCTCGTGCGCCGGCGCGATGGGAATCGCCCTGACCTGGCGGAACAGCCAGCCCAGCAATGGATTGGCGAAAATGCGGTGATCCATCACGAAACGGATCTGGCGCGGTGACGTGGTGCCGATAATGACGGCGTCCACAAAGCTGACATGGTTGCAGACCAGCACCGCCGCCCCTTCCTCTGGCAGGTTCTGCAGGCCGATGGTGCGGATGCGGTACCCGAGATTGACCACGATCCACAACACGAAGCGCACCAGGAACTCAGGCACCAGCGAGTAGATGTAGATCGCCACCACGGCATTGAGGATGCCGGTGATCAGGAACAGCTCGGGAATGGTGTAGCCAGCCGAGGTCAGCGCCAGCGCCAGCAGCGACGACACGATCATGAACAGCGCATTGAGGATGTTGTTGGCCGCGATGATCCGGGCCCGGTGTGTCGGCTCGCAGCGGCTCTGGATCAGGGCATAGAGCGGCACACTGTAGAAACCGGCAAACATCGCCAGCAGCAGCAGGTCAGCGAGCACACGCCAGTGCGCCGGATCACGCAGGAATTCGGCCGCCCCCATGAGGGCATGTGGTGGCAGGTCATGGCTGGCAGCATAAAGATCGACCGCGAACACCGTCATGCCGATGGAGCCGAACGGGACCAGACCGAGCTCCACCCGCCCGCCGGCGAGACGCTCGCAGAGCAGCGAGCCCAGGCCGATGCCGATCGAGAACACCGCCAGCAGCAGCGTGACCACGCCCTGATCGGCGTGCAGGATATCGCGCGAAAAATTGAAGAACGAGGTCAGGAAGGTCGCGCCGACAAACCACAACCAGGAGATGCCGAGCATGCTCAGGAACACCGTGCGGTTGGTGCCGGCGAGCCTGAGGTTGCGCCAGGTCTCCGTGACGGGATTCCAGTTGATGCGCAGGTCCGGCTGCGCGGCCGGCGAGAGCGGCACGCCTCGCGACACCAGGCGACCGGCCATCGCGACCAGTACGCAGAGCGCCCCGACCAGCACCGGCCCCACCAGCTCGCCACCCTGCTCGAGACTGGCCAGCTCCCCACCGAGGATGGTCCCGATCAGGATGGCCACGAAAGTGCCCATCTCGACCAGGCCATTGCCGCCGACCAGTTCACGCTCACCGAGATGCTGCGGCAGATAGGCATACTTCACCGGTCCGAACAGGGTTGAATGCAGACCCATGAGGAAGGTGCAGGCATAGAGCACGGTGGCACTGTGGCTGACAAAACCGTAGGCGCCCAGCGCCATGATGGCGATTTCCAGCGTCTTCACCAGCCGGATCAGACGGCCTTTCTCGTACTTGTCGGCGAGCTGGCCGCTGGTGGCCGAGAACAGCACAAAAGGCAAAATGAAGATGGCCGAGATGAGGAAGGCCGCCGTATGGCCGTCAATGCCCTCGAACAGACTGGTGTGGTAAGTCACCAGCGAGGTGAAAGCCACCTTGAAGATATTGTCATTCATGGCCCCCATGAACTGGGTCCAGAAAAACGGGGCAAAGCGGCGCTGTCTGAGCAGGCGCGACTGACTGGACATGACCTCTCCTGATCGTCGATGCATGCGACTCCCGCATGCTGACCCGGGAGATTACCCGAAAGCAGCGGAACCCCGCCGCTGCCGCTCTGTTACAGCCTGTTTCCAAGCTTTGCCGGCACCGAAACGGCACTTTCCGGAGACTTTTCTATTTTCCATAAAAGCATAAACATCTAACTATTTATTATTTTTCGTGATTTTGCATAACCCCTAGACTGGCTCATCAATCCACTGGATGAGGCCGCTTTCATGTCATCTCTGCCCCGCTCGCATCGCCTGGCTGTCGCTGCCGGACTGGCGCTGTTCATTCATCCGGCGCTCGCCGACACCACGCTCCTGAATGTGTCCTATGACGTCACCCGCGAACTGTATAAGGAAATCAATCCGGCCTTCATCGCGCAGTGGAAAGCAAAAAAGGCGGAAACACTGACCATCAACCAGTCGCACGGTGGTTCTACCAAGCAGGCGCAATCGGTGGCCGCTGGCCTCGAAGCCGATGTCGTGACCATGAACCAGGCGCCGGACGTGGACTCTCTGGTGGGCAGCGGCTACGTCAGCAAGGACTGGCGCAGCGCCTTCCCTAACCAGGCCGCACCCTACACCACCACGACCGTGTTCATCGTGCGCAAAGGGAATCCCAAAGGCATCAAGGACTGGGATGACCTCACCAAGCCCGGCTACGGCGTTATCGTGCCCAATCCCAAGACATCGGGTAACGGCCGCTACACCTACCTGGCCGCCTGGGGCTATGCCGTCACCAAAACCGGCAACGAGAACAAGGCCCGTGACTTCGTGAAGGCATTGTTCAAGAACGTGCCGGTGCTGGATGGCGGCGGTCGTGGCGCCACCACCACCTTTGCCCAGCGCGGCATCGGCGATGTGCTGATCACCTTCGAAAACGAAGCCGCGCTGATCAAGAAGGAGTTCGGTGACGGCTCGTTCGATGTCGTCTATCCGTCGCTCAGCATCGAAGCGGCCGCACCGGTCGCTGTTGTCGACAAGGTAGCTGACAAAAAAGGCACGCGCGCCGTTGCCAAGGCCTACCTGAACTTCCTGTGGACGCCGGCCGGGCAGGACATCATCGCGCGCCAGGGGTTCCGCCCGCGTGACAAGGCGGTATTCAGGAAGTACGCCGCCAGCTTCCCCGCCATCAAGACCTTCACGGTCGAAGACAAGCTCGGCGGATGGGCCAAAGCCCAGGCCCAGCACTTCAGCGATGGCGGCATCTACGACGAAATCATCGTCAACCCGTAAGGCCGCCGACAGGGAATCACGCCATGAATTTTCAGCAGCTGCGCATCGTGCGGGAGACGGTGCGTCAGGGCTTCAACCTGACCGAGGTGGCCAATGCCCTGTTCACCTCGCAGTCCGGGGTGAGCAAACACATCAAGGATCTTGAGGATGAGCTCGGCGTCGAACTCTTCATCCGCAAGGGCAAGCGCCTGCTCGGCCTGACGGCACCCGGCAAGGAGTTGCTGGAAGTGGTCGAGCGCCTGCTGCTCGATGCCCAGAACATCCGCCAGGTCGCGGACCAGTTCAGCAAGCGCGATCAGGGGCAACTGATCGTCGCCACCACCCACACCCAGGCGCGCTATGTGCTGCCGGGGGTGGTGACGCAGTTCAAGGCTGCCTTCCCCAGAGTCCAGCTGGTGCTGCACCAGGCCAGCCCGGGCGAGATCGTGCAACTGCTCAGTGAAGGTGAGGCCGATATCGGCATTGCCACCGAGGCACTCGACAATGTGCCCGTGCTGACCTCATTCCCGTACTACTCCTGGCACCACACCGTGGTCGTGCCGCAAGACCATCCGCTGGCGCGTGAACAGCCACTGGGCCTGGATGCGCTGGCGCGCTTCCCGATCGTGACCTATCACGAGGGCTTCACCGGGCGCACCCGCATCAATCAGAGCTTTGCCGCCGCCGGACTGCATCCTGACATTGTCATGACCGCACTCGATTCCGATGTGATCAAGACCTACGTCGAACTCGGCCTGGGGGTCGGCATCATCGCGTCTCAGGCCTTCAATCCCATCCGCGATCTGGGCCTGAGCGCGCTTGACAGCAGCCATCTCTTCGAAGCCAACACGACACGCCTGGCGATTCGCACCGGACATTACCTCCGCGACTTCGCCTATCGCTTCATCGAGCTTTGCTCAGCCGAGCTGACCGAGGAGCGGATCAAACAGGAGATCAACCCCGCCAGTCACTGAGCCCTCAGACAGTCGGCCACCACGGGTAGATCGCCGGCATCTCGCTGGCCTTGCCCTGGTATTCAGGCGCGCGCTTCTCGAGGAAGGAGCGCACGCCCTCCTTGCCATCACCGAGACTGGTGTAGAACATCGCCAGCGAGTCAATGCGATGCGCCTCAATGGGATGTGCCTGGGCGGCATTGCGATAGAGCATCTGGCGCGCGAAAGCGACCGCCACCGGCGATTTGTTCTCGCTGAACTTGCGGGCGAGCGCATAGGCGGCCGGCAGCAGTTCGTCCGGCGCGTGCACGGATTTGACCAGACGCCCGGCCAGCGCCTCTTCAGCGGTCAGGATGTCGCCGCTGTAGACCCACTCCAGCGCCTGCTGAATGCCGACGATGCGTGGCAGAAACCAGCTCGAACAAGCCTCAGGGACCACCCCGATCTTGCCAAAGACAAAACCGATGCGGGCTTTTTCGGAGGCCAGCCGGATATCCATGGCCAGCGTCATGGTGGCACCGATGCCCACCGCCGGACCGTTGATGGCGCCGATCACCGGCTTCTTGCAGTCATAGATGGCCAGCGTGACGCGACCGCCGGTATCCCGCACACCCTTCTGAAAGGCCGGCTCGTAAAGATGATCATGCATGTCCGCCACGGTCGGCCGCTGCGTCTCGTCGAGACCAAAGACATTGCCCGGTACCGACAGATCCATGCCGGCGCAGAAAGCGCGGCCGGAACCGGTCACCACGATGGCCTTGACCTCGTCATCCTCGCTGGCGCGCCGGAAGGCATGCTCAAGCTCGTCCGCCATGTCGACCGTGAAGGCGTTGAGCTGGTCGGGACGGTTCAATGTCAGGGTCAGAATATGGTCTTGAACCAGATAAGTCAGCGTGCGGTAGGACATGGGTCAGTATTCTTGTTCGAAATGGAGCGACGGTTGTAGCGCGTGGCGGGAGCCGAGGCAAGTGGACTCTGCCTGCGGGTTTGCCGTTTTCCGGCCGCTCGGGTAAAAGCAGGCATTCCCCCATGACCGGACAGATCCATGAGCACGCTCACCGCACGCATCGAAGACATCCCCTATCAGGTCAGACTCAGCAACGGACGGCAGCACTGGCTGGCCGACGAACCGGAGTCCCTGGGCGGCGGAGACACGGCGCCCGCCCCCACGGAACTGTTGCTGTCCAGTCTGGGGGCCTGTACCGCCATCACAGTGATCATGTATGCCCGCCGCAAAGGCTGGCCGCTGCAAGCGGTGGATGTCAGCCTGGACATCAGCAAGGGCGCGACGCCCGCCGATGGCAGCCGGATCACGCGTCAGATCCGTTTCGAGGGGCCGCTGGACGCGGAGGCACAGCAACGCCTGCTGCAGATCGCCAATGCCTGCCCGGTGCACAAGCTGCTCAGCAACCCGATCCACATCGACACCACCATGGCCTGAGGCCCGGAGAGATCTGCATGAAAGCCCTGCTCTGCAAGACCCATGGTGACCCCGAAACCCTGGTGCTGGAAACGGTCGCCGACCTGGTGCCCGGCCCGCGCGAGGCGGTCGTGCGTATGCACGCTGCCGGGGTCAACTTTCCCGACACCCTGATCATCCGCAACCTCTACCAGTTCAAGCCCGAACTGCCGTTCTCGCCAGGCGGAGAATGTGCCGGCGTGGTGCTGGCCGTGGGCGAGAAGGTCGCCAATGTAAAGCCTGGTGATCGCGTCATCTGCTTCACCGGCTGGGGCGCATTTGCCGAGCAGGTGCTGGCCGACAGCCGGGCCCTGATTCCCATGCCGGAAGGCCTGGATTTTGTCACCGCCTCGGCTTTCGTGATGACCTATGCCACGTCCTGGCATGCGCTCAAGGACCGCGCCGCGCTCAAGGCCGGGGAGACCCTGCTGGTGCTGGGCGCTTCCGGTGGCGTCGGACTGGCGGCCATCGAACTGGGCAAGCAGCTGGGCGCACGCGTGATCGCCGCCGCCTCGACGCCGGAGAAACTGGCGATCTGCCGCGAACACGGCGCCGACGAGCTCATCAACTACCGCAGCGAGGACCTGCGCGAGCGCATCAAGGCACTGACCGACGGCAAGGGGGTGGATGTGATCTATGACCCGGTCGGCGGCGAATACACCGAGCCCGCGCTGCGCAGCATGGCCTGGCGGGGGCGCCTGCTGGTGGTCGGCTTCGCCAATGGCGAAATCCCTAAGATCCCCATCAACCTGACCCTGCTCAAGGGCTGCAGTATCGTCGGGGTGTTCTGGGGCGATTACGTCAAACGCGAAACCCTGAGCCTGATCATGGACCTGCAACAGCTCTTCGGCTGGCTGCAGGAAGGCAAACTGAAGCCGCACATCGCGGCGACCTATCCGCTGGCCCGTGGCGGCGAAGCCATACGGGCGCTGATGAGCCGTGGCGTGTCGGGCAAAGTGGTGGTGACGGTGGATTGACTCAGGATATGTCCCTGCGCGGGACCGCAGGCAGGCCCATGGTGCGTTCCGCACACCATGAGCCCGCCCGCCGGCGACGTCAGAGCACGTACTGCCCGAGCTTCCAGAAGATCGCGCCGATCAGCGCGCTGCAGGGGATGGTCAGGACCCAGGCCCAGACAATGCGGCCGGCCAGTCCCCAGCGCACGGCCGAAAACTTCTGCGACGCGCCGACACCCACAATGGCACCAGTGATGGTGTGCGTGGTTGAGACCGGAATGCCGAAGCCGGTGGCCGCGAACAGCATGACGGCCCCGCCGGTCTGTGCCGCAAAGCCTCCGACCGGGCGCAGCTTGGTGATCTTCTGACCCATCAGCTTGATGATGCGCCAGCCACCGAAAGCGGTGCCGAGACCAATGGCGGCATAACAGGAAAGCACCACCCAGTAAGGCACTTCTTCATTGGCGCCAGTGACACCGGCAGCGATCAGCAACATCCAGATAATGCCGATGGTCTTCTGGGCATCATTCCCGCCATGACCCAGCGCATAGGCGGACGCGGACACCAGCTGCAGGCGTTTGGACCAGGTATCGACCTTGCGTGGCGTCTGACGGCGGAATACCCAGGCCAGCAGCAGCATCATCAGCGCGCCCAGCAGCATGCCCACCAGCGGCGAGATCAGAATGAAGGAAACGATCTTGATGACGCCGGACGAGATCAGCGAGTCGGGACCGGCCTTGGCGATGGCCGCACCGATGAGACCGCCAACCAGGGCATGCGACGATGATGATGGAATACCGTAGTACCAGGTCACCACATTCCACGCGATGGCACCGACCAGAGCGCCAAAAATCACATAATGATCAACAACATGCGCATCCACGGTGCCCTTGCCGATGGTCGCGGCCACACTCAGATGGAAGACGAAGATGGCAATGAAGTTGAAAAAAGTCGCCATCATGACGGCCTGATACGGCTTCAGCACGCGCGTCGACACCACCGTGGCGATGGCGTTGGCGGCATCGTGAAAGCCGTTCATGAAGTCGAAGGCAAGCGCGAGCGCCACCAGGAAGATGATGACGCCCAGACTCATGTTGAGGCTGTCGAGTTCCATGGGTCAGTCGCTCAGGCGTTTTCGAGTACGATGGCTTCGAGGGTATTGCCCGCGTCATCGCAATGATCAGTGACAGTTTCAAGCAGCACGTAGATGGCCTTGAGCTTGATCAGTTCGCGCACATCGATGTCGGCACGGAAAAGCTTGGACATGGCGTCACGCAGCACGTGGTCAGCTTCTCCCTCGAGGCGATCAAGCTCACGGCAGGCGGCCAGAATGGCCGGACCGTTTTTCATGTTGGACAGCATGCCAACGGCCTTGACCAGATGACGCACGCACTCGCTGATGATTTCGCCCAGCTGGAGCGCCTCCGGCGGAGCACGGCGAATGTCATACATGAACACGGTCTGGGCGACATCCTGCATGGTGTCGAGGACATCATCCATGCTCGAGATCAGGCGATGAATCTCATCGCGATCCAGCGGGGTAATGAAGGTCGAATGCAGCAGCGCCACGGTCTTGTGGGTGATTTCGTCGGCACGGGCTTCAATGGCGTCGACAGCCTCTGCGTGCTTGGCGGCATCATCCGGAGACTCATTGAGCGTCTTCAGCAGCGCGATCAGGGCATCGGAGCCTTGGGAGATTTCATTGGCGTGGGCATTGAAGAGGTCGAAGAAATTGACTTCTTTAGGCATGAAACGACCAAACATCGGCTTTATCCTCAAGGACAGCGGGGGCGCGCAGTTTACCACTCGCCCCCGACAGATGACAGAAAGGCGACAAAACGATGACATGTCGCGAATGGCACAGCTCTTGCTGCCTCTAGTGACGACCCTGCCAGCCCTGGTGCCAGCGAAAGGACTTTTCCCGTGTCGATCCATGTTGCCCTGAACCATGTCACGCACTATCGCTACGACCGCCCCATCGCACTCGGGCCACAGACGGTCAGGCTGCGCCCGGCGCCGCACTGCCGCACCCGCATCCTCTCCTACAGCCTGAAAGTGACGCCTGCCGGGCACTTCATCAACTGGCAGCAGGACCCGCAGGCCAACTATCTGGCGCGCTTGGTATTCCCCGAAAAAACCACTGAATTCAAGATCGAAGTCGATCTGGTCGCCGAAATGTCGGTGATCAACCCGTTCGACTTCTTTCTGGAGCCACATGCGCAGAAATGGCCGTTCGCCTATGACGACCCGGCGCTCGAACGCGAACTGGCGCCCTATCGCGTCGCACTGCCGGTCACGCCCAAACTCGCGCACTATGTTGGTGCAATTTCACGCACCAGCCGCTCCACCATCGACTTCCTAGTGGAGCTCAACCAGCTTATCTACAACGATGTGGATTATCTGATTCGCCTGGAACCGGGCGTGCAGAGCCCGGAAGAGACCCTCACCAAGGCTTCCGGCTCCTGTCGCGACTCGGCCTGGCTGATGGTGCAGGTCATGCGCCATCTTGGCCTCGCGGCACGTTTCGTGTCCGGCTACCTGATTCAGCTCACACCCGATGTGAAAGCGCTCGATGGGCCGTCCGGCCCGGAGGCCGACTTCACCGATCTGCACGCATGGTGCGAAGTCTACCTCCCCGGCGCCGGCTGGGTCGGACTCGACCCCACCTCCGGCCTGTTCGCCGGCGAAGGCCATCTGCCGCTGGCCTGCAGCCCGGAGCCCTCCTCGGCTGCGCCGATCAGCGGCCTGCTGGAAGAGTGCGAAGGCGAGTTTGAGCATCACATGGGGGTGACCCGTGTTTGGGAAGCCCCGCGCGTCACCCGCCCTTACAGCCCCGAACAGTGGGATGCCATTGTCGCGCTGGGTCATGACATCGATGCCGACCTCAAGCGCCTGGATGTGCGCCTGACCATGGGTGGGGAGCCTACCTTCGTTGCCATCGACGACCCTGATGGCGAAGAGTGGAACACCGCGGCGCTGGGCCCGACCAAGCGCCTGCGCGCCGCCGAGCTGTTCCACCACTTGCGCCGCAAATACGCACCGCAGGGCCTGGTGCACTTCGGCCAGGGCAAATGGTATCCCGGCGAACAGTTGCCACGCTGGTCGCTGAACTGCTTCTGGCGCAAGGATGGCGAGCCGATATGGCTGGACCCGACGCTCTACGCCGACGAAAAAAAGCACTATGCCGCTGATGCCGCGCTTGCCGCCGAGTTTCTCCAGGGCGTCTGCAACCGCCTGAACCTCCCTGCCGACCACATTTTCCCGGCCTACGAAGACGCCCTCTACTACCTCTGGCGCGAACGCCGCCTGCCCGACAATGTCGACCCCACGGATACCCGTCTCAAGGATGCGCTGGAGCGCGACCGGCTGGCCCGCGTCTTCACCCGCGGCCTCGACCATGTCGTCGGCCATGTCCTGCCGCTGGCGCGTACGCCGGATGGCCGAGCCTGGCAGACCGGCCCCTGGTTCCTGCGCAGCGAAAACTGCTATCTGGTTCCTGGCGACTCGCCCATCGGCTATCGCCTGCCGCTCGACTCCCAGCCCTGGGCCAAGGATATCGACTATCCCTACATCCACATGCCGGACCCCAGCCAGACCTTCGCGCCGCTGCCGACTTATGCCGCCATCCGTCGTCAGGTCCAGGGCGAGCGGGCGCAGGACCCGAATGCCTCCCTGCTGGGTCTCGCCGGCATTGGCCGCGCCGTGCTGGGCCGACTCGGCCTGGGCAAGCCGGACCCCAGCGAAATCAGCGCTCGGATGCCGGAGACCGGACAGTCTGCCGCCTGGATCACCCGCACCAGCCTGAGCGCGGAACCGCGCAATGGCCGCTTGTACCTCTTCATGCCGCCACTGGCTGCGCTTGATGATTACCTTGAGCTGGTCACTGCCATCGAAGCCACTGCTGCCGCCCTTCAGCACCCGGTCATCCTGGAGGGTTACGAACCGCCGCGCGATCCGCGTCTGGAGCGGCTGAGCGTGACCCCGGACCCGGGCGTGATCGAGGTCAATATTCACCCCTCGTCTTCCTGGGATGAGCTCGTCGATCGCACCACGCACCTCTATGACGTCGCTCACCAGTCGCGCCTGACCACCGAAAAATTCATGGTCGATGGCCGCCATACCGGCACTGGCGGCGGCAACCACTTCGTGCTCGGCGGCGCCACGCCATCCGACTCGCCCTTCCTGCGCCGTCCCGACCTGCTGCGCAGCCTGATCAGCTACTGGCACAACCATCCGTCGCTGTCCTACCTGTTCTCCGGCCTTTTCATCGGCCCGACCTCGCAGGCGCCGCGTGTCGACGAGGCCCGCAACGACTCACTTTACGAGCTGGAGACGGCGTTCCGGCAGTTCCCTCCGCCCGGCGAAACCACTGCGCCCTGGCTGCTCGACCGCCTGCTGCGCAACCTGCTCGTGGATGTCACCGGCAACACCCACCGCGCCGAGTTCTGCATCGACAAACTGTACTCGCCGGACGGTCCCACAGGCCGCCTCGGCCTGCTCGAACTGCGCGCCTTCGAAATGCCGCCGCACGCCGAGATGTCGCTGGCGCAGCAGCTGCTCCTGCGCGGCCTCGTGGCCCGTTTCTGGCAGCAGCCCTACGCGCCGGAACGACTGACGCGCTGGGGCACCGAGCTGCATGACCGCTACATGCTGCCGCACTTCGTGCAGCAGGACTTCGGCCATGTCATCCGCGAAATGCAGGACAGCGGCTATGCCATCCAGCCCGACTGGTTCAACGCCCACTTCGAATTCCGCTTCCCCAAGCTCGGGGATTTCGCGGTCGACGGCATGACGCTGGAACTGCGTCATGCCCTCGAGCCCTGGCATGTCATGGGCGAGGAAGGCAGTGCCGGAGGCACTGTGCGCTATGTCGACTCATCACTGGAACGCGTTCAGGTCAAAGCCACCGGCATGGCTTCGGATCGCTATGTCCTGACCTGCAACGGCGTGCCCATGCCCATGCAGCCCACCGGACAGGGCGGCGAATTCGTCAGCGCCGTGCGTTATCGCGCCTGGCAGCCGGCATCCTGCCTGCACCCGACCATCGGGGTGCATGCACCACTGACCTTTGACCTCGTGGACACCTGGATGCAGCGCTCGCTGGGCGGTTTCCAGCACCATGTCATGCATCCCGGCGGACGTAGCTTCGACACCAATCCGGTCAACTCCTACGAAGCCGAAAGTCGGCGCCAGGCCCGCTTTTTCCGCATGGGCCACACCCCGGGGAAAATTCGGGTCGCCGCCCGTCCGGTCAACCTGGAACACCCCTTCGTGCTAGATTTGCGGAGATCCTGAGCCCAACGGCCAGGATCTTTCGCCCCACGCAAGCATCAAGGATGTCATGGCTGATCTGCTCGCAACGCTGACTCCGCGCCCCGGTCGCTATCACGAAATTTTTGCGGCAGATGGCAAGGTGCGTCCGCACTGGCAGGTCTTTGCCAGTTCACTGCGCACGTTCAGTCCTGCGCAGATGCAGCAGCGCGTCGATCTGGTGACCCGCCAGATTCAGGAAAACGGCATTACCTACAACATCTACGGTGACAGTCAGGGACCGGACCGAGCCTGGCGCGTCGGCGCGGTGCCTAACCTGATTCCGGCCGAAGAATGGCAGGCCATTGCGGCCGGGGTGTCGCAACGCGCCGACTTGCTCAACCGCATTCTGACCGACCTGTATGGCGATCAGTCACTGTTGCGCGAAGGCCTGCTGCCTCCCGAGCTGGTCTTCGGGCATCACAATTTTCTCTGGCCCTGCGCCGGCGTAAAACCTGTGGGCGGCACCTACCTTCATGTTTACGGGGTTGACCTCGCCCGTGCCGCGGATGGCCGCTGGTGGGTCATCGCCGACCGCACGCAGGCTCCGTCAGGCGCGGGCTATGCCCTGGAGAACCGCCAGGTGGTGGCCCGCGCCTTCCCGGCGCTCTATCGCGAGCTGGGGGTGCAGGCGCTGACGGGCTATTTCCAGACGCTGATGCAGACCCTCCGGCGCCAGGCCCCGAGCGATGGCGAAGCTCCGCTGATCGTGCTGCTGACACCGGGGCGCTACAACGAGACCTACTTCGAGCACGTCTATCTCGCGCGCCATCTCGGCATTCCGCTGGTGGAGGGTCATGACCTCAGCGTGCGCCAGCCGTACGTCTACCTCAAGACCTTGCAGGGCCTGAAACGCGTCCATGCCATCCTGCGCCGGCTCGACGATGACTTCTGCGACCCGCTGGAGCTGCGCAGCGACTCTGCGCTGGGGGTGCCCGGGTTGCTCTCGGTCGTGCGCGCCGGCCATGTCCTGGTCGCCAACGCGCTCGGTACCGGTGTGCTCGAGTCGCCCGGCCTGCTCGGCTTCCTGCCCAAGGCCTGCGAACATTTGCTGGGGGAGAAGCTGCAACTGCCTTCCGTGGCCACTTGGTGGTGCGGCGAGCCGCCGGTCATGGAAGCGGCCCTCAAGCGCCTGGATGAGCTGGTCATCAAGCCGGCTTTTCCGTCTCAGCACTTCGAGCCGGTATTCGGCCGGGACCTGTCACCCAAAGCGCTCGATGAGTTGCGCCAACGCATCCGCCAGCGTCCCTACGCCTACCTGGCGCAAGAGCGCATGCATCTGGCGCAGGCGCCGGTCTGGCATGCCGAAGAACAGCGCTTCGTCAGCCACGCCACCGGCATGCGCGTCTATGCCGTGGCCACCGAAAACGGTTATGCCGTGATGCCCGGCGGCCTCACCCGTGTCGCCGGCAACCCGCACGATGACGTGGTGTCGATGCAGCGCGGCGGCACCAGCAAGGACACCTGGGTCTGCTTCAGCGACCGTCAGCGCAGCGACATCCCGAGCAGCCGCCACATCGGGGTACGTGACCTGCAGCGTCATGATCCCTACCTGCCCTCGCGTGTGGCCGAAAACATGTTCTGGCTGGGTCGCTACACCGAGCGCACCGACAACCAGTCACGCCTCATCCGCTCAGCCCTCAGCCGCCACCTGGAGGCCGACCCGGGTCAGGCCGCCGGTCTTCTGCTGGCCATGCATCACGGCCGCCGCCTTGATCTCTTCGACGAAGCCGCCGACATTCTGCAAAGCCTGCTGACCAGCCTGCAGGGCGACGGTGACCGCCTCGACCTGAGCAAAACCCTGCGCGGCCTGATCTCGGCGGCCGCGGAAGTGCGCAGCCGGCTGTCACAGGAAAACTGGAGTGTCATCGTCGAGCTGGAGCATGAGGCCACCAGCCTTGCCCCGGATACGCTAGACCCGGGCGAGGCCCTGGGCTTTCTTGACCGCCTGCTGATGAGTCTGTCGGCATTGGCCGGCTTTGCGCTCGATGACATGACCCAGGATCAGAGCTGGCGCTTCCTCATGCTGGGCCGGCGCATCGAGCGCCTGCAGAATCTCTGCGGCCTGCTCTCGGGCACCCTCGACACCCCGGGGGCACAAAGCCAGAACAGCCTCGACTGGCTACTGGAGATGGCGGACAGCCGGATTACCTATCGCAGCCGCTACCTGTCGGCACCACAACTGATCCCGGTGCTGGACCTGCTGTTGCTCGACCCCGGCAACCCCCACTCGGTCTGCTTCCAGATGCGCCAGCTCATTCATATGCTCGACAGCATGAGCAGCCGTGACCGTCTCCCGCTCGAGCGCCTGAGCGGTCAGCTGCACTCGCTGGACCTGGGGGTGATCGAAAGCGACATGGGCAGTCGCACACGTCTGGCGAAATCGCTGGGCACGCTGGCGCACCTGCTGCGGGACATCCATCACGCGGCCTATCAGCTCGCCGATGGCATCAGTCTGCAGTATTTCGCGCATGTCACGCGCCTCAGCCAAAGCACGGTGTCGGCGTAATGGCGCGCTACCAGATCATCCACCAGACCCGTTACCAGTACAGCCATATGGTGTCGCTGTCGCAGCAGCTGCTGCATGTCGAACCGCGCCCATTGCCCTGGCAGCGCGTGCTGTCGAGCAGCCTGCACATCCATCCGCGACCGGCGCAGCAGAACGAGCAGCGGGATCATTTCGGCAACCCTTGCACACGCCTTGAGCTGACCCAGCCGCACCAGACGCTGGTCATCGCCGCCGAGATGCAGATCGAGGTCGTGTCACGCCCAGTCCCCGATCTCGCCGCCAGCCCCCCCTGGGAAGCGGTCATGGCCATCTGCCGCTACAGCGGCAAACCACTGCCCCACCTTGACGTGCTGGCATTTCGCCAGGAGTCGCCGCATGTCCACATCAAGCATGATTTTGCCCACTTCGCCAGGGACTGCTTCACGCCCAGCAGGCCGCTGCTGGCCTGTGTCCAGGCGCTGATGACCAAGATTCATGACGAATTCACGTTCGATGCCGAGGCAACACAAATCGGGACGCCGCTGATCGAGGTCCTCGCCAACCGCCGGGGCGTCTGCCAGGACTTCGCGCATCTCATGATTGCCTGCCTGCGTTCGCTGGGACTGCCGGCACGTTATGTCAGCGGTTATCTGCTGACCGAACCGCCGCCGGGCCAGCCGCGCCTCATCGGTGCTGATGCATCGCACGCCTGGGTCTCGGTCTGGTGTCCGCATACCGGCTGGGTCGACTTCGACCCGACCAACCGTGTCATCCCCGACAGTCAGCACATCACGCTAGCCTGGGGGCGCGACTTCAGCGACGTCTCGCCCCTGCGCGGCGTCATCATCGGAGGCGGCGCGCACACGCTCGACGTCGAAGTCACCGTTCTGCCGCTGGAAGAGACCCTGGCCGCCACGGCGCTGCTGTAAGCCGCCGTCCACGGGCGTCAGAGGCCCGGCGGCAGCTGCAGCTCATAGGTGATGCCCAGCCCCGGCCCCTTCGCCCCCCCGCGGTCGCTGGTGAAGTAGAGACGGCGACCATCGGGGGAGAAGGCAATGCCGGCGACCTCGGACTGATCCTGACCGACGATCTGCAGCAGCGGCTTGATGCCGCCATCCGGCAGCAACACCACCACCTGCATGTCGCCGCCATCCTCCGCCACCAGGATGTCGCCGCGATCACTGACCGTGATGTTGTCGACACCCGAGAGAATCGGCGTCTCACTGGTGGCGAGATCGTAGAGCACCTCGATCAGGCCGGCGGCGATGTCATAGACCCAGATGCGATTGTCACCCTTGGTCGAGAAATAGACGTAGCCATCGTGCAGCCACAACCCCTCGCCCCCCTTGAAGGCGGTGCTCGTCGCCAGGCGATGCCGATCCTGCGGCTGATCCGGCGCCAGAACATCCTGCCAGACCACCGGCTGCGGCCCCTGCAGTGCCGCCTCGACTCCCGCGCCCACGACCTGCATCACCTGCAGCCGTCCACTTTGCAGCGCCGGCCGGCTGGCACCCGCAGGCCAGTCACCCGCGGCCGGCAGCCAGCGGTAGAAACGGCCATCCGGCATGTCTTCGGTCATGTAGATGACCTTGCGGGCCGCATCCACTGCCGTCGCCTCGTGCGCGAACAGCCCCAGCGATGGCCGCGCGACCGCCGCCTGCCGTCCTGTCGGATCACACTCCCAGACCTGACCGGCAGGAATTTCCTCGCAGGACAGCCAGGTCTGCCAGGGCGTCACACAACCTGAGCAGTTGAACGTGGTCCCGGACAGAATACGGTAAGCATCGACAAGCGTGCCGTCCGCCGCGAATTCGATGACGCTGGCACCGCCCAGACCCGGCAGCAACTGCTCCAGGGGGTCGGTAAGCGGCGCCAGCTCCGGAAAGGTGAACCCGATGGTCCCGACGCCCGGCACCTCACTGTTGGAGATGTAGTACCAGCCGCCCCCCGCACGCGCCATGACCCCTCCGCCATCCGGGAAGATATGCCAGCGATAGCCGCTGCTGCCGACCACCTGTCCGGCCTCGGCCACGACACGCATGCTGAAGCCCGCCGGCAGCCGCACGCCGAACTCGTTGGCTTCGCCGAGCGCACTGATACCGGCCAATCGCCCGGCGCGGCGCCCGCCCGTGGCACCGGACTGCGAAGCGTCATTGCCGCAGGCACTCAGCAATGGACCGGCCGCGGCGGCACCCGCCAGCAGGAAAAGCTGCCGCAGAAAATCGCGGCGCTCGACGCCCGCGACCGGTGCGGGGACATGACCGGACTCGCCGGTGCCATGATGTGCAAGGGGTCTGCTGCTGGACATGCGCTCAGCGCTCCGCGGTGGCCTGGCCACGAAAGACATGCGTGAAGGGTTTGGGGCCCTTAAGGTAGCGGATCTCCATGACATCGATGTGAAAACCGCCGGCCTGCAGCAGCGCGGGAATATCACGGTCGAGATGGCAGCCACCGGCCAGCGGCTTCCAGAACGGCGTCAACCGGCGCTGCCAGGTCTGCACAGCGACATCCTGCGACATGCCATGCTCGCAGAACAGCAATTGCCCGTTCGGCTTGAGCACGCGGCGCATCTCCCGCAGGGCCGCGACGGCATCCGGGATGGTGCACAGCGTGAAAGTACTGACCACCGTATCGAAACTGGCATCCGGTGCAGCGATCTCTGCCAGCTCAAGCGCGACGGTCTCGACCGGGATGCTGATTTCAGCGGCACGACGACGCGCCAGAGCGTGCATCTCGGCCGCCGGGTCGACGCCACAGATGTGTGTCACCCGAGCGGGATCGTAGAACGGCAGATTCAGCCCGGTGCCTATGCCGATTTCCAGCACGCGGCCGCTGGCCAGCGGAATGAGCCGGGCACGCTGCCCCATGATGGCACCCATGCCACAGGCACAATTGATCAGATGCGGCAGAATATGGCGATCATAGAAATCCATGGTGAGCAGATCCTCCGAACACGAAAAAAGCGACACAAGTCGGTTCTTTTCTCATGTTTGCGCGCGCCTGTCACGGCCGCCGGAAAACCGCCCGCGCGGCCTCAATCCGCTCCTGCGCATGACACCCATCGAGGTGGTCATTGAAGAGACCCATCGACTGCATGAAAGCATGTGCCGTCGTGGGCCCCACGAAACGCCAGCCACGACGCTTGAGCTCCTTCGCCATCGCGGTCGCTGCTGTGCTGGTGGTATTCGCCAGCAGCCAGGGCACGCTGACGCTCGCCGGCCTGCTGCCCGGGTCCGGCTCGAAAGCCCAGACGAACTTCGCCAGCGAGCCCTCGCGTTCGATCAGCGCGGCCATGCAACGGGCATTGTGGAGCACTGCCTCGATCTTGCCGCGATGCCGGATGATGCCGGCGTCCTGCAACAGTGCCTGCACTTCCGGCTCGCCCATCTGCGCCATCCTGAGCCAGTCGAAACCATGGAAAGCCGCCCGGAAGTTCTCGCGCTTGACGAGGATGGTCCGCCAGCTCAATCCGGACTGGAACGCTTCCAGGCAAAGCTTCTCGAACAGGCGCCGGTCATCGCTGACCGGCACACCCCATTCGTCATCATGATAGGCCTGATACTGCTGATCGCTGCCGCACCAGCCGCAGCGGTGCAGACCATCCTCACCCCGAATCAGTTCGAGCGCCATCTGCGGACCCCTGCTGGATATTTGGAGCCAGTATTGCAGAGTCGCGCGCCGTCTTTAAGACGGCGTCGCTGCATCAGCGGCTGAACCACCAGTCCGCCAGCGCATCCCAGACGCGCACGTCGGCCAGCATGTGCATGTGATCCATGCGCTCCAGCTCGACGCGGGTCAGGTCCGGCGCGGCCAGTGTCAGGGCATCGCGATGATGGCGCCCGAGCCCGCTGCTGACCGGCACCAGACCATCCCCGATCCAGTTGTTGGCGGCGTCAGGGTTGATGCTGCCGGCGAGCAGGAAGTGGCGGACATGCTCCGGCAGCGGAATGGCCTGCTGGCGGTGGTCCTCATGCGCGACATCGCTGGCAGCAACCGACTCGGCCTCGGTGATGAGGCCGAAACGCAAATCCTTGATGGCAGCACTGCGGATGTTGCCCAGACGCATGAGCGGCTGGGTATAGGGCGAGTTGGCGAGAATGGCATTGGCCCAGTTGCCGGCACGCTCCAGCGGAGCGCCTTGGTGCGGCGTCGCCAGATAGGCTGCGCGGGTCGTCGCCATGGGCCAGTACTGGCCCTGGGCACGGGCATGCTCGAAGGCGCTGCGGATGAGTAGCCCCCCCTGGCTGTGGCCGACCAGCACCAGCTCCTTGACCGGGTGAGCGGCCATGGCCGCCTCCAGCCAGTCGGCGAGATCGCTGCCGTTGCGCCAAATGGCGCGACCGGAGTTGTAGCGCAGCCAGCCGGCCTGCCAGCCCTTGTTGGCCAGCAGCGTGATGAAATTCTGCTGCGCTGGGGTCTGCCACTCGTATTCGCTCCAGCACAGGCCGTGCACGAACAGCACGACACGCGCCTTCGGCGTTTCCGCCAACTGCGACCAGGCAATCTGTTCGCTGGCGCTGTCGCGCAGGGTCATGCCCAGTGCCAGGGGACTGCCCCAGCGCTCCAGCTTGTCGCCCAGAACGCCATTGGCGGCGCTCAGCACCGGCAGCGCAAGGGCATGAGCGGGTTTGATATCGGCCTGAAGCGGCAGCTTGCCCAGCAGCATCGCGGCCTGACGGAAGATGCCGGCAACCAGCCGGTAAGGCCAGGGCGCCACCTGCTTCGGCTCCTTGCCGATGCGGCCGGTCGGCCACGGGGCCTGGCGGATGGTGCCATCCATTTCGGTGACCAGGTCGGTCAGCTCGGCCGCACTGTGCAGCACCAGATGGGCCAGGCCCTGGGTGCCCCAGAGCACGGCCCGCCAATCAATCTGGCGCGCCACGGTCAGGGCACGTTCACCAACAGGAGCACTCGGCAGCATGTTCATCGCGCAGTCTCCGGCCACCGCTTACGCGGCGGCAGCGAGCTCGGCGGGATCCGCCTTGGCCAGCACCACCGGCGCCTTCTTCGGCGAAGACGGCAGGGTGTGACGCAGAATGCGCACAGCCACGGTGCCAAACTGCTTGAACAGCGAGGCCTTGTTGTAGTTCTGACCGTAGCGCTGGGCAATTTCCTGCATCTCCACCGACATCTCGGCGTAGCGCCACGCCGGCACTTCCGGGAACAGGTGGTGCTCGATCTGGTGGCTGAGGTTGCCGCTCATGATGTGGAACAGCTTGCCGCCGGTGAGGTTGGCGGAGCCGCGCATCTGACGCAGATACCACTGGCCGCGGGTTTCGTTGTCCAGCGTTTCGAGGGCGAACACTTCCGAATCTTCGGTGAAGTGGCCACAGAAGATGATGGTAAAGGTCCACAGGTTGCGGATGATGTTGGCGAGGAAGTTGCCCGCCAGCACCGGCAGGAAGAACGGACCGGCCAGCAGCGGGAAGAACACGTAATCCTTGACCACCTGGCGGAAGCCCTTGCGGAAGGTCGGACGACCCTGCTTGAACCATTCCTTCCAGGTCTTCTCGCCGGCCAGCACCTTTTCGGTTTCCAGCGTCTGCAGCGCCAGCAGATTCTCGAAGAACACGGCGAGCATGACCGCCATCACCGGGTTGCCGAGGAAGCGCGGCTCCCACTTCTGCTCCGGGAAGATGCGCAGCACGCCGTAGCCGATGTCGTGGTCCTTGCCCAGCACATTGGTGTAGGTGTGGTGCATGAAGTTGTGGCTGTAGCGCCAGTTGTCAGCGGTACACCAGGTGTCCCACTCGAAGGTCTGGCCGCTGAAGCGCGGGTCCTGCATGAAGTCGTACTGACCATGCATGACGTTGTGGCCCAGCTCCATGTTGTCGAGGATCTTGGAGATGCCGAGCAGCGCGGTGCCGGCAAGGAACGCCGGCGGGAAGATACCGGCCATGAGCAGGCCGCGACCGGCGATCTCGGTGTAACGCACCGCTTTCTCGATCTTGCGGATGTAGGTGGCATCGACTTCGCCGACGCTGGCCAGGTGGCGCTGCTTGATGGCATCGACTTCGGCGCCGAAGGCTTCGATCTCGGCGGCGGTCAGGGTGCGGCTCTTGCTGGGGCTGAAAGTGGTCATGATATTTCTCCGGACGCTCAGGCGTTACAGATCAAGGGTGATGTCGCCGACGGCGGCATTCACGCAAATACGCAGGCTGGCGTTGGCATCAACCGACAGCTCGTTGTTGAGCAGGTTGCGGGTGACACCGCTGGCCTTGCCGCACGCACAGGTATTGCAGATGCCCATGCGGCAGCCGGACTGCGGCTTGATGCCCTGGGCTTCGAGCGCGTCGAGCAGCGGCATGCCTTCCGGCACTTCCACGGTGCGGTTGGACTTGCTCAGAAACAGCCTGGCGATGCCGGTGCTGGTGCTCGGCACGAAGGCCGGCGGCGTGAAGGCTTCGGCATGGAAGGCCGGGGCGATGCCATCGCAGAGGCCGCGCACGGCATTCATGAAGCCGGTCGGGCCGCAAACGTAGACAGCGCGTTCGCTCAGGTCCGGCAGTGCGGCATCGAACTGCTCACGGCTGGGACGGCCGGACAGCTCGCCATCCTGCAGTTCCGGCTCAAGCTCGTAGACCGGCTGCACGCGCAGACTCGGGTACTGGGCGGCGAGGCTCATCAGCTCCTTGCCGAAGATCAGGTCCTGGCGGGTGCGGACGTAGTACATCAGCACCACATCCGCCGGCATGCCCTGAACGGCGAGCTGGCGGATGAAGCTCATCAGCGGGGTGATGCCGCTGCCGGCAGCGAGGAACAGCAGCTTGCTGTCGGCGCTGGTGGCAGGCAGGACCATGTCACCAAACGGCAGGCCGAGCTCGATGCGGTCTCCGATGGCGATGTGATCGACCAGGTGCGTGCTGACGCGGCCGTTCGGCACTTTCTTGATGGTGATGGCGACCAGGCCAGTGGTACTCGGGGCTTCGCTGAAGCTGTAAGAGCGCGTGTGGCGGACGCCGTCAATCTCGACCGTGAGGTTGACGTGCTGGCCAGCCTGGAAGCCCGGGAAGTTGCTGTTGGGCTTGAGCACCAGGGTGACGGTGTCCGGCGTTTCCATCCAGCGTGCGACGACGCGGGAGATGGTGCGCTGGATGCGGGCATCAAAACCGAGCTCGGCGGCCCAGAAATCGAGGAATTCGGCGCCGACCACAGCCTGCAGGGTGCGGCTGACGAAGGTCGGAAGAACAAACTGTGACGACATGGTGCGTCTCCAAGTGAACATCTACACACTCAGAGTACGCATGTAACTTTTTTAAGTCAACACTCGTTCACTAAATTTATGAACGTACGCCGACGAACAGCATCCAGAAAATCTCAAGTCATTGAAATTTCTGGATGCTGTGACACACCCCTCAATCCAGATCCGGCACAGGCAACGGGCGCAAGGCCTCAACCAACTGCGGCATCAGCTCATCCGCCTGCTTCCAGCCCCATTGATATGCCTTGTCAAAGACCTCATCGGAAGGCAGCAGGTTGACTGGCGAGGGCGTCGGCTGAAAGCGCAGCAGCCAGTCGTAATAAGGCCGCTGACCCGGGAGCTGGGCTTGGATCATCTGCGTGACCGGGAACAGCCAGGTATGGCCCGCCCCCCACTGCGGATGGAAACAGTCCAGCGCCAGGTAGAAAGCATTGCGGGTGCCGATACGGCCCGACTCCACGCCCTCCCAGGCCGCCCGCGCGGGCACGTTGGCGACCGTGCCGCCATCCATGAAAGCGAACAGGCCGTGCGCTTCGCGCAATCCCTTGAGAATCTGCATGCTCTGCGCATCCTCGTGCCAGGGCGCGTACTGCAACACGCCGGGAATGGCTGACGAGAGGCCAATGGCATCGACCACGCGTAGCTCGCGGGTCACCTCATCGCGGCCCAGCACCAGCTCCTTGGCCACCTGTGGGCTGAAGAAACTGATCAGCTGGATCATGCGCTCGGCAATCTGCAGCGGCATCCCGAGCAGGTTGCGGCGCTTGACCGGAATCTGCGGCAGATCCTGATAGGCCGAGAGCCGGACACCGGCAATCATGGCATCGTAAGGAATCGCCAGATCCTTGATGCGCAGCGGACTGCCGTCAGGGTGACGCAGCATCTTGTCCATGCCGCGGAGATGCAGACGCACCAGACCAGGCAGGCTGAGCGCACTGCCCACCTTGGGCTGAGAGAAGATATGGCGCACCTTGAGGCCCTTGCCCCAGGCCATCAAGCCCTCCACATCGGGCTCGCGGTCGCGTGCCATGAGGCCGCCCAGCAACGCGCCAATCGAGGCGCCGACGATATAGGACGGCATCAGCCCGGCCTCGCGCAGGCGCGCAACCAGGCCGATATAGACATAGCCCGAGCCACCGCCACCGCCAGGAGCCAGCACCAGCACCTTGTGGCAGATCTCGGCATCCAGCTCGGCCGCGCTGAAGTCGTTGACATGGTGCTCCAGCACGGCATGCCGGGCGGCACGCGTGGCGATGCGCACGGAGTCGACCTGCTGGCGGAGCTGGGCCAGGCGCAGCAACAGATTGCGCTGCTCGCGCAAGGAGCCGTAAAGCTGGTCCAGCAGCACCTGCCGCAGGGCATCGACTGGTTCGGTCACCAGCACAACCTCGGGCCGGCGCGGACGCGCCGCGTCATGCGCACCGGCAACCCCAGGCTGGAAGCAGCGCAGACGCCCCAGCACGAGGGCATAGCGCAACAGCTCGTAATCAGGCTGCGAGAGCACATCCGGGTTGGCGAGATGACTGCGGATGAGTGCCGCCTCCATCCGCTTGAGGCGCAGCAGCGCGGTTTCGAGGGGTAAGGACATGATCGGTGCTCGACGTGAATAAGCAGGGCATCAGAAGGAACTTCGTGCGCCTGCCTGAGAATAACCAGCGCGCCGGCCGGATGACTGGCGCGCCTTCCCGGAGGTTCCGGCTCAGCCCTGCTGACGCTTGAGCAGATCCCGGATTTCGGCCAGCAGCTTTTCCTCGGCGCTCGGCTCCGGCGCGGCGGCCGGTTCGGCCGGGGCAGGTGCCCGCTTCAGAGCGTTGATGCCCTTGACGGCCATCATGACGGCAAAGGCCACGATGAGAAAGTCGAAAATGGTCTGCAGGAACTTGCCATAAGCCAGCAGCACCGCCGGTTTGTCACCCTCCGCAGCGCGCAGCGTCACTGCCAGGTCGGTGAAATTGACACCACCGACCAGAACCCCCAGCGGCGGCATGACGATATCACCGACGAACGAAGAAACGATCTTGCCGAACGCGGCGCCGATAATGACGGCAACCGCCAGATCGATGACGTTGCCACGGATGGCAAATTCGCGAAATTCCTTGAGCAGGCTCATGCCCATACTCCCTTTGGTTAATTGACTGAGACACAGCCGCCAGTTGGCGGTGATGACGTGATTCTGCTGATCTGTATGACCAGTGTCCACCGCCACGCCATGGCGAGTGGCGGCCCCGGTCGCGTTCGTGAATATTTGATGACATTGTGCCTTCGTAGCATTCACGGTCCGGGACGGGGGTGATACCAATCTGACTCACCTTCCGATTACAGGTAACGACATGAATATCTCGCCTGCTGCCCCGCTGGTTCTCGCCCTCGCCACACTGGCCGGTTGCGCCGGGATGAGTCCCGCGCCTGTCATGGAGCAATCCGCTCTGCCCGAAGCCGTACGTGTGCCCGATGGCAACAGCGCCACCCTCTTGCTGGTCGGCAAAGGCGAGATCACCTACGAATGCCGCGCCAAGGCGGATGCCCCTGAGCAGTTTGCCTGGGCATTTGTGGCACCCAATGCCGTGCTGCTGACCCCCGATGGCAAGCCCGCCGGTCGTTATTACGGCGGCCCGACCTGGGAGGCGCTGGATGGCAGCAAGGTGACAGGCAAGCAGGTCGCCGTCGCGCCGGCGCAGCCGGGCAGTATCCCGCTCCAGCTGGTGAAGGCTGAAACCACGGAAGGCAGCGCTACCTTCAATCAAATCACTTACATCCAGCGCCTCAAGACGGACAAGGGTGTGGCTCCGGCCCTGCCCTGCAACGCCGCGGTCGCCGGACAGAAGCAGATCGTCACCTATCAGGCCGACTACGTCTTCTATCGCGCCCGCTGACGGATGCAGGGGGCTGTCCTGACAGCCCCCTGCTATACTCTCCGGCACAGCACGGCCGCCATCATGGCGGCACCATCCGCCTGCAGGAGCCCCCGATGTCCGGCCTCACCTTAGCCGCCTATCTGCGTGACCCGTCGCGCGCCCACGGCACCCTCGCTGCCGATCTGATCCAGACCCTGGAAACCACCGCCGACGCCTGCTGCCAGATCAGTGCCTCGCTCAAGCGGGGTGCGCTCGCCGGCATCCTCGGTCAGGCTGGCAGCTCGAATATCCAGGGCGAAGACCAGAAGAAGCTGGACGTGATCTCCAATGACATCCTGCTGGATGCCCATGTCCGTGGCGGCCACCTGGCCGGCATGGCCTCGGAAGAAATGGATGACCCCTTCCCGATTCCGCAGGGTCAGGCACAAGGCCGCTTCCTGCTGTTGTTCGACCCGCTCGACGGCTCGTCCAACATCGACATCAACGCCCCCGTCGGCACCATCTTCTCGGTGCTGGAAGCACCGGCCGGCAGCGATGCCGCCCAGGTCGCCCCGTTCCTGCAGAAGGGCACCGCCCAGGTCGCCGCCGGCTACGCCGTCTACGGCGCATCGACCCAGCTCGTGCTGACTCTGGGCCATGGCGTCGACAGCTTCACCCTGGACCCCGACAGCGGTGACTTCGTGCTGATCCAGGAAGGCATGACGATCCCGGCCGAGACCCAGGAGTTCGCCATCAACATGTCCAACCAGCGCCTCTGGGAGGAGCCGGTGCAGCACTATGTCGGCGAGCTGCTGGCCGGCAAGACCGGCGCCCGCGGCAAGGACTTCAACATGCGCTGGGTCGCAGCCATGGTCGCCGACGTGCATCGCATCCTCACCCGCGGCGGCGTCTTCCTGTATCCGCTGGATACCAAGACATTCAGCAAGGGCGGCAAGCTGCGTCTGATGTACGAGGCCAACCCCATGTCCTGGCTGGTCGAACAGGCTGGTGGCGCCGCCAGCACCGGGCGTCAGCGCATCCTCGACATCGCGCCGACCGGC
This sequence comes from uncultured Paraperlucidibaca sp., assembly GCA_964511255.1. Lineage (GTDB taxonomy): Bacteria > Pseudomonadota > Gammaproteobacteria > Pseudomonadales > Moraxellaceae > Perlucidibaca. Next base: position 74,528 of record CAZEEQ010000011.1, read on the forward strand.
CTGCACCAGCGGGTGCCGGTGATCCTCGGCTCCCGCGCCGAAGTCGAACGCGTCGTCGATTACCATCGCGAAGGCTGAGCGCCGCCACCGCGCGGCGGCCACCCTGGCGCCCACGCAAGGAAGCCCGCATGAAGAAGCTGTTCTGGCGCTTGCTGCTGATCACCACCGCCCTGGTACTGGCCTACCAGCTGTGGCTGTTCGGGCATGTCTGGTGGTGGGTCGAGCACAACCCTTCGCGTTCGGCGTTCATGTCAGCCCGCCTCTCGGTCCTGCAGGCCGATGACGCCGATGCCGAGCTGCACCACCGCTGGGTGCCCTACGAAAAGATTTCACGCCACCTCAAGCGCTCGGTCATGGCCGCCGAGGACTCGCGCTTCGTTGCGCATGACGGCTTCGACTGGGAGGGCATGCAAAGCGCCTGGGAAAGAAACCTGAAAAAGAAACGTATCGTCGCCGGGGGCTCAACCATCTCGCAGCAGCTGGCCAAGAACCTGTTCCTGTCCGGCAAGCGCACGCCCTGGCGCAAAGCCGAGGAAGCCGTCATCACCATCATGCTGGAAAAGATGATGAGCAAACGGCGCATTTACGAGATTTATCTGAATGTCATCGAGTGGGGTGACGGCGTATTCGGTGCCGAAGCGGCGGCACGCCACTACTTCCGCAAACCGGCCGCCAGCCTGACGCCCCGCGAAGCTGCACGGCTGGCCGCCATGGTTCCCAACCCCCGTTTCTACGACAAGCACCGCAACACCCGCTATCTGGAGCGCCGCACACGCACTATTCAGAAACGGATGCTTTATGTGCAGCCGCCACGCTGACCAGGTGCCGCACAGCGCCGACAAATATGGCATGGACATTAATGACCATGGCATCAATCGGGGTATTGAAGCCGAGCAGCACCCAGCGTGATGCGGTGGCGATGATCGAACCGAGCAGACCGTTGGCGATCAGTTCGGCTTCCAGTGGTGGCGGCAGGTCACTCATGACCAGCGGCTGACTGATGCGGATCAGCAGATTGGCAAAGTCCTCGACGGTCATCCGGTACATGGTGTCGACACGCCCGCTGACACCCAGCACCTCCACGAACAGGAGGCGGGCAATCCGCGGGTCATCGCGCATGCACTCGAAGAAAGCTTTGAGCGCCTGCTTGGCCATGGCCTCGATATCACCCTGCTCCTCAATGAGCGACGCCAGTACGCGCTCGCGCAGACGCTGAATGCAAAAGGCATAGACGGCACACAACAGGTCTTCGCTATTCTCAAAGGACTCGTAGAAATAGCGCTCGGTCAGCCCGGCGGATGCGCAGATACTGCGCACGGTAGAGCTGTGGTAACCGCGCACACCGAAGACATCCAGACCGGCCTCGATGAAGCGCTGACGGCGCTCGGCACGGCGGACTTCCTCGCTGACACCCCGGTAGCGGCGCCCCTGATCGCCCGCCTTGGCAGGCGCAGGCTTGCTGCCCGCTGCCGGCTTGATCGCCGCCGGTATGGTCTTCTTTTCCATCAACGTGAACTCCGGCCCACAGGGTGTGAATCACGAGCGGCAATGGCCACTTCGAAACAGTCATCGACATGGCGATAGGCCAGCTTGCGCATCACCCAGTAACCCAGTGTCGCCGCCACGATCTGGCCGCCCAGCGGAATGAGTTTGGTCACCTGGCGCGTGACGATGCGGGTGCCCATGGTCTGCAGACTACGCTGGATCAGCGTCCGCGTGACCACCATGCCAATCAGCTCGCTGCCGCGCTCGGCACGGCGCTTCCAGACGCGCAGACGACTCTCTTCCGGCATCGCCTCGATCTGTTCGGGCTCCAGCCCGAAGCGTCGATTGATCTCGGGAATGAGCTTGATCAGGATGCCGATATCGACGGCAATGTCGAACAGCGGCACCGGCAGTGCGGCGGCACCGGCCGACACCCAGGAGACCTTCTTGATCAGGCGCTGGCAATCTTCACGGATCATTTCCAGCTCGGCATCACGCATCTTGGACACAGCCACAGCTCACTCCCTTGCCCAGGTCAGGTTGACCGCGATCATAACGCGAGTCGCGCCAGGTCGCTGAATGTTCCGCTGATTCCGTCGCACAACTTGCATACGTTATAATATAACAATATCATCCCGGCCTTATTGACCGCTTCCCCGGATGTCCCGCCATGCCCGCCCGCACCCCCTGCCACCGCAAACCGCTCAGCCTGCACTTTCCGCTCACCGCGCTGCTGCTGGGCAGCGGCAGCCTGCTGGCCGCCGAACCGGAGCCGGTCACGGAGAGCAAACCGCTGCTGGAGATCACGGTCACCGCCAGTCCGCTCGGACGTACGGCTGACCAGTTGGTACAACCCGTGGTCGTGCTCGGCGGCGAGGAGTTGCAGGCCAAGCGTCGCGGCACCATCGGCCAGACCCTGGAGCAGGAGCTGGGCATCTCGACCACGGATTTCGGCCTGGGCGCCGGCCGACCGGTCATCCGCGGCCAGTCAGGCCCGCGCGTCGAGGTGCTGAGCAATGGCATCAGCGCCATGGATGTCTCCGACCTCAGTCCGGACCATGCCGTCACCATCAACCCGTTGCAGGCCCAGCAGATCGAAATCATCAAAGGCCCGGCGACTCTCCTTTATGGCAGCAGCGCCGCCGGCGGCGTGGTCAATGTCAACGACAACCGCTTGCCGCTGGAGGTCACTGAAGGCTTCAACGGCCTAGTGGAAGGCTTCGCCGGGAGCAATGCCGGCGAGCGCTCGCTCTCGGGCGACCTCAACCTCGGCCAGGGCCCGCATCAGCTGCATGCCGACTTCACCCGCAGCAGCAGCGACGACTACCGTATTCCCGGCCAGGCCGGTGTTGATGGCAGCGGAAGCAGTGGTCGCCTGTCCAACAGCGACACCCGCCTGGATGCCGGTGCGCTCTCGTACAGTCACATCAACGATGCCGGTGATGCCTACGGCCTGGCCATCAGTCAGTATCAGACGCGCTACGGCCTTCCGGTCGAGCCAGCGGCCTTCATCGACATGAAACAGACCCGAGTCGATGCCCAGGCACTGGTGCGCAACCCGGGAGCCGGCCTGGATTCACTGCGACTGCGCGTCGGCAACTCGCGCTACCAGCACACCGAATACGAAGATGCCGTCACGCCGGGCACCCGTTTCGAGAATGATCAGTACCAGGCCAGGGTCGAAGCCGTACACAAGACCATCGCCGGCTTTCGTGGCGTCCTGGGCCTCCAGGGTGGCTATCGTGACTTTTCCGCGATGGGCGACGAAGCCTACGTCCCGCCTGTGAAGAGCCATACCACCGGCATTTTTCTGGTTGAAGAAAAGAAGACTGCTTTCGGCAAGATCGAATTCGGCGCGCGCGCCGAGCAAAGCCGCTACGACCCAGAGGCCGGCCATCCGGGTCGCCGCTTCCGTCCGCTCAGCTATTCGGCTGGCAGCATCTTCGACCTCGGCCCGGACACCCACTTCAAAACCACGGTCACCCATGCCGAGCGCACACCGGCGGCCGAGGAGCTTTACGCCAATGGTCCGCATGCCGCCACCGCCACCTTCGAGCGCGGCAACAATGGCATCCGCAAGGAGCGCGCGAATGATATCGATATCGGCATTGATCACCATCAGGGCCGGATCAGCCTCGAAGGCAGCGTGTTCTACAAGCAGGTCAAGGACTATATCTACCTGAGCGAAGTCGATGGCAATGGCGACGGCAGCGCTGATCGTGTCGATGACGTTGGCGTGATCGATCCCGCCGGCGAGTTTCTGCTGGCCGACTATCGCCAGGCCGACGCCCGCTTCCACGGCTATGAAGCCGCAGCGACCTACGCCATCCTGCCGGATGGGCCGGTGCTGCTCAGCACCCGCGTCTTCACCGACAGCGTGCGCGGCCAGCTCGACGAGGCCAGTGTCACCGGCGGCCGCAACCTGCCCCGCATCACGCCGACCCGCTACGGCGTCAGCCTGCACGGGCACTATCAGCGCTTTGCCGCCAACCTGAGCTTCACACATGCCAGCGCGCAGGATCGTATCGCGGCGCTGGAAACCCGTACCAGCGGTTACAACCTGCTCAATGCCGACCTCAACTACCGCCTGCCGCTTGATCGCGAGGCCTCGCTGTTCCTGCGTGGCAACAACCTGCTGGATGACGACATCCGGCGCTCGACCTCGTTCATCAAGGACGATGCGCCGGCACCGGGCCGGGGGCTTGTGATCGGTTTCCGCGTCGCGATCTGAGGCCATCCCGGCCATCTGTCCTGACGGCGGCCGGAAAACCGCATGGCCCGCGTCGTTGACCGTCGCCACGGCAGCGGCTACCGTTCGCGCTCAGGATGCCCGGAGTGCTGCGATGACAACCGCGAAGAACACCCCCACAAGCCATGACAGCCCGCTGGACTTCGAAAAGGCGCTGGCTGAGCTGGAGCAGCAGGTGCATCGCCTGGAAGGTGGCGAGCTGTCGCTGGAAGAGGCGCTGCAAGCCTTCGAGTCGGGCGTGCAGCTCACCCGTCAGTGCCAGCAGGCGCTGGATCAGGCCGAACAGAAGGTGCAACTGCTGCTGGCGCGTGCCGATGGCCGCATCGACAGCCAGCCTTTCACGCCGACCCGCGACGATGCCTGACCCCGTGCCCCTCGCCATGCCCGCGCTGCTGCAAGATGCCCAGGCGCACTTCCCGCCGATCTTCGCCGAATGCCTGGCGCAGCAGAATCACCTCGACCGCCGTCTGATCGATGCCATCGCCTATGCCATGCAGAACGGCGGCAAGCGTGTGCGTCCGGCACTGGCCTGGGGCGCCTGTCTGGCAGCCGGTGGCAGCTGGGGCGACGCGGACAGTGCCGCGATCGCGGTCGAGTGCATCCACGGTTATTCGCTGGTGCATGATGACCTGCCCTGCATGGACGATGATGACCTGCGGCGCGGCCAACCGACCTGCCACCGCCAGTTCGACGAGGCCACTGCCCTGCTCGCCGGTGATGCCCTGCAAGCCCTGGCCTTCCGCAGTCTCGCCGCCAGCCCGCGCTCGGCCGCTGTACGCGCTGCCCAGACCGCGCGCCTGGCCGAAGCCGCCTTCGACATGGTCGTCGGCCAGCAGCTCGATCTCGCCGCCGAAGGCCGCCGGCTGGCGCTGGCGCCGCTGGAAGCCGTGCATCGCCACAAAACCGGCGCGCTCATCCGCAGTGCCGTGGCGCTCGGCGCCCTCGCAGCCGGCGCCGACCAGACCACGCTGGATGCGCTCGACCGCTATGCCGACCGGCTGGGTCTCGCCTTCCAGGTGCAGGATGATGTGCTGGATGTCATCGGCGACACCGCGGTGCTCGGCAAGCAGGCCGGCGCCGACGAAGCCCTGGAAAAGTCGACCTATCCCGCCCTGCTCGGGCTGGAAGCGGCGCAGCGCCTGGCACACAGCCTGAATGAAGAGGCGCTGGCCGCCCTGGCGGTCTTCGGCAGTGAAGCCGAGCCCTTGCGTGAACTTGCACGTTTCCTGATGGCGCGCGATCACTAGCTTGAGCAGCGCTGCCCCGGCACAGGTATAATTCCCGTACTCCGCGTCAGGATGATTGATTGATGTTCCACGAGATTCCGCTCAGCCGCCCGCATACGCCGCTCCTGGACCAGGTGCCGACGCCGGACAAGCTGCGCGAACTGCCTGAAGATGCCCTCCCCGAGCTGGCGCGTGAACTGCGCGAATACCTGCTGTGGTGCACCGGCCAGACTGGCGGCCACTTCGGCGCCGGCCTGGGCGTCGTGGAACTGACCATTGCCCTGCACTATGTCTACAACACACCGTCTGATCGACTGGTCTGGGATGTCGGCCATCAGGCCTATCCGCACAAGATCCTGACCGGCCGCAAGGAAGAGATGCTCGGCATCCGCCAGAAGGATGGCCTCGCTGCCTTCCCGCGTCGTGAAGAGTCCGAGTACGACACCTTCGGCGTCGGCCACTCCTCGACCTCGATCTCCGCGGCGCTGGGGATGGCACGCGGGGCCCAGCTCACCGGCAGCCACCGCAAGGTCGTCGCGGTCATCGGTGATGGTGCCATGACCGCCGGCATGGCCTTTGAGGCGCTCAACGACGCCGCGCACCAGAACGCCAACATGCTGGTCATCCTCAACGACAACCAGATGTCGATCTCGAAGGCGGTCGGCGGCCTGTCGAACTACTTCTCGCGCATCTGGGCGAGCAAGAGCTATATCGCCATCCGCGAGGGCGGCAAGCGTGTTCTGCAGTCGATGCCGACCGCGATGAATTTCGCGCGTCGCACCGAAGAAAGCATGAAAACCCTGGTCACCGACTCGCCCGGCGCGCTGTTCGAGTCCATTGGCTTCAACTATGTCGGCCCCATCGACGGGCACAACCTTGAAGAGCTGGTGCTGACCATCGACAACCTGCGCAACGCCAAAGGCCCGCAGCTGCTGCATGTGTTCACCACCAAGGGCAAGGGCTTCGCGCCGGCCGAGGCCGACCCCATCGGCTATCACGCCATCACCAAGATTGCGCCGGCGGCGCAGCGCACCAGCACCGTGGTGTCGGCGCCGAGCGCGCCGAAGAAGAAGTACTCCGATGTCTTCGGCGACTGGCTCTGCGACATGGCCGGTCAGGATGTCCGTCTCGTCGGCATCACCCCCGCCATGTGCGAAGGCTCGGGCATGGTGCGCTTTGCGCATGAATACGCCGAGCGCTATCACGATGTCGCGATCGCCGAGCAGCATGCCGTGACCTTCGCCGCCGGTCTCGCCTGCGAAGGCCTGAAGCCGGTGGTGGCGATCTACTCGACCTTCCTGCAGCGCGGCTATGACCAGCTCGTGCACGATGTCGCCCTGCAGAATCTCGACGTTACCTTTGGCCTCGACCGTGCCGGCCTTGTCGGCGAAGACGGTCCGACCCATGCCGGCGCCTACGACATCGCCTATCTGCGCTGCATCCCGCACATGGTGATCGCCGTGCCCAGCGACGAGAACGAATGCCGTTTGCTGCTCAACACCGCCTATCACTTCCCCGGCCCGGCTGCTGTGCGATACCCGCGCGGCACCGGCCCCGGTGCCGTCATCGACCGCACGCTGCAGGCCGTGCCGCTGGGCAAAGGCGTGATCCGCCGCCACGGCGAGCGCGTCGCCATCCTGAATTTCGGGGCTCGCCTCAGTGAAGCCCTGCAGGCGGCGGACAACCTGGCTGACGCCGGCGTGGTCCGTGCCACGGTCGCCGACATGCGTTTCGTGAAGCCGCTGGATGAAGACCTGGTGCGTGAACTCGCCGCCCGCCACGACCTGCTGGTGACCGTGGAGGAGCATGCCATCGCCGGTGGCGCCGGCTCGGCTGTCAGCGAGTTCCTCAGCGCCGCCGGAGTCGTCGCGCCGGTGCTGCACCTCGGCATTCGCGATGCCTTCATCGAGCACGCTTCGCCGGCTGAAATGCTGGCCGAATGCGGACTGGATGCCGCCGGCATCGCCGCCTCCATCCGTCTGCGCCTGCAACAGCCACAGACATGAAAACCAACCGGCCGCTGCTGTGGGCACTGCTGCTGGCGAGCAGCCAGAGCCTGCCGGCGGCACCGGCCGGACAAACGGAACACGGCCTCTCCCGACAGGTCATCACGCTGGTCAACAGCGCTCGCCGTCAGGCCGGATGCGGGGATCTCCAGATCAGCAGCGAGCTGATGGAAGTCGCCAGGCGCCAAAGCGCCGACATGGCGGAACACCACTACCTCAGACATGAGGACAGCCGGGGCATGCCACTGGCTGAACGCCTGGAGGCCGTTGGTTATCCCTATCAGATGGCGGCCGAGAATCTCGCCGCCGGTCGCATGGGCGCGAGCGAGGCCGTCAGAGGCTGGCTGGACAGCCCGGCTCACCGGACCCATATGCTCGACTGCCGGCTGCAGGAAACCGGCGTCGCGATTGCCGTCTCAAACGATGACTACGGCCTCTACTGGACCCAGGTATTCGGCTCGACGCCGTGAGTCGCGCAGCCAGCCGACTCAGGCGCGGGGAGCCGGCAGCGGCAAGGGCGGCGGCATCGCGCCCGGGGCAAACCAGCCATTGAGCGCGGCATAGGCAAGCGGCAGCAACAGCAGCCCCAGCGCAATCAGCAGCAGACGACGCGGATAGCTGGCCGTCTCGCCCTGAATGAAGCTGTACGGCAGCAACAGCGGCAACATCAGGAAAATGGCGATTCCCCAGAACCACTGGCGGTTGCCGAAGGCGGTGAGAAAAGCCGCCAGCCAGGCCCAGAAAATCACCGAAACCGCGATGATCGCCGGCGTGAAGAAGAAAATGAAAAACATGGCGCTGTTCAAGAATCCACCTGCAGCAATGTCGTGAGCGGCCACCGAGGCCGGCACATGGCCTGCGATTATGAACGATCACGCGGCCGGTTGGGCAGGCATTACGCCCTTGGCGCAGGATCCGGCAGGTTGCGCAGCAGGTGCGCGGAGGCTTCATCTGCCGGGAAGAAACTCTCCACGCGCAGCTCATCCGTGGTGACATCCTGAGCGGTCCCAAAAGTGGTCAGGGTCGAAAACAGGGCCATGCGCAGATCGCCCATCCGCAGACGCATCATCAGCAAGGGCACACTCGGCGCCGAATAGTCGGGAAACGCCCAGCGACTGGGCATATCCGGGTAGCTCATGATCTCGTCGATCAGCGCGTGCAGCCCGGGATGCACCGACGCCTCGCGGTGCGTGCGGTTGAGGATATGCGGTGCGAGCTCGTCGAAGTTCTCGATGTAAGGCCGCAGACCGTCCTGATGAAAAGTCATCTTGAGCACATTGGGACGTCCGTCAGGGCAGACCTTGCGCCAGATCTCATCTATCTCCCCGATCAGCGCGAACAGGCGCGGGATCCCGGCATTGGCCATGACCAGGTTCCACTCGCTGTCGACCACCAGCGCCGGATAGGGCTCGTGGTGCGTCAGCAGCAGATCCAGCGCCTGACGCACCGGTTGCATGTCCTCGTCCGCCAGCCCCTGCCAGGAGTAGGCCGAGGCAAAGCCAGCGGCGGTCAGCAGGTAATTGCGCTCACGCAATGGCAGCTCCAGCGACTCGGTGAGCTGCAGCACCATTTGCCGGCTGGGTCTGGCACGACCCGACTCGAGAAAACTGAGATGCCGCTGTGACACTTCGGACTGCAGCGCCAGATCCAGCTGACTGAGGCGGCGCTGCTTGCGCCAGTGGCGAAGCAGGCCGGCGAACCCCTGTGTGCGCTCAGCGCTCATGGTCATGACCACCCCCTTGACTGACGACCATTTCAACAGCCCTGGCCGGTCACCGCCATTACCTGCGGCGTAATTGTTTCACCCCGCAGCCAAGGGCAAGGTGGGATGAACTGAAACCACCGGAGACACACCATGCGGCTCTCGAAACCTCTGCTGATCATCGTACTGGCCGTTTTCGGCACTTTTTCCGCCTGGGTGCTCTGGCACTATGGCTATCTCGGTCTCTGGCAGGCCGGCTTGGCCAATGCCGCCACCGCGCAGATTCTGGCCGATCTGGTCATCAGCGCCCTGCTGATCATCGGATGGATGGTGCAGAATGCGCGCCAGCATGGCCGCAATCCCTGGCCTTTCGTCGTCATCACCCTGCTCGCGGGCTCTTTCGGCCCGCTGCTCTACCTGCTGCTGACGCCCGCCGCTGCCGGCCAGTCCGGGTCCGGCCTCAGCTCAGCTGCTTAGCCCAGGCCTGCAGAGCCGCCAGCTGCTGCACGATAAGCTTCTGGGTCCGCTCATCGGTCAGGTTGCTGTCGGCATCGAAGGTGCCGGCAAAGGCATTGCAGAACACCTCGGGCCTATTGAGCAGGCGCAGGTCGAGGTAAACCGAGACCTGGCGCAGATGATACTGAGCGCGTGACGTGCCCATGCCGCCGCCCGACCCCATGATGGCGGCCGGTTTGCCCGCCAGCAGGCGGTTGTCAGGCTCCCGCGACGCCCAGTCGAGCGCGTTCTTGAGCGCCGGCGCGAGCGAGTAGTTGTATTCGGGACAGCCCAGCAGCAAGGCATCTGCCTGCTCAAGCTGACTCAGCAGCCTGACCACCGCCGCCGGCTTCTCGCGAATGTCGGCGTTGTAGAACGGCACCTCCGAGAGGTCGGCGATTTCAATATGCATGCCCTCGGGTGCATTCGCGCGGGCATACCGCAACAGACCCATATTGGTCGACAGCTGGCGCAGACTGCCGCAGATCGCCACCACCTTCAGTGTCTTCATGTCACATCACTCCTGATTTATTGATGCATGCTGCCGGGCGCTGTCGGCTCATGGCGGCAGCAGCCCCGGAAAAACGAGGCTGACCAGCAGACCGGCGATTGCACAGGCAGCAATAACATGGATGACATGGCACTGGTAGCGGAACAGCGCCACGGCCGCCGCCAGCGCAATCAACGCCGAGACGGCATCGACAGATCCGGCCAGCCCCTGTGGCCAGAGCACGTGGTAACCGAAAAACACCGCGAGATTGAGGATGACGCCGACCACCGCCGCCGTGATGGCTGTCAACGGCGCCGTGAACCTGAGCTCATGATGCGTGCCCTCCACCAGCGGGCCGCCGGCCAGAATGAACAGAAAGGACGGCAGGAACGTGAACCAGGTCACCACACACGCCGCCAGCGCTCCCGCCAGGAACAGGTTGTCAGGACCGAGAAATGCCTTGAGGTAGCCCCCGACAAAACCGACAAAGGCCACCACCATGATCAGCGGCCCCGGTGTGGTCTCGCCCAGCGCCAGGCCATCGATCATTTGCGTCCCGCTCAGCCAGCCGTAATGACTGACAGCCCCCTGATAGACATAAGGCAGCACGGCATAGGCACCCCCGAAGGTCAGCAGGGCCGCTTTGGTGAAGAACCAGCCCATCTGGGTGAGGGTGTGATCCCAGCCATAGCAGGCGCTCAGCAGCACCATGGGCAGCGACCAGAGCAGCGCGCCGATGAGCACGATACGCCACAGGCGGCGCCAGCAAAAACGGGCATGCTCAGGCGTCGGGGTATCGTCATCAATGAGGGCGCGGCCGAACGATGCGCCGCGTACGCCATGACCAGCGCCGCCCGTGCGGAATTGCTCGGGCGCGAAACGCCCGCCGGCATAACCGGCCAGCGCGGCCGCCAGTACGATCAGCGGAAAAGGCACATGGAGCGCAAAGATGGCGACAAACGACAGCGCCGCGATCGCCCATAACGTCCGGTTCTTCAGCGCGCGTCCGCCTATCCGGTAAGCGGCCTGCAGCACGATGGCGGTGACCGCCGGTTTGATGCCGTAAAACAGCCCCGCCACCAGCGGTACGTCGCCGAGGGCGATGTAGAGCCATGACAGCAGGATGAGCATGATCAGGGAGGGCAGCACGAACAGCGCGCCAGCCACCATGCCGCCCCAGCTGCGATGCATCAGCCAGCCGATATAGGTCGCCAGCTGCTGTGCTTCCGGACCCGGCAGGACCATGCAGTAGTTGAGGGCATGCAGGAAGCGGCGCTCGGATATCCAGCGCCGGCGCTCGACCAGCTCCTGATGCATGATGGCGATCTGCCCCGCCGGGCCGCCAAAGCTGATGAAGCCGAGCCTGAGCCAGAAACGGAAGGCCAGCCAGAAGCTCACGGGCAGCGGCGGCAGGTCATCCGGACTGGCCGCCGTCGTCATGGTTCAGCGTTCCTCCGACTCGCCGGGCAGCATATGGCCCATCTTGTCGGTCTTGGTCTGCATATAGCCTTCGTTGTGCGGATTGAGCCCCGTGATCAGGGGCACGCGCTCAGCCACTTCAATGCCGTGAGCTTCCAGTGCAGCGACTTTCTTGGGGTTGTTGGTGAGCAGGCGCACCTTGCGGATACCGAGATGGCGCAGCATATCCTCGCACATGGCGTACTCGCGCAGATCGGCATCGAAACCGAGCTGCTCATTGGCCTCGACGGTATCAGCGCCGGCATCCTGCAGGGCATAAGCGCGGATCTTGTTGACCAGGCCAATGCCACGACCTTCCTGACGCAGATACAGGATGACACCACGACCAGCGGCAGCGATCTGGCGCATGGCGGCCTCCAGTTGCGGACCGCAATCGCAGCGCAGGCTGCCAAAACCGTCCCCGGTCAGGCATTCGGAATGGACGCGGGCAAGCACCGCGTCGCCATCGTCAAACCGGCCCATGCTGAGCGCGACATGCTCCTTGCCGGTCTCGGTATCTTCGAAGGCATGAATGCCGAACTCACCGAAACGGGTCGGCAGGCGTGAAGCGGCTACAAAATCAAATGACACCGGGCAAGCTCCGGAATGATCGGGGGCGGAATTGTACCAAGAGCGGGACGCCAGCGGGGAATGCTGTGTCCGGCCGCGGAACCCGGCCGTTTCAGGGCAGCAGCGGCAGCACCAGCCAGAGCACGGTCGCCGCCATGGCGCCGGCAATCAAATCATCCAGCATGATGCCGAAGCCGCCGTCGACCTTGTGATCGGCCCAGCGAACCGGCCAGGGCTTCCAGATATCGAAGAGCCGGAAAAGGCCGAAGCCGATGGCCACTGCCAGCAGCGTCCGAGTATCCCAGAGCGCCACCGGCACCAGGGGCAGCAACGCGATCCACTGACCGACGAACTCGTCCCAGACGATACCGCCGTGGTCATGCACGCCCATGCGCTCGGCAGCGGCATGGCAGATACCGATGCCGGCCACCGCCGACAGGCAGATCACCGCGATGTAGAGCGGCAGCGGCAACGCCGCCAGACCGGCAAACAGAATCACAGCCACCAGCGAGCCCAGTGTCCCGGGCGCCCTGGGGCTGTAGCCGGACCCCAGGCCGAACGCCGGCAGCGAGAGCCAGAGCGGCAGCTTCGGCAACTGTGACAGCGGGGTCTTGTCAGACATGAGGATTCCAGAGTCGATTGAGGACAGGGCAGGCAGAGCATGCTCCCAAGGCGCGCCATCCGGGTCAAGTCACCCCGTCAGCGACTGCCGGCATCAGGAGAAGTGGCGATATCCGGCCCCCGCCCCGTACCGCCAGGGCTCGTCCTGCCAGCGCAGACGCAGGCCGGCCTCTGCCGTCAGCATCCCGACCTCGGTCAGCGGCAGCGCCAGATCACGGGACAGCTTGCCCAGGGCCCGCAGACGATCCGGAGGAACGCTGAACAGCAGCTCATAGTCATCACCCGCCGACAGCGCCCAGGACATCACCTGCCGCTGTACGGCACCGCCCTGCGTTGCGAGGCAATGCAATGCCGGGGAAAGCGGCAACTGGTCCACCTGCAACGTGGCGCCCAGACCGGAGGCCTGCAGCAGATGCCCCAAATCCTGAGCCAGGCCATCCGAGATATCCATGGCGGCAGTGGCGAGCGGGCGCAAGGCCAGGCCCAGCGCCAGGCGGGGCGTCGGACGGTGCAGCCGGCTCAGGGCATGGCTGCGGTGCGCGAGCGGGAGATCGCCTGGCCACGCCAAGGGCTGCTGCAGCGCCAGGGCCAGGCCAAGGCCGGCATCACCGAGCGCGCCGGACACAAAGAGACGGTCACCGGCCCGCGCGCCATCGCGCCGCAAGGCCTGCGCCGGCGGCACAGCCCCCAGCGCGGTGACCGTGAGACTGAGCGGGCCGCGGGTGGTGTCACCGCCGATCAGAGGTACGCCATGGGCATCGGCGAGGGTGAAGAAACCGTCCGCGAACGCGGCCAGCCAGGCCTCGTCCGCCTCGGGCAGTGTCAGGGCCAGGGTCACAGCGACCGGGCGCGCGCCCATGGCGGCAAGATCGGAGAGATTGACCGCCAGCGCCTTCCAGCCGATATCGAATGGCAAAGCATCGCAGGGGAAGTGGCGGCCTGCCACCAGGGTGTCGGTGGTGACGGCCAGCGTTTCGCCCGGAGGCAGATCCAGCAGTGCCGCATCATCGCCAATGCCCAAACGGACCGGCGGTACACCGTGCTGAGCGGCACTGCCGGCGCGGGCAAAGTAACGCCGGATCAGACCGAACTCATCCAGCGCCATGCCCGCCTCCTGCGCCATGCGACGGCACGCTGATCCGGCTTCAGTTGCGCTCGTGCTTGCGCAGCTCAGCCGCGAGCAGGTCGAGAATGCCGTTGATGTACTTGTGCGACTCGGCCGCGCCAAAGGTCTTGGCCAGCTCGATCCCTTCGTTGATCACCACGCGGTAAGGCACATCGAAACGATGCTTGAGCTCGTAGGTGCCAATACGCAGTGTCGCCAGCTCCACCGGATCCAGTGAGCCCAAGGCGCGATCCAGCAGCGGCGTGAACAACGCATCGAGCGCGTCGGCCTCGACCGGGATGCGGTGCAGCAGCTCATGGAAGTAATCCAGGTCGACCTTGTGCATGGCGTTCTCGACGCGATAACGCGCCTCGATCTCGTAGGCCGGATTGCCCGAGAGCTGCCACTCATACAATCCCTGCAAGGCGAAGCGCCGGGCTTTCCGGCGTGCCGAGGGGTTCAAACCATTCGCCTGTGTCACGCGCTTAACCTACTGCCTTCAGGACCGAGATCATTTCGATCGCGACCAGAGCGGCATCCGAGCCCTTGTTGCCGGCCTTGGTGCCGGAGCGCTCGATGGCCTGTTCGATGGAGTCGACGGTGAGCACACCGAAGCTGACCGGCAGACCGGAGTCCAGCGACACCACGCCAAGACCCTTGGCACATTCACCGGCCACGAAATCGAAGTGCGGCGTGCCGCCACGGATCACGGCGCCGAGGGCGATGATGGCATCGTACTTCTCGGACTCGGCCAGCTTCTGCGCGATCAGCGGCAGCTCCCAGGCACCCGGCACGCGGATGATGGTGATGTTGCTCTCGCTGACACCATGGCGCTTGAGGGTGTCGATGGCGCCATCGAGCAGCGACTCGACGACAAAGCTGTTGAAACGGCCGACGGCAATGGCGTAGCGGGCATCAGCGTTTTGGAAGTTGCCTTCCAGGGTCTTGATCTGGCTCATCAGGTAGTTCCTCGTTCAGTATTCGGGGAGCGCGACGGGTCATTCCGTCGCGAGGTATTCGACAATCTCCAGGCCGAAGCCGGAGAGCGCATTGAACTTCAGCGGCGAGCTGAGCAGACGCATCTGGGTCACACCGAGATCACGCAGGATCTGCGAGCCGACACCGATGGTGCGGTACATGCCGGCGGCTTCTGCCGGGCGCGAACGCGAGGAGAAGAAATCCTCGATGTGTTCGATCATGTCGCGCGCCTTGTAGTCCTGGCCGAGCAGCACCAGTACGCCGGATTCAGCCTCGCTGATGGCCTTCAGGCTCTTCTGCAGGTTCCAGCCGATACGACCGTTGTAGCGGGCATGCAGCAGATCGCGCAGGGCATTGACCGCATGCACGCGCACGCTCGGCGTGATGCCGGCGCCGAGCTTGCCCTTGACCAGCGCCAAATGCACACCGTCATTGCCGGCCTCACGATAGACATGCAACTGGAAGTCGCCGTACTCGGTCGGCAGCGTCTTGCGCGTCTCGCAGTGCACGGTTTTCTCGTTGACCACACGGTAGTGAATCAGGTCAGCGATGGTACCGATCTTGAGGCCATGCGCCTCGGCGAATTTCTCGAGGTCGGGACGGCGCGCCATCGTGCCGTCCTCATTCATGATCTCGCAGATCACGCCCGCCGGCTCGAGACCGGCCAGACGCGGCAGGTCACAGGCGGCTTCGGTGTGACCGGCGCGGTGCAGCACGCCACCCGGCTCGGCCATGAGCGGAAAAATGTGGCCCGGCTGCACGATGTCGCTGGCCTTGGCGTCACGCGCGGCGGCAGCCTGCACCGTCCGCGCGCGGTCGGCGGCCGAAATGCCGGTCGTCACGCCGGTCGCGGCCTCGATTGACACCGTGAACTTGGTGCCGAAACCGGAGCCATTGCTCTGCACCATCAGCGGCAGATCCAGCTGCTGGCAGCGCTCGCGCGTCATCGGCATGCAGATCAGGCCACGCGCATGGCGGGCCATGAAGTTGATGTCCTCGGGACGGCAATGCGAGGCGGCCATGATGATGTCGCCTTCGTTCTCACGGTCTTCGTCATCCATCAGCACGACCATTTTGCCGAGGCGGATATCTTCGATCAGCTCTTCCACGGTATTCAGTTTCATGCCTGCATTCTTCTCTGCAAATTCGGCTATCGGAATCGTCATTGCGCCGCCGGGCGCAGCCCGGTCAGCGACTTCAGACAGGCCTGCCGGATACGGCGGATCTCCTGTCCCAGACTGTCTCTCGGCAGGCGCCGGTCAGGCGCCTCCCATTGGCGCACTTCCAGCGCCAGTACATCGGTGAGACCGAAACTGGTCTGTCCACCATACGCAAATTCGTCACGCAAACAGGCACACAGCGCCTGACGCTGCCCGGCAGCCACGGTGGCATCGCTCATGCAAGCCTGCATGAAGCGCTCCTCGCGCTCGGCGGCAAAATCGACTGCCGCCATGGCACTGGCGCTGCTGCCGGCGAGCAGGAGCAGCAGCCCCGCCCGCATCAATCCCCATGGCTGGTGCATGATGACCTCACGCCTTGCCGTAGCCGTACTCCGCCAGGAACGACAGCGTGATGCCGCCCGTCGCTCCGCCCGAACCGGGTTGCGCCGCCCGCTCACCGAGCAGCAAACGCTCCAGGTAACGCGCGAGGATATCGACTTCCAGGTTGAGACGCACGCCCGGTGCCCACTCCCCAATGTTCGTTTCCTGCACCGTATGCGGCACGATGTTGAGATCAAAGACCGCGCCATCGATGGCATTCACCGTCAGGCTGATGCCGTCGGTGGTGATCGAGCCCTTTTCCGCGATGTAGCGGGCCAGCTCGTCAGGGGCCTTGATGCGATAGCGGATCGAGCGCGCATCCGGTGTCACCGAGAGCACCTCGCCGATGCCGTCGACATGGCCGCTGACGAGATGGCCGCCGAGCCGGGTGGTCGGTGTCAGCGCCTTTTCCAGATTGACGCGCTGACCGACCTTGAAACCCGCCAGCGTCGAACGCTGCACGGTTTCGCGCGAGACATCCGCGACATACCAGTCGCTGCCCTGCTCGACCACGGTCAGGCAGACGCCGTTGGTGGCGATCGAGTCGCCAAGCTTGACGTCAGCCATGTCGAGCTTGCCGACCGTCACGGTCAGACGCAGGTCGCCGCCGCGCGGCTCCATGCGGCGGACCGTGCCGACTGCCTCGATGATGCCTGTGAACATGCCTTTTCCTCGTTATGTGTCTGCTGCCTGACAGCTTACGCCAGCTCAGCCCGCAAAATCAGGTCGCAAAATCAGCCGGATATCATCGCCCAGGCGCCGCAGATCGGTCACCCTCAGGCGCTGCTGATCGGCCATGAGCGCCAGCGGCCAGTCGGCCAGCGGGCGGGCGCTGGAGCCCAGCAGCGTTGGCGCCTGATACAGCACCAGCTCATCCACCAGGCCATCGGCCAGAAAGCTGCCGACAACACCGGCACCGGCCTCGACCAGAACTTCGTTGCAGCCCGCTTCGGCGAGGTGTCGCAGCAGGGCACGCAGTTCGGGGCGGCCATGCGCAGCGGCCGGCAGACCAAGCAGATCCGCACCGGCATCGCGCAGGGTACGGGCGCGCTCGGCGCGGGCCGGGTCCACCACCTGCAAGGCAGCGATCAGCTCATCGTCACGCAGATCGCCATCCAGTGTGGTCACCACCAGGGTCTCACCCGGCACATGCAGCAGCAAGGCATCAGGTGCCAGACGCAGGGCAGAATCAAGGACCACACGCAGGGGCTGGCGAATCTCGTCGCTGACCGGGACGTCACCTTCTCCCTGCTGGGTCGGCACCAGCTCGCCGGGGCGCCGCCAGAGCTCGGGGCGCACCGTCAGCGCCGGGTTATCGGCGCGCACGGTGCCGATCCCGGTGATGATGGCGCTGCTGGCCGCACGCCAGCGCTGGACATCCCGGCGGGCATCGCTTCCGGTGATCCACTGGGACTCGCCCGATGCCATGGCGGTACGGCCATCGAGACTGACAGCGACCTTGACGCGCACCCAGGGCAGACCACCGGCCATCCGCCGCAGAAAGCCGGCATTGAGGGCCTCGGCCTCGGCCTGGAGCAGACCGGCATCAACCGTGATGCCGGCCGCACGCAGGCGACTCAGGCCCTGCCCGGCAACCAGCGGATTGGCATCGGGCGCTGCCACCACCACGCGGGCGACACCGGCCGCCACCAGCGCATCGGCACAGGGTGGCGTGCGGCCATGATGGGCACAGGGTTCGAGGGTGACGTACGCCGTGGCGCCACGGGCGCGTTCGCCGGCAGCGCGCAGGGCATGGACTTCGGCATGCGGTTCACCGGCGCGGACATGAAAGCCCCGCCCGATGACCTCGCCATCACGCACGATCAGGCAGCCGACACGCGGATTCGGGTGCGTGCTGTAACGCCCGCGCGCGGCCAGACGCAGGGCCTCGGCCATGTGCGTCTGATCGGCGGCGGAGAAAGCCGGGATGGTCACTCGACCTGCGCTCCGCCATCTGAGCCGCGGCTGCCGCCAGCCTCCGCCTCATCGAGACTGTCGATTTCGGCGCGGAAGGCATTGACGTCCTGGAAGTCGCGATAAACCGAGGCAAAACGAACGTAGGCCACGGAATCCAGCTGTTTGAGCTCGGCCATGACCAGCTCGCCGATCAGGCGCGACTTGACCTCGCGCTCGCCGGTGGCGCGCAGACGATGAAGGATGTGATTGAGGGCGGCATCGATGCGGTCCATGCTGACCGGACGCTTCTGTAGCGCATGCAACATGCCGTAGCGCAGCTTGCCTTCATCGAAGGGCTGACGCGTGCCATCGGATTTGATGACGCGGGGAATGACCAGCTCGGCAGTCTCGAACGTCGTGAAACGCTCACCGCAGGATGTGCACTCACGCCGGCGCCGGATCTGGTCGCCTTCGGCAACCAGACGCGAGTCGATTACCTTGGTGTCTTCCGCCTTGCAGAAAGGACAATGCATCGCAAAGAACCACCCTGTGTTTCGTCAACAACAGTGAATATGACGGGGACCGCCGCGAAAGCAAGCCCCTGACCGGCCGGCTTTCGTGAAACCCGCCTGCAGCCTGCTCACGAGGAGCGGCCGCAGGCAGTGACATCAGGCGGCGTAAACCGGGTAACGGGCACAGATCGCCTTGACCTTGGCGGCAACGGCGGCTTCGACCGCCGCATCGCCAGCCGGGTTGCCCTGGAGACCGGTGACGACATCCGCGATCCAGCCGGCCAGCTCGGCGCAATCGGCTTCGCTGAAGCCGCGCGTGGTCACCGCCGGCGTACCGATACGGATGCCCGAGGTCACGAACGGCGAGCGCGGGTCGTTCGGCACGGCATTCTTGTTGACGGTGATGCCGACACGGCCGAGGGCGGCGTCGGCATCCTTGCCGGTGATGTCCTGCTTGATCAGCGAGAGCAGGAACAGGTGGTTCTCGGTGCCGCCGGAGACGACATCGAAACCGCGTTCGATGAACACGCGCGCCATGGTCTGGGCATTCTTCACGACCTGCTTCTGGTAGGTCACGAAGTCCGGCGACATGGCTTCCTTGAAGCAGACAGCCTTGGCCGCAATGGCATGCATCAGCGGGCCACCCTGGTTGCCCGGGAACACGGCCGAATTCAGCTTCTTCTCGATCTCTTCGTTGGCACGGGCCAGGATCAGACCGGAGCGCGGGCCGCGCAGCGTCTTGTGCGTGGTCGTGGTGACGACATCAGCGAACGGCACCGGGTTCGGGTAGACACCGGCGGCGACCAGACCGGCGACATGCGCCATGTCCACGAACAGATAGGCACCCACCTTGTCGGCGATGGCGCGGAAGCGCGGGAAGTCGAGGACCTGCGAGTAGGCGGAGAAGCCGGCGATGATCATCTTCGGCTTGTGCTCGACCGCCAGGCGCTCGACTTCGTCGTAGTCGATGAGACCGGTGGCGGTGTCGAGGCCGTACTGCACGGCGTTGTAGTTCTTGCCTGAGAAGTTGACCTTGGCACCGTGGGTCAGATGGCCGCCGTGGGCCAGCGACATGCCGAGCACGGTATCACCGGCGCTGAGCAGGGCCAGGAAGACCGCGCTGTTGGCCTGCGAACCAGCGTGCGGCTGGACGTTGGCGTAGTCGGCGCCGAACAGCTGCTTGGCGCGGTCGATCGCCAGCTGCTCGATGACATCAACATACTCGCAGCCGCCGTAGTAACGCTTGCCCGGATAGCCTTCGGCGTACTTGTTGGTCAGC
>CAZEEQ010000012.1:0-84371 GCA_964511255.1 uncultured Paraperlucidibaca sp.
CGTTGAAGCCGTCAATGGCGGCATCGGTGAGATGCAGCTGGTGCATGGCGACATCCGCCGTCACCGGCAGACCGCGATCCTTGGCGATGCGGATGAGCTCAACCGAAGCCTTGCAGGAGAGCTGGCCGAAGTGGGCACGGACGCCGGTCTGCTCGACCAGCAGCAGGGTCGAGGCCAGCGCCACCGTCTCGGCAGTGGCCGGAATACCAACCAGACCCAGACGCGCGGCCATGAAGCCATCGTGCGCCGAACCTGTGGCCAGCGAGGCCTCTTCAGGCGAGAAGAACACGGTCAGGCCGAGACTGCCAGCGTACTCCAGACAGCGCAGCAGGGTTTCCATGCTGTGGACACCCTGGCGGGCCTGGCCGACACCGACACACCCGGCAGACTTGAGGCCCCCCATGCCGGCCAGCGCCTTGCCTTCGAGGCCGCGGGTGAGCGCACCGATCGGATAGACACGGGCATGACCGGCGGCATGGGCTTTTTCGATGATCTGGGTCGCCAGCGCGCCATGGTCGATGACCGGGTGCGTATCCGGCGGCAGCACGACATGACGGAAACCACCGGCCGCCGCCGCGCGCGTTTCGCTGGCGATGGTGCCGTGCAGTTTGGAGCCAGGCTCGCGCAGACGGGCACAGAGGTCGACAAAAGCCGGCGTGATCCAGAGGCCATCGGCCGCACGCGTTTCACTGACCGGCAGCGCGGCATCATCGGCCTGCACCCGGCCTTCGGCGATGACGACATCACGCACCTGGTCGAGGCCGCTGACCGGATCGATCAGGCGGGCGCCGGTGTAACGGATAGCCTGGCTCATCGTGCGTTCTCCCCCGCTGCCGCGCCGGCCGCACGCCGAGCCGCATCCTGACCCTCGACGGCCATGGCGAGTACCGCCATGCGCACGGCGATGCCGTAATTGACCTGTTTGAGGATCAGCGACTGCGGACCGTCCGCCACTTCCGACTCGATTTCGACCCCCCGGTTGATGGGACCCGGATGCATGACCAGCACATTCGGGCTGGCCACCCTGAGGCGTTCCCGGGTGAGGCCGTAGAGCGTGTAGAACTCGCTGCTGCCCGGCAGCAGGGCCGACTCCATGCGTTCGTTCTGGATACGCAGCGCGATCGCGACATCCACCCCGGCGAGGCCGGCACTCATGTCCTCGAACACCTTCACACCGAGCTCCTCGAAATCGCGCGGCAGCAGCGTGCGCGGACCGATCACACGCACCTCTTTCGCACCCAGCGTCTGCAGGGCATGGATCTCGGAACGCGCCACACGCGAGTGGCGGATGTCGCCGATGATGGCCACGGTCAGGTTTTCAAAGGCCCCGGCATGGCGGCGGATGGTCAGCATGTCGAGCATGGCCTGGGTCGGGTGCGCGTGGCGGCCGTCACCGGCATTGATCACCGCGATCTGCGGCGTGACCTGGCTGGCGATGAAATGCGGCGCACCCGAAAGTCCGTGGCGCACCACGAAGACATCGGCGGTCATCGCCTCGAGATTCCAAAGCATGTCGCGCAGGGTCTCGCCCTTGCTGGTCGAACTTTTGGAGATGTCGATGTTGAGGACATCGGCCGACAGCCGCTTGGCCGCGACCTCGAAGGTCGTACGCGTGCGCGTGGATGCCTCGAAGAACAGATTCATGACCGTGCGACCGGCAAGCAAGGGCTCATTGCGGATGCCGCCGTTGCCATCGAGGAAACGCTCGGCACGGTCGAGAATCTCGGTCAGCAGTTCGCGGGAAAGGCCTTCGGTACTGAGGAAATGCTTGAGCTGGCCGTGGCTGTTCAGCTGCAGGCGACTGGCCTGATGAGCGTGAGATTGATGCATGGTGAGCGATTCCCGAAGCGGCGGCGGCCGAGGCGTCGGGGGGCATTGTAAACCGCGGCCCGGATTCGCCCAAGACTTGTCGGCGGAATGTGCGCTCAGCGCCGGGGTGGCGTCGGCGGACGCAGAGGATTGATGAACAGGCGCAGATAGCGACCGATCATTTTGATCACCTCCCAGACCTTGAGCCAGTGCTCATTGTCGCGCTCGTTCTCGAGCAGGGAGACATCCGGCTCACGGCCGATCAGCGCGGTCAGCTCGGCCACCAGCGCATCCCGGGCAGCCGGCTGCAGGCGCGGCAATTGCGCGTAGGCGGTACGGTCGCCAAGATGAAAGGCGAGGAAACGCCGGCCCATGACTTCGTAGAGACAATCCCAGCCGGCAATCGCCGCCAGCGGCACACGCGTGACCCCGCGCAGCCCGCCCGGACGCACCACCAGTTCGGCACTTTCTATCGTCACTTTCACAGCCGCACCCTCGTCAGACCCGTTGCCAGTTCGGTTCGGCAAACCAGGACGCGATGATATGGCAGGCCGCGGTGGAGTCCAGCGATGGCATGCGGCCACGGCGCTGCTGACCGACCTCGGTCAGCGTGGCGCGCGCCTCACGCGTGCTGAGACGCTCATCCTGACTGTACACGGGCACCTTCGGATAGCGCGCGGCGAGACGACGCGCAAACTTGCGGGCGAGATGGCTGATCTCGGATTCCGTGCCATCCATGTTCAGCGGCCGTCCGACAATGATCACCTGCGGCTGCCATTCGCTCACCAGCGCGTCGATCCGCGACCAGTCAGGGATACCGTCGCGCGCCGGAACCGGTGTCAGCGGCGAGCCCAGGGCAGTGATGGCCTGACCACTGGCGACACCGATGCACTTGGTGCCGAAATCAAAGCCCAGCACCTGCCCGGGCAACTCAGGCATGACCGACCTCATGCGAGAGCAGGCGCCAGTCCAGGCCCATGCGCTTGGTGGCCTCCTCCCAGCGATCCTCGTAAGGCAGATCGAACAGCACATCTTCGCTGGCCGGCACCGTCAGCCAGACATTATCCGCCAGCTCCTGCTCCAGCTGACCCGGCTCCCAGCCGGCATAGCCCAGTGAAATCAGGTAGTCCTGAGGCCCGTGCCCCTGCGAAATGGCATCGAGCACATCACGCGAATGCGTGACCGCGAGGTTGTCGCTGCTGTTCATCGTCGAGGTCCACGGACCGTGACCGCGATGCAGCACGAAGCCCAGCTCGGGATGCACCGGCCCACCGACCAGCACCGGCTGCTCGGGACGCCGCAACGGCTTCAGCGGCGGCAGACGCAGATCCGTGAGCAGATTGTCGAAGCGGATCTCGCTGGGCAGATTGATGATCAGTCCGGCAGCACCGTCCTGGTCATGCCGAAAGAGATAGACCACGGCGCGATGGAAGATGCCATCCTCCAGCTCAGGCATGGCGACGAGAAACTGATTGGTGAGGTTCACAGGGGACAGGCTCATGGCTTCATCATGGGGATGCCGCCGCCGCGAGACAAGAGTCCGGGGATGAACAATTGTTGCCGGCGCCCGCAGCGGGCGCGTTGACGGCCGGTCAGACCATCGCTATCTTGACCGGCTAGTCACGACTTCCGTCGCTTTGACCGACAGCAGCCCATTACCTTCGGAGCCCGTCATGGCCCAGCGACTTGCCACCCTCATCACCGGCGCCTCATCCGGCATCGGCGCCGCCCTCGCGCCGCTGTTTGCCCGCGAGCCCGGCCGCGTACTGGTGCTGGCAGCCCGCCGCACAGCCCCCATGGAGGCGCTGGCCAACGAGCTGCAGACCCGTTTCGGCACCGAGTCCGTGGTGATCCAGGCTGATCTCGAAATCCCCGGCGCCGCAACCCGCCTGCTCGACGAGATTGCCGCCCGCGGCCTCAGCGTCGATACGCTGGTGAACAACGCCGGCTACGGCCTCACCGGCCACTTCAGCCACATGGACATCACGCGCGTGACCGCCATGATGCAGCTCAACATGACGGCGCTGATCGAACTCACATACGGTGCGCTGCCGGCCATGCGGGCACGGCGCAGCGGCCGCATTCTCAACGTGGCATCCATTGCCGCCTTCCAGCCCTGCCCGAACTTCGCCGCTTACGGCGCCAGCAAGGCCTTCGTGCTGTCGTTCAGCGAAGCCTTGAAAATCGAATTGGAAAACGAAGGCATCACCGTGTCGGCTGTCTGCCCCGGGTCAACCGCCACCGGGTTCCATCATGTCGCCGGCAGTGACCGTTCGCTGGTGTCACGCTTCATGGATACCGCCGAGACCGTCGCCAAAGAGGCCTACAAAACCTTGCAGGCCGGCGATGCCGTGGTCGTCACCGGGCTCGTCAACAAGCCGCTGCCGCTGGCCAGCCGACTGTTGCCACGCAGCCTGCTGGCGCGCATCACCAGCCGTCTGATGGCGCCGCCGCACTAGGGGTGGCGCCGGAAGAGCCGCGAAGCCTCGGCGGCCTTACTGACTGCTGGTCGCCAGCGTCTCGGCAAAGCGCCAGGTGCGGATGATCTGCAGCACATCGACTTCGCCCTGCTGACGGACGGGAAAACGCCCGAAGGGCTGGGCCTGGCGCACGGACTGTTGTGCCGCCTGATCAAGCAGGCGATGACCCGACGACTCCAGCACCTGGATACGCTGCACCCGGCCATCCGGCAATAACGCCACCAGCAGCCGCACCTGACCCTGCAGATGCTGCGCGCGCGCTTCAGCCGGATAGTTGGCATTGCCGGTCAGCTCGACGCGCTCACGGAAATGCTCGATGTATCCCGCCCACTCGTCCGCACGCGTGCTCACTGCTGCCAGCGTACGAATGCGCGGGCGCTTGGCATAGGCCTGGCGGCTGGTCGACAAGCGGGCTTCCAGCGCCGCGATCTCGGCATCCAGATCTTCAGACGGGACCGGCTTCGCCGGCTCCGGCGTTGCCTCCGGCGCTGGCCTGGCAACCTGCTCGGGTGCCTTTTGCGAACTCGTGATGCGCCGCGCTTCCGCGACTTGCGGCGGCTGCGCCGGCGCCACCGGCCGCGGCTGCCGGACCGCTTCGGCCTGTCCCGGCAGCGGGGTGCGCTCACGGCTGGTGAGCAGTCTGGCCTCGCGCTCAGTGCCACTGCCTTCCTGCTGCGCCTGAGCCAGGAAATCAGCACGACGCGGGGCATTCGCGCTCTCGGCCGGGACCAGCGTCACTTCCAGCATCGGCGCCGCCTTGGTCGAGGGCGGCAGAAACTGGATGCCGAACACGATGAGGGCATGCACCAGAATCGCCACCACCGCGGTAAAAGCCAGACGGTCAGCCGGCGTAATGGGCGATGGCGGCGGCAGGCGGGGCACCTCCGCCATGTCAGCAGCGCCGGCCACGATAGAGATTCACGCGCCGGAATTCGTCGAACTCATTGAGATCGGGCAGGGTCTCGGCATCCACCGTGGCCATCTGCTGATAGTGCGCTGCCGTCAGCTGCTTGACCCGCGAATCGGCCAGCCAGACCTCATCGGCACGATCCAGAAATGCCGGCAAAAAGCTGCGATTGGCCACGTCATAGAGCACATCAGCGCCGAACAGCAGATCAAAACGCTCATGGATGGTGAAGAAGTCGTCCGCCAGCTCCAGTGTCACGCCATTGAGCGCGGCATTCGCTGCCGTCGCTTCCAGCGAGACCGGATCGATATCACAGGCCACCACCCGACGGGCGCCCGCGAGCGCCGCCGCCACCGCGACGACACCTGAGCCGGTGCCGAAATCCAGTACGGTCTTGCCGCGCACCAGCCCGGGCTCGGCCAGGATGCGACGCGCCTGGGCGAGACCGGAAGCCCAGCAGAACAACCAGTAGGAAGGCTCGTTGAGCGCCCAGTGCATCTCCTGCGGCGTCAGCGCATCCTGCGGGAAATCGGCGTTGAGCAGAAACAGCTCCAGCCCACCGCAGTCCGGCAACGTCTCGGGCGCCACCACGGCCGCCGCCAGGTGCGGACGGATACGAGCCGTCAGCACCTTCGCCAGCAGCCGCCGCGTTTCGGCATCGGCCGGGCCGGTACGCAGCGGCAGCGACATATCGGATGGCAGCAAACGCGTTGCCGTGATGCCTGCGTGTGCCGCCGGTGCCGTCACAGGGCGCATTTCTGCAGCGCACGCTGCGCGGCATGACGCTGCTCGACGGCCTCGATCAGCTTGTCGGCGATGCCGTAGCCATACTCGCGATCAATTTCGCGGATGCAGGTCGGACTGGTGACGTTGACCTCGGTGAGATACGACCCGATGACATCGAGACCGACAAAGAGCAGCCCACGCTGCTTCAGCTCCGGCCCGACACGGGCAGCGATGCGGCGCTCGTCATCATTGATCGGACGCGCCTCGCCGCGACCGCCGGCCGCGAGGTTGCCACGGATCTCGTCGCCCTGGGGAATCCGGGCCAGCACGAACGGGACCGGCTCGCCATCGATCATCAGCACGCGCTTGTCGCCGTCTTTGATCTCGGGGATGTAGCGCTGCGCCATGATCGGCCGCGCGCCGTTATCCGTCAGCACCTCCAGCGTGGCGCCGATGTTCGGGCCGCCTGCCGTGAGCCGGAAGATGCCGGTGCCACCCATGCCGTCCAGCGGCTTGACGATGACATCCTGCTGCGTCGTGATGAACTCGCGCAGCTCGGCGCTACGGCTGGTGACGATGGTCGGCACCATGCAATCGGCGAAAGCGGTGGCGAACAGCTTCTCGTTGCAGTCACGCAGCGACTGCGGCTTGTTGACCACCAGCACGCCCTCGTCCTCTGCACGCTCGAGCAGGTAGGTGCTGTAGATGAAGTTCATGTCGAAGGGTGGGTCCTTGCGCATCAGGATGGCATCCACCTCGGCCAGCGGGCGCTGCACCGGCTCGCCCAGTTCGAACCACTTCGCCGGATCCTCGAACACCGTCAGCGGACGCATCCGGCCATAAGCGCGGCCCTCGCGCAGCGACAGGTCACCGGCCTCCAGATACCAGAGCGTGTGCCCGCGCTTCATCGCGGCCCAGAGCATGGCCAGCGTGGAATCTTTCTTGTAGTTCACCGACCCGATGGGGTCCATGACAACGGCAATCTGCATGCTGCTCTCCACGGCTGCGCTTCACAGCGGCTTTCACATGAGGGGCCGCAGCCCCGGGCCGGATGGCTTATTCGGTGACACCAAACTCGTCGCGGTAGCGGCGCACGGCATCGAGGTGTTCGGCGTACAGACCCGTCTCTTCCAGATAGCGGATGATCTGCCCGAAGCTGATGATGGAGATTACCGGAATGCCGAAGTCACGCACGACTTCCTGGATGGCCGACAATTCGCCCTGGCCGCGCTCCTGACGGTCCACGGCGACCACAACGCCGACAGCCGCGGCCCGTGCATTCCCGACCAGGGTCATGACCTCGCGGATCGCGGTGCCGGCGGTGATCACGTCATCAATGATGAGCACGCGGCCGGCCAGCGGCGAACCGACAATCAGGCCGCCCTCGCCATGATCCTTGGCCTCTTTGCGGTTGAAGCACCAGGGCATGTCACGGTCAAACTCCTCGGCCAGCTGCACGGCTGTCGCGGAGGCAATGGGAATGCCTTTGTAAGCCGGCCCGAACAGCACATCGGCATCAAGACCGCTGTCGACGATGGCGGCAGCATAGAAGCGTCCGAGCGCCGCCAGACGGCGGCCCGTGTTAAACAAGCCCGCATTGAAGAAATACGGCGACTGGCGGCCGGACTTCAGGGTGAAGCTGCCAAAACGCAGCACGCCCTGGGCAAGGGCAAATTCGATGAACTCGCGTTGATAGTCGCGCATGGGAAAAAGGCCTGAACTCGCAGATATCCGGAGTGGCGATGATAGCGCGAGCGCAGCTCGTCGGCATCCGCCGGAAAATTGTTCAAGATCTGTAGTCTCCTGCCGAAAATCCGGTATGTCGTGATACAAACTGCGTCGTTGGGTGAGATTGTTCCAACGTCGACTCAACCAGACAGCGTGTCAGACCATGATCATAAAAACAGCCCTCTCTCTGGCCATCACGGCCATCTCTGTCACTGCCATGGCCGCTGCGCCACGGCTGGCCTCGCTCGACCCCGTGCTGGTCGAGAACCGTGGCGCGCTCACCAGCGTGTCCTCGCCTGCTGCTGCACCGCTCCCGAGCGCGACCGTGGCGCCCGACGCCCTGCCCGACACCCTGCCCGCCGCCACACCGGCACCCGGCACCGGCAAGGCCAGCGATGCCATCTGGCGCAAGATCATGCTGGGCACCTGGCAAGCCGTCGACAGCCCGAGCGCGACTGAAATCAATGGCGAAGCCACCTTCACGCCGGATGGCAAGGCCGTCGGTTACACCACCGCCACCTATGTCTACGCCGACAACAGCACCAGCGACGTCAAGATCGCCATGAAATTCCAGTGGAAGATCGTCAACGGCGTGATCATCCTCGATCAGTTCGACTCCGACCCGGCCGGCTTCATCAAGAGCACGCTGATCCGCCGCTTCGAGATCAAGTCGATGAACGACACCGGCGCCGTGTTCAAGGACCTTGATGACGGCCAGGAAGTCTATCGTCGCCGCAAGCCGGGCTGAGTCAGGAACGCACGCCATGAAAGCCATCGCCAGCGCCAGCGTCCATTCGGGCGACAGCCGCTACCGCCACGACATCGAGACCGGCGGGCACCCCCTGGTTGCCGATGAACCCGTGTCCGCCGGCGGCGGCAATGCCGGTCCCGCGCCCTACGAGCTGCTGCTCTCCGGGCTCGGGGCCTGCACCGCCATCACCCTGCGCATGTACGCCGAGCACAAGGGCTGGGACCTCGGCAAGCTGTCGGTGCAGCTGAGCTTCCTCAAGGATCGTGAAGGCAACGAGCGCATCGAACGCAGCCTGCATGCCAGCGGCAATCTTGATGAAGAACAATGGGACCGCCTGCTCGCCATCGCTGAAAAAACGCCGGTGACACTGACGGTCAAACGCGGCACACCCATCGATACCCGGCGCGTGTGACGGATCGCGCCATCGCGCCTGTGCAGCCTGCTGCCGGCGTGATAGCGTCTGCCCGAGACACCGGGCAGAGATCATGACCACCACAGCGCCTCGCACCAGCCATCACCGCATCGCCGGCCTTGCCAGCTTCGCCGGCACCACCATCGAGTGGTACGACTTCTTCCTTTATGGCACCGCCGCCGCGCTGGTGTTCAACCAGCTCTTCTTCCCCGAGATGGACCCGCTCAGCGGTCTCTTCGCCGCTTTTGCGACCTATGCCGTCGGCTTCATCGGACGGCCGCTCGGTGGCATCGTTTTCGGCCATTTCGGCGATCGCGTCGGGCGCAAGGCCATGCTCATCCTCACCCTGCTCATGATGGGCGTGCCGACCGTCGCGATCGGACTTATGCCCACCCATGACCAGATCGGCTACTGGGCCGCTGCCCTGCTCGTGCTGCTGCGCTTCCTGCAGGGCGTGGCGGTCGGCGGCGAATGGGGCGGCGCGGTGCTGATGGCGGTCGAACATGCCCCGCCCGGACAGAAAGGCTTCTATGGCAGCCTGCCGCAGACCGGCGTCGGTGCCGGCCTGGTGCTGTCCTCGCTGGCCATGGGCGCGGTCGCGCAGCTGCCCGAGGAAGACCTCATGAGCTGGGGCTGGCGGCTGCCCTTCCTCGCCAGCATTGTGCTGCTCGGGGTCGGCTGGCTGATCCGCACCCGTGTGCCGGAGTCACCGGAATTCACCCGGCGGCAGGACGCTCCGGCACCAGCCACGGCGCCCGCTGCTGCAACCATGCCGCTGGCCGTGGTCCTGCGCGAACATCGTCGCGCCGTGCTCACCATCATTGGTGCGCGCATGGCCGAGAATGCCTGGTTCTATCTCTCCGCCACCTTCGCGCTCGCCTACGCCACCGGACAGCTCGCGCTGCCGCGCACAGAAGTGCTCAGCGCCATCACCGCTGGCGCCGCGCTCTCGCTGGTCACCATGCCACTGGCCGGATGGCTGTCCGACCGCATCGGCCAGAAACGCCTTTACCTCATCGGCCTGACGATGCTCTGCGCCTATGTCTGGCCTTTCTTTACGCTGCTCGGTACCCGTGAACTGGACCAGGCCTGGCTCGCGCTGGTCCTCGCGCTCGGCGTCGTCTTCCCGCTCATGTACGCACCGGAATCGCTGCTGTTCGCGCGCCAGTTCCCCGCTGCCGTGCGCTACAGCGGCATCTCGCTCGGCGTACAGGTCGCCGGCGTGCTCGGCGGCGGCCTTGCACCCATGATCGCCACCGCCCTGCTCGCCTATGGTGGCGGCGAACCGCATTACGTGATTGGCTATCTGCTCGCGCTGGCCGTGATCGCGCTGATTTCGGCAGCGATGATGAACAGCGACACAACCGGAGACTCGCGATGACCTCATCCGCCCCGCAACGCCTCGTCGGCAAACAGACCCTTCTTGGCGCCGGCATGACCATCGTCCGCACCCTGCCGACAGCACGGCGGCGCAGCATCGGCGCCTGGTGCTTTCTCGACCACATCGGTCCGGTCAGTGTCTCCGGCCACGGCATGCGCGTAGGCCCGCATCCGCACATCGGCCTGCAGACCGTGACCTGGCTGATCGAAGGCGAGATCCTGCACCGCGACAGCCTTGGCAGTCTGCAGCTTATCCGCCCCGGCCAGCTCAACCTCATGACCGCCGGCAAAGGCATCAGCCACTCCGAAGAATCACCCGCCCCATTCCCGCCGCGCATGCACGGTGTGCAGTTCTGGATCGCCACGCCGGATGCCGACCGCTTCGGTGAACCCGCCTTCGCGCACCACCCCGAGCTGCCGGTATTCCGGCATGACGGCATCCAGGTCACCGTGCTGCTCGGTGAACAGCAGGGCCATGCCTCGCCGGGCCGCATCTTCAGCCCGCTGGTCGGCCTCGACCTGCTCGCCGATGCCGCCGTGCAGACCCGCCTGCCGCTGCGTGCTGATTTCGAGTACGGGGTGCAAGTGCTGGAGGGCACCCTGAGCATCGGAGAGGAGGTACTGGAACCGGGTACGCTGCTCTATCTGGAACCTGGCAGCGACCTGCTGGCGTTGCAGGCGGATGCCGGGTTCCGCGCCATCCTCATCGGCGGCGAGCCGCTGCAGGAACCGTTGCTGATGTGGTGGAATTTTGTCGGACGCACGCAGGATGAAGTGACGACAGCCTGCCGGGACTGGAATGCTGGAGCGCCGTATTTCGGGGAAGTGGTGGGATATGACGGCGGCAGGCTGGAAGCGCCGATGCCGCCGTGGTGAGCATCGCCGTGGTGCCTGGTGTTAACTGGCCACCACCTCGCTGATCATCAGCACCGGCTCAAGATTCGTGTAATTCGCCACATCCGCCGTGATTTCCCTGGCGTGCGGACCGAAGCTGCGCTGGAAAGCTTCCACTGACTCGCAGTGAATATGACCTTGCGCCACGAACATCGGCGGTTGGCCCGGTGCACTACCGGTCAGTCCCCTGTCGACCGTGTAGAACAGGCAGGCATCGCCCATGCGCGCCTTCACCAGCGGCATATGGGTGTCACGATAGTAGTCGTGATTGAAACGGGCATCAGCCCGGTAGGGGTACATCACGCTGACCTTGATCACAGCCTTTCTCCTGGGCGCTCAATCACGCCGTGACAACACCCAAAATAGCCTCGGCAAACTCCTCCGGCGAATCCTCCTGGAGGAAATGCCCGCCACGCAGCGTCACATGCGGCATGCCCTTCGCCCCCGGAATCCGCTTCTGCATGTACTTGTCACCTCCCCGGGTGATCGGATCACCATTGCTGAAGGTGGTCAGGAAAGGCTTCTGCCACTGATCCAGCACTTCCCAGGCCTTGCGGTTGGCGGGACTGGCGGGATCATCGGGCGTTACCGGCACCAGCCGCGGAAAGGCCCGTGCACCGGCCTTGTACTTCGCTGACGGGAACGGCGCGTCATAGGCAGCGCGCTCGCCGGCGGTGAGCTTGCGGAAGCAGCCGGAGCCGACGATGCGGCCGATCGGAAACCACGGGCTGTGCAGGGCGAAGTTCTTCCAGATCTTGAAAGCCGGCGGTACCTTGCCGTCGCCGGTGGGCAGCATGCCGTTGCCGATGACAATGGCGGCAAACCGCGCTTCATGCTCGGCGGCGAGGCGCAGGCCGAGCAGGGAGCCCCAGTCCTGGCCCACCAGCGTGACATCACGCAGATCGAGCTGAATGAGCAGCTCGGCCAGCCAGTCCATATGACGCTGAAAACTGTAGGCATTGATGTCGGTGAGCTTGTCGGACTTGCCGAAACCGATCAGGTCGGGCGCGATGACCCGGTAGCCGGCGGCAACCACGACCGGAATCATGTGACGGTAGAGATAGCTCCAGGTCGGCTCGCCATGCAGCATCAGCACCACCTTGGCCGTCCGCGGACCCGCGTCGACGTAGTGCATGCGCAGACCGGGGCTGGTCTCGCCGCCGACATCGAGATAATGCGGCGGAAAAGGGTAGTCCGGCAGGCTGGCGAAGCGGCTTTCAGGGGTGCGAATCACGGACATCGATAGCCTCCGGCACTTGAAGTGCGCGATCTTTTCGGGCTGGATACTGGCACTCAATCTACCAGACTCCTGCGCTTGCGGGAGCCCGACCCGCTGTCTGATCAGGATTTTCCATGCGCATTATTTCCGCCAACCTCAATGGCATCCGCTCCGCCGCCAGCAAAGGCTTCTTCTCCTGGCTGGAAACCGCCGACGCTGACGTCGTCTGCATCCAGGAGACCAAGGCTCAGGCGCATCAGCTGGATGCCGACACCTTCAACCCGGCGGGCTGGCATCGCTATCTGTTCGACGCCGTGCGTCCCGGCTACTCCGGCACGGCCATCTACTCGCGCCGGCAGCCCGACCGCGTCAACACCGGCCTCGGCTTTGAACTCTGCGACACCGAAGGCCGCTGGATCGAGGCCAGCTTCGGCGACCTCACCGTGGTCTCGCTCTACCTGCCTTCCGGCTCGGCCTCGGAGGCCGCCCAGGCGCGCAAAGATGTCTTCCTGACCGCACTCATGCCCATCCTGAAGGCCCGCCGCGAAGCCGGCGAAAAGCTGGTGATCTGCGGCGACTGGAACATCGCGCACCAGCAGATCGACCTCAAGAACTGGCGCGGCAATCAGAAGAACTCAGGTTTCCTGCCGCATGAGCGCGCCTGGCTGACGCAGCTGTTCGACGAGGTCGGCTATGTCGACGCCTTCCGCGTCATCGATCAGCGCCCGGAACGCTACACCTGGTGGAGCAACCGCGGCCAGGCTTATGCCAACAACGTCGGATGGCGCATCGACTACCACATCGTGTCGCCGGAACTGCGCGACCGGATCACGGCGGCGGACATCTACACCGGACAGAAGTTCTCGGATCATGCACCGCTGATCCTGGACTACGCCGGCTGAATCCTCAGAAGCTGATCGTGGCGACGATGGTGTCGGTATAGCTGCCGATGACCAGCCCGGACTGGACCGGCACGCGGCCATAGACCGGCGTGGTTGTGGTACTGCCGGTGCCGATGCCGCTCAGCGTATCGCTGCCCAGGGAGCTGCCCCAGCGCTGACTGCGGGCGGCATCCCGATACAGGTCGTAATTGACGCGGTTGGCGCCGCTGGCCATGCGCCGGTTTGGCGCGGAATAGTTGCTGCCGTTATCAAGGGCGATCTGATACGCCGCATCTCTGGTGCAGATCGTATTGATGCTGCTGCCAACGTCGAGATTGCTCGAGAACTGGCTGCCTGTGCTGCCGAAGTCCAGTGTCGTGGCCGAAATGGTGCAGTTGGGCACCACCGTGGCATTGACCGCGAAAGTGGTCGTGGACGAGCTGGGCAGGCCGGCGCAGGGCACGTTGCCGGCACCATAGCGCAACTCCGCGCTGCTGCCGGAAAAACTGCTGCTGTAACTGCCGACAGCCACGCCCGACTGGCTCCCGCTGATGCTGCCGTAGAGGGTATCGCTGACGGAATCGTTGAACTGCAGGATGGGCAGGGACAGGACATAGCGCTGCGGCCCCTGGGCCGTGAAGACCGTCGCCGATCCCCACGGCATGGTCAGGGCCGGGTCACTGTAAAGGTTGAAGCGCAGGCGGTTGCTGCCCGAAGCCAGCTGACGCGCGCTCTGATCGCTGGTGAGCCCGCCCGAGCCGGCACCGAGGTTCAGGCAGGCCGTGACACTGCCGATCGACTCCAGCAGGCCGCGCGAGCAGCTGATCGTGACCGTGCCCGAACTGGTATCCAGGGGATTGCTGCTGCTCAGGACATCAATGCTGCCGAAATCAACGGCACTGAGGGTGGCGGAACAGCTCAAGGCGTGGGCGGGCTGCCAGGGCAGGAGCATCAGCAGCACGATCCAGAGAGGCTTCATCGCGGTTTCTCCTGGGTGGCTGGAACCATGACCGGCCGGCTGGCGGCCGACCAGACCTTGCAGACCACCGGCGGCAGGGCTTCACTGCGCGCCAGGCTGCCGGAGGTGATGTTGGGATGTGCAATACAGCGTGTCTGGCCATGAATGACCGTTACCGTGACCTCGCCCAGCACATCCTCGAGATAGACCTCGCCATCATAGCCAACGACGAAGCGCAGGGGGCTGCCGGCAATGCTGCCCTGGGCACCGACGGGCAGCGGCTGACCCTGCTCGTCGACGAACTGGAGCAAAGCGGCCTGCGGCTCGCGCAGCGAGAGCTGGACACGCACGCCGGACTGCTCGGGCGGCACGGCATCGATTTCGGTATTGCGCACCACGACGCCGGCCGGGACATTCAGGGCATCGATGCTGATCTTGTTGCGCTGATAGGAGCGCAGGTCAGTGACCAGGATCTGGCCATTACGATCGGTCACGCCCATGAGACGATTCTGGGAGCGCACCGGGACGCCAGCCAGCCCGGTGTCGACCACGGCGAATGACTGATTGATGCGGCGTCCGGCATGAACTCCGCCGCCCATGAAAACCAGGGCACCGCTCTGCTGCAGGCGAACGCTGTCGGCCACGGCGGCATGCTCGACCGCCACGCCAGTCTCGCCCCATCCCGAGCGGTAGCGCACTTCGGCCTGCTGCGTATCGGTGTTGCCCATGCGGGCCTGAACACGCCAGTCGAGTCCGATGTCGCCTGCCGCCGTCTGCTGAGCGCCGATGCTGTATTCACTGCGCTGACCCCGATTGGTCGTGACGCTGCTGCTGATGCTGCTGCGCTCGGCCGGGTACCAGGAAATGCCGCCATAGACGCCCTGCTGATCGGAGGCGCCCAGGCCTTGCAGGAGCGAAACATAGACATAGAACTGGCTCGACAGGCTACGACTCCAGGAGGCATTGACCAGCTGATCACGGATGCCGCCGCTGGTTTCCTGGCTGACATAGCTGACACCCAGGTTGCCGAAACGACCCAGCGAGGCCCCCAGACCGGCCTGATCGGTGGCGCGGGTGATCACGCTGTTGTCCTGGCTGGCGAGATCACGAAAACCATTGCCGGTACGCTGGCTGGCGAGGAAGAAGCTCCAGCCGGTAGCCGACTGGAACTGATAGGACAGGCTGCCGCGCTGACTGCTGCCCTCGACCGGCCGCGACCGCTTGCTGGCGGCCGCGGCCAGCGAGACCGTGCTCCAGCGGCTGAGTGCGTAAGTGCCGCCCAGACCGGCAACGCCGAGCCCCTCGGTCAGCTCGGCATGGGATTCGCCGGTCAGGCGTGTAGTGATGCCCCGCCGATAGGCCGCGCTGGCGACCGGGGCCGTCGCATAATCATTCGACAAAGTGCCGTAGTTGCGCCGCAGAAAGCCGGTCTGGACGGCAAAATCCGACAAGCCGGGCCGCAGCAGCGAAGCCACGCTGTAGAGCGGAATCGTGGTGATCTGTTCACGCCCGAGGACATCCCGCACCACGACACGGAGGTCGCCGGCTCCGGTCGTGACCGGCACATTGCTGATCTCGAAGGGACCGGATGGCACTGCCTGGCTCAGTTGCCGGATATTGTTCAGATACACATCAACCGTGGCAGGAACCGCGCTGCCCCCCTTGATGTCCGGTACCGGAAAGGTGATCAGATCCGGCCGCAGGGTGAAATTGCGGCGCCACTGCACACCACCGAAACGATAGGCGCTCTGCGTCGCCACGCCATAGGAAATGCTGTCGCCCGCCTGCAAGGTCCAGAGACCATCCGGAGATGAGTGCCGGAAGGCCGTGTCGAGTCGCACGCGCGAACTGACACCGTCGCTCTGACGCACGACACCTGTCTGCTGCAGATATCCCAGCGGGCCGAACCAGCGCGCCTCGGCATAACCGCCCATGTTGTCCTGGCGGGCACCGGCATCCGGCCGGGTGGTCTGGGCCAGCAGTTCATAGTTGACCAGAATGCCCTGACCGCCGGCCTGAGGTGCCTCATAGCTGCCACCGGCGCGAAAACGATTCAGCCTCAGCCGGCTCACCGGCAGCTCCAGCAGCAAGCGCTGGG
Source organism: uncultured Paraperlucidibaca sp. (assembly GCA_964511255.1). Classification (GTDB taxonomy): domain Bacteria; phylum Pseudomonadota; class Gammaproteobacteria; order Pseudomonadales; family Moraxellaceae; genus Perlucidibaca. The sequence goes on from CAZEEQ010000012.1 coordinate 16,244, forward strand.
CGGCCTCGTCATTCTGCCAGCGCACATCCTGCAACTGCCCCAGCACAACACGGCCGTCGGCATCTACTTCCGGATCGGCCAGCACGATGCCGCGGGCGCGCAGCTCAAGCGCATCGAGCAGCAGCAGGGGCCGGGCATCGGCAGATGACCTGGATTCGAGACGAACGAACTCCCCGGTCGGGAGGCCGTTGATCCAGAGTTCGGGATAGGTTGTCGGCTCGCCGGCTGCCGCCACGACGGGGGGCGGCTCATCCGCCATCAGCCCCGGGGCGATCACCGCAGCCAGGCAAAAGGTCAGGGCTGAGCGGAACAAGCGGCAGAACCCCTGATCACGGTGACCGGGGCCTGCATATCGCCTTGGCCGGACTGCATGCGAATTTCGAGCCCCTGATCAGAACCCAGCACCGGCAACTTCTCCTGGACAGTCCAGCGATAGGACTGCCCGGCGAGGACATAACCCAGCAGGCCGGTACGGGTCTGCAGCAAGGTTTTGCCACTCTGCACGAGCTGATAGCCCAGCAGCTTGAGATGGCTCTGGCCACGGTTGTCCGCGAGCAGCGTCCACTGGTCGCCACACTGCTGCAATGTCCAGTAGACCTCGGGCAGGATCGCCCGGGCCGGCTGCACGAACAGGGGAAGCGAGTAGCGCATCAGCACGCGCACTGCGCCGGTGCTGGGCGCATCGGCAGGCGGCAGCTCGTCAACGAAAACCCGATAGGACTCCTCGTGCTCCACCGGCTTGATCTGCCGACGCAGGACACGCAGAAGCTGGGCACTCCCGCCTTCGAGCTTGAACATCGGCGGGCTGACCAGCCAGCCTTCCGCCGGTTCATAGACATTGCGCCCCTGCACCTGGCGCCAGCGCATGACACGGACCTGAAGCAGTGCCGCCTCGCGCTCCTGGTTGCTGACGGTGAGGCCGACAGCGCGGTCGGTATCGACCATGGCCAGGGAGAGCGGGCTGAGGTTGACTGCCGTGGCCTGAACGACACCTGTCGCCGCCATCAGACTGACCAGCAGGGCCAGCTGTTTGCAACGTGACGACAGGCTCCGTGGGCTTGGCATGATGCGTTATCAGAACTCGATGGTGGCTGTCACAGTATCAACGTAGTTACCAGCCGTCACCATCCCGGCGAGCTGAGCCGGAATCTTGCCGTAGACGGTGTAATCCTGTCCAGCCGTGGTGTTGGCAACGTTGCTGGTACCGCTGACCGCGGAGATCACACCGGTGCTGGACGGCGCCGAACCGGCTTCGGTCAGGCTGCCCCAGTGCGTGCTGGCGCTGTCGAGATAGAGATCATACGTCACGAATTCACTGCCGCTCTTCATGCGACGGGTCGTGGTGTTGTTCGCGGTGGCCGCATTGGTGCCGGCATCGAGACCGATGCGGTAGCTGCTGCCTTTAGAGCACTTGGCGTTGATCTTGCCGCTGGCCGTCAGGTTGCCGGCTTCGACCACAGCACCGGTCTTGGTGCCGAAGTCCACATCGCTGCCGCTCGGAGAGCTGATCGTGCAGTCCGCCGTTACTGCCAGCTTGACCTGGAAGCTGGTTGATTTGGTTGCTGCTGCTACGCCGCCGGCCTGTGCTGCAGCTGCGATTGCCAACGCCAGAACACTGTACTTCTTCATGTCTTTACTCGCTTGTAAATGGGCTGTTATCGCAACCTTGCGAACTGCAAGCGGCATCGCGATATAGAGCGCATTTTATGGACGAGCGTGAAGACCCACAGACATGATGTGTGGGTGCTGGGTTGCATAAATGTATCCATGTCGCGCCTTTTGTTGCAGGCCGGCGCGCCACGATATCAATCCGTAACTTGTGTGTCAGAACTCTACAATCGCGCGTATCTCCTCGCTTGCTGCTGTGTTGTCGACATAGACCAGATAGGCCGTGGGCTGCAGGCAACTGGCCTGCAATGACCGCGCATCCTTCCAGTCACTCGCCCTGGCGTGCCAGAGCGTGCAGGCGCCGGCAACCCTGAGCCGGATCTGCAGGCTGGCCGAACTGACATCACCGGCCGATACGGCTGCCACCAGCATGACGCCCAGACCCGCTCGCCACACGTGACCATGGTGAATCATGGCTACCCCCATCCCGCTGTTGCGCTTCTGCTTGCCCTGTTATCGGCACATCGGGCAGCAACTTGAATACTTTTTGTCTGTGCCAAAAATGCTGGAACCGCACCGGCTGGCTTACAATGACGGCTCGCTGAACACCGAGATTCCTCATGGCTGCACCCGATTCCGCTACCCTCGCCCGCTGGCGCGACGACATCCGCTTCCAGGACACCCTGCTGGGGCAGTCGCTGCAGTTCCAGACCACCTGGGGCATCTTCTCGCCGGAGGCCATCGACGACGGCACCCGCCTGCTGCTGGAGCACATGGAGATTCCGGCTGATGCCGACTGCCTCGATATCGGCTGCGGTTACGGCCCGATCGGCATGACCCTGGCCCGCCTGGCGCCACAGGGCCAGACCCTCATGGTCGACAAGGACTTCATGGCGGTCGAGTACGCCAACCGCAACTGCGCACTCAACCGCATCGGCAATGCCCGCGCCATGCTGTCCAACGGCCTGCAGCACATCGATCCGGCGCTCCGGTTTGACCTCATCGTCTCCAACCTGCCGGCCAAGGCGAGCAAGGAGCAGCACTATCTGTTCCTTTATGACAGCCTGGCCCGCCTCAAGCCCGGCGGACGCTTCTACGTGGTGACCATCAATGGTTTGCGCGAGTTCATGGCCCGCACCATGAAAGAAGTGTTCGGCAATTACGACAAGCTGAAGCAGGGGAAGGTTTATACGGTGGCGGTGGCCGAGAAAGCCTGAGGCTGGCTTCGTCGCGGGCCTTTGTGCGGAAGCCGCCGCGAGCCCTCAGGGCCCGCGGACGGTGATCAGATCTGGCGAGCTTACTTCACCACTTTCAGTGGCGTTTGCGAGGCGGCAGCGGTTGCGGCAGCCGGGGAGTTGTTGAGATAGGCGAGAGCCTTCTCGGTTGAACCCTCCTTGACCGGATCGTACCAGGGACTGAAATACGGCAGCTGCTGCATGATCAGCCAGATCGGATGCGGCAGGTGGCCGCCTTTGCTTTCCTTGGCCCAGCGCAGCCACATCTTCGGCTTCCAGACACTGAACTTCTCGCCGGCAAAGCGCGCATCCTGATTCATGAGGTGCGCGGCGCCATCGGTCCAGAGACCCAGCACCAGCGGCACGACGATGCAGGACAGGTAATAACGCGAGAGATAGCCGCCGCCGAGATGGGTGTAGAGGTCAAAGGCGACGCTGCGGTGCTCGATTTCCTCGGCACCGTGCCAGCGCAGGAGATCCAGCAGCACCTCGTCGGCACCGACTTCATCCCAGCGGTGGTTGTCGAGCGCGTAGTTGCCGAGCACGCAGGTCATGTGCTCGACCGCGGCGATGATGCCGAGACGGAACACCAGCCAGCGCTTCTCCAGCAGCTTCGGCGTCTTCATGCCCAGCGGATCATCCGCCAGCAGATCCTCAAACAGCCACTCCATGATCCGGGTATTGCGCTCGGTGTTGATGCCATGCGCTTTCAGGTACTCGGCGATGGCGCCGCCATGGGCACGCGCATGCATGGCCTCCTGGCGGATGAACATCTGGATGTCATCCCGCAGCTTGGCATCAGTGACGTAAGGCAAGGCCTTGTTGTAGAGGCGGCAGAACCAGAACTCGCCGGCCGGGAGAATCATGTTGATCTCGTTGATGAAGTGGCTGGCAAAGGGCTGCCCGGGAATCCACTCCAGCGGCGTCTCCGACCAGTCGAACTGCACTTTTCGCGGAATCAGGCGACCTTGCGTATTGGACGCGGCGGATTTGTTCTGGATCAGCGGGATGACGGCCATGATGAGACTCCTGTAACGGATGCGAAGAGCTTAGCCCGCCGCGTCCAAGCGCGCCAGACGGCGGGACAATGACGGCAGGAAGCGGCCCAGCAGACGGCTGCCAAAGGCTTCGGCGCCAACCAGCACTTCGTCACGGCGATTCTCGACGGCATCGAGGATGGCCGCCGCAATGGCTTCCGGCTTGAGATTCCGCTTCTGATAAAGCTTGCTGGCCTTCTCCCGGCGCCGGGTCTGCTCCTCGGCGCTGACGCCGACAAACTTCGTGCGCTGCGTGATGCCGGTGTTGGAGAAGCCGGGACAGACCGTGCTGACATGGATCCCCTGCCCGGCCAGTTCGCCACGCAGACAATCGCCCAGCATGAGCACGGCTGCCTTGGACGTGTTGTAGACCGACATGAAGCGCGATGGCGTGAAAGCGCCCATGGAAGCGACATTGACGATATGCCCGCGCTTGCCGGCCGAAAGCATCTGCTGGCCGAACAGGCGCGAACCGCGGATGACGCCCCAGAGGTTGACGTTGAGCACACGCTCCCAGTCCTTGTCGGTGCTGTCAAAGAACGAGCCGGCCATGCCCACGCCGGCATTGTTGATCACGATATCGGGCGCGCCCAGCTCGCTGCCGACCCAGTGGGCAAACGCTTCCATGGCTTCGCCATTGCCGACATCCACCTGACGCGCATAGGCGTCGGCACCCAGCAGCGATGCCAGTTCGGCCGTCCGGTCGGCCGCTTTCACATCAATATCGGCCACCACCACACTGGCGCCGCGTTCGGCGAACATCAGCGCGGTCTCGCGGCCAAATCCGGCCCCGGCGCCGGTGACGACCACGAGATGACCGGCATACGGCTTGCCGCTCTGACGGGCATAGTGCCGCGCACGTACCAGCGCCTGGCTTTCCTTGCCGCTCTCGACAAAGGCGATGAACTCGGCTGCCCAGTCCGCGACCAGCTTGGGATGACTGACCTGCAGCCAGTGCCCGGCGTCGGTATCCCGGCGCCAGAGATTGGGTGCCCATTGCGGCAGGTCATCCCAGATTTCCGGGATCATGAAGTGATCGCCCTTGGGGAAGATCAGCTGCACGGGCAGGTCGGTACGACGCTCGCTGGGATTGAACACACGGTTGGCGATGTTGGCGCGGTAAAGATTGACCCCGGCGCTGCCATCCCGGGCCTGGCTTTCGCTGACCTCGGCCGTGGTGCCCTCGATTTTCTCCAGGATGGTCGGCCAGAGCTTGTCGAGGCCGAGCTTCCAGGCGCTGGGTGCCAGCACCGGCAGGTGGAACACACCGATGTACCAGGAGTGCGCTGCCTGACGGGCGATCGCGGCCAGGTCTTCGGGCGCACCACTTTTCAGCCGCTGCGCCAGCCAGAACCCGGCATGGTCGAGGCTGGGCCCGGAAATGGTGGTATAGGACGCGATACGGCCCTTCATGCGGCTGGTCGTCACCGCTTCCCAGCTCTGGATCGAGCCCCAGTCGTGCGCCACCAGGTGGATCGGCCGATCCGGACTGACCGCATCCACCACATTGGCGAGGTCAAGGACCAGGTGCTGCAGGTCAAAGGCAGCAGTGTGGTCAGGCTGGCCGGACCGGCCTGCGCCACGGACATCATAAGCCACGACATGGTGCTTGCCGGCGAGATGCTCGGCCGTCTGGCGCCAGACACTGGCAGCGTCCGGATAACCATGCACCAGCACCACCACGGGCTTGCCGCTGCCGGCCTCGGGGCGGCCGCCCCAGGTATACACCGCGAGGTCGATATCACCGGATTTGACGATCAGATCAGGGGTCATGATGTGTGCTCAGGCCGTCGCCCGCTCCTCGCTACGCCACAGGCCGCGCTGCTGCCAGCGTTTGACGTGCGGTACGTCCTCATCCAGCCAGAAGGCGTCATCTTCGGTGATCACCAGCAGCTCTTCCCACTTGGCGCCGACGTCACGGAAGCCGAGGTGGGGTTCGACCGCCCACAGGCCTGGTGTCGGCGGGTGATCGGAGCGCTTGCTGCTGTTCCAGATCGGCGACCAGCCCTCGCTGCCGCCCTTGACGCGGTCCTTGACCAGCTCGGTGATGTTGCGCACCCCGAAATTGGCGATATTGAGGTGGCTCTTCTTGCCGTCATCCTTGAGCTTCTCGACGCGATGCGCCAGGGTCTCGAAAGGATAAGCCTTGTGACGCGGGTCGTAGCCATGCTGCACACAGAGGGCATCGACAGCCTGGCTGATCTCGGCCAGCGGACGTCGCGCCTTGGCCATGTTCAGGATGAGACGGCGGTATTCCGCGAGGTCATCCATGAGCTTGTCGAGCAGCGGATTCTGGCCCAGCACACCGCAATAGCCGATGTCGGCAGTATAGCCATGCAGCGTCGGCGCACAGTCGAGAATGAAGGGCATGCCTTCTTCGAGGCGGCGCAGGCCGGGATAAAAAGCCGGGTTGAAACCGCCCAGCAGCTTGAAGCCGATGGGACCGCGGAAGGCCGTGCGATCGCCAAACCAGGCAAAGGGCTGGTGGAACCAGTCATCGACACCATGGTCGAGCAGCCAGGTTTTCTGCAAGGCGGCCGCCTGGCGCTCGGTCATGCCGGGCTGCAGTTCACCGGCGATGGTTTCGGCGCATTCATAGGCCAGCCGCTGCACGGTGCGGAAGTGATCGAGGTCTTCGGCTGAAAGCCGGGAGCCGGTTGTGGTCATGTTTCATCTCCTGAACAATGTCGCATTGAACACTGTTAAGATGAAAAGTCAATTGCCGGGCCGATCAGTCCGGCTGCCGAGGCGACAACCGGTCGGCGGCCAGCATCCGCCTGCGCCATCCGGCGGCGTCCGATCCCTCACAGTACGCCATAAACCAGCAGCAATACCACTGCCGCCAACTCCAGCAGAAAGGTCAGGCCGGCACCGATGCGACGCGCCGTGAATTGCGGCCCCAGCATGCCCCAGGCATGTGCCAGACGCGCAAAACTGAAGCTGAGCACCAGCAGCCCGAGGCTATGGGACGGCAACGGCGTCGCCGTCAGTGCCAGCACCACCAGGCCGAAAATGGTGACATGCTCAACGCCGTTGGCATGCGCCCGGATGGCCTTCTTCAGCACCAGCTTGCCGCCGTCGCCGTTGGGCACCTGCTCACGCATGCGGTGACGCGAGACATTGCAGGCCAGCAGTGTCAGCAAGCCGGCATTGAGCACCACATAGAGATTGAACCAGAAGAAATCGTGCATGGGGCACACCCGCCGTGAACGTCGTTGTCACCGCGAGTATGCCTTTTCCGCGACGGCTTACCAGCCCAGGGCGCGTTGCTGCTCCAGCACCAGCGCCTGGACACCCGCCTCGGCGAGATCCAGCAGCGCAGCGGTTTCGTCACGCGAGAATGGCTTGCCCTCGGCGGTACCCTGAATCTCGATGATGCCGCCGTGCTGCGTCATGACCACATTCATGTCGGTGTCGCAGGCCGAGTCCTCGGTGTATTCGAGGTCGAGCAGCGGCACGCCCTTGACGATGCCGACCGAAATCGCGGCAACCAGTCCGGTAAGCGGGTCGTTCTTGATCATCTTTTTTTCGAGCAGGAAGCTGAGGGCGTCGACCAGCGCCACGGCACCGCCGGTAATGGCGGCGGTGCGGGTGCCACCGTCGGCCTGCAGCACGTCGCAGTCGATGGTGATGGTGTTTTCACCCAGTTTCTTGAGATCCACCATGGCGCGCAGGGAGCGACCGATCAGGCGCTGGATCTCCAGCGTGCGGCCACCCTGCTTGCCCTTGCTGGCCTCACGCGCATTGCGGGTGTGGGTCGCGCGCGGCAGCATGCCGTACTCGGCCGTGATCCAGCCCTCGCCTTTGCCTTTCAGCCAGCGCGGGACGCCGGCTTCGACCGTGGCCGTGCAAAGCACCTTGGTGTCGCCAAACTCGACCAGTACCGAACCTTCAGCATGACAGGTGTAGTGACGGGTAATACGGACGGGACGGAGTTGATCGGGTTGACGACCGGAGGCGCGCATGGGCTATTCCTGATGACAGCGGTAAGATGGGCGGCAGTATAACCTCGCCAGCCTCCGGTTTTATCGAGTCGACCGCATGACCCAAATCACCCGTCCCGCCGCCATCCACAGCATGACAGCCTTTGCCCGCGCCGAAGCACGAACCGAACTGGGTCTGCTCGCCATCGAAATCCGCTCGGTCAACAGCCGGCATCTCGAACCCGGCTTCCGCCTGCCCGACGCCCTGCGCGAACGGGAATTCGCCTGGCGCGAGCGGCTGCGACAGCGCGTGGCACGCGGCAAGGTCGAGCTGAGCGCGCGCTACGAGGCCGCCAGTGGCCTGGCCGACGGCGTCGAGCTGGACCGTGAGCTGGTGCAGCAACTGCTCGCCGCCAGCAGCGAAATCGAACAGATGGCGCGTCATATCGGCCCGGTGAGCCCGGTTGAGCTGATGCGCATGCCCGGCGTACTCAAGACCCGGGAGCCGGATCAGGCCGCCGTGCTGACCCAGGCCGATGCCTTGCTGGAACAGGCACTGACGGACTTCATCGCCATGCGCGCGCGCGAAGGGGCGGTGCTGCACGGTCTCATCGAGGAGCGTCTGCAAGGTCTCTGTGCCGAAGTCGACAAGGTGCGCGAGCGCCTGCCCGGCATCCTCCGTCATTTCCGCGAAAAGCTGGTCTTACGCCTGGCGGAAATCAGGGCCGAGCTGGTGGCCGAACGGGTTGAACAGGAGGTGGTGCTGTTTGCCCAGAAGCTCGATGTCTCTGAGGAGCTGGACCGGCTGCTCGCCCATGTTGCCGAGATCCGCCGCGTGCTCGCCGGTGGCGGTGCCGTCGGCCGCCGCCTCGACTTTCTCATGCAGGAACTCAACCGCGAAGCCAACACCCTGGGTTCCAAGGCCGTCACCGCAGACAGCTCGTGGTCATCGGTGGAGCTGAAAGTCCTGATCGAGCAGATGCGCGAGCAGATCCAGAACCTGGAGTAAAGCCGTCGCACACCGCGCATTGTCATGCGCAGCGACTGAAGCGTCACCGGCGGTGAGAACGGGCATGCTGAAATCACTGCTCGCCGATCCGTCCGGGGGACTCCGCACCATGTTGCTTCGACTGCGTCTTCAGCTGGGCCTCTGTCTCGCCCTGCTGCTCACCTCCTGTGCCCACCATCCGGCGTCGCCGGATCAGCCGGTGCTTGCCGAAGGTGCCAGCCGCATGCTGGTACTGGACGATGGCCGCGACGCTGCACTGCATGCCACCTGGTGGCAACCGCCCGGCGAGGTCCGGGGCGTCATCGTGCTGCTGCACGGTACGGCCATGCATGGTGGACTCTACGCCCCCTGGGCCAATTTCATCCGTCAGAGGGGTTATGCCGTATTGGCGCCCGACCTGCGCGGCTGGGGGCAGTCCGTGGGTGATCGCACCCCGGGCTATGTCAGTCATTACGATGTGCATATCCGCGATATCAAGCATCTGCTGGCGGATGTACGGCAACGCTACCCGGGCCGGCCGGTCTTCCTGCAGGGCGAGTCCATGGGCGGCACCATCGCGCTTTACAGCCAGCTGACTTCGCCAGCTGCCGGCCGGCCGCTGACGGTTAGCGGCCTCATCCTCAACTCGCCAGCCATGCACATCACGATGCTCGGCGCACCCGAATGGCTGACCCGCCCGTTCATCTGGTCGACCGCCCAGATCGGCAAGCTGCTGCCCAGTGTGCCGGCGCTGTTCGTGCCCCCGGAGTTCGCACTGCGCCTGGTGATCAAGGACGCCCATCTGCGCCGGCGCTTTCTCGCTGACCCCCTGGTGGTCCGCGTCTTGCCGCTCTCCTACCTCACCGGCATTCATGCCGCGACCCATGACGTTGAAGCGCATCTGGACGAGATCAGCGCACCACTGCTGATCGTTCACGGCGAGGATGACAATCTGGTGCCGCTGTCATCCAGCCGCAAGCTCCTGGCCGGGGCCGGCAGCCGCGACAAGACGCTGAAGACCTATCCGGGGGTGGGCCATGTCAGCCTGCTCGATACCGGGCATGAAAAACCCTGGCAAGACATGGCCATCTGGCTGGACCGGCACAGCGCGAGGACTCGCTGAGGGTGCGCCGCCGGCCCGCCGGCAGGCGCGACCTGACCGCCGTTGGCGGTCAGATCATGAAGTGAATCTGCATTTCACCGACCAGGAAGCCGAGAACGGCTCCCACGGTGATGAGAATCCATTCCTCTTCCTTGAATGCCGGGCGCAGCATGCCTTCGAATTCGGTCGGCGTGAGCTGGCGCATGCGCGTGATGAGGGTGTTGCGCACATCCATGGCATCGGCGGCGTAATCTTCCATGTGCTTCATGGTTTCCGGCAGCTTGTCGAGGATGCGCTCAGCCACGGTCGCCTTCATCTCGATATAACGCTCGGTCCCGACAGCGTAGAGCACCAGCGGCCGCGCAATGCCGGCCTGCTCGTCGATGACGCGGCGGACATGCTTCTGCAGCAGATTGATGACCCGGTCCGAACGCGGGCCGTTGAACAGCTCTTCCATCATGATGCCGGGCGTCAGCATCTGCTTGGAGATCAGCGCGGCATAGTCGCCGGCCACCTCATGCTGGCGCTTGAGGAAAAGCCCATGCAGGGTGTAACCCATGAACTTGCGCGGATTGAGCGGACGAAACAACATCTGCAACGCCAGCCAGTCGCTGAAAAGCCCGACAAAGCCGCCAAAGGCCGGCAGCATCCAGGGTTGACGGAAAACCAGCCAGCACACCATCTGCACCAGGCCGATGGCGAAGCCGAAAACAAAGCCGGCCTTGCAGAAAAACTTCAGCTCCTGCTTGCCGACGCGCTGAAAAATCTCGTTCAACAGCTTCTTGTCTTTCTGCAGGTTGCTGATGACCATGTGGCGAATGTCGAAGTACCGCGACACATTGACCTGCACCTCGGACATGATCACGGCCACGATCTTCGGCGCTTCGGCCTTGACGCGCTTGATGATGCGCTGGCGCATGAATTCCGGCATGCCTTCCCAGAGCCCGGGCTGATACTGATGCATGACTTCACGCACAATATCTTCCGAGGCCTCCATCATGGGCACCTCGATTTCGCGGGCAATACGCTGGGGATCAAGCCGGGAAAAAATCTCCTCGGGCTTGATCAGCCGCTCGGTCATCAGGTCGACCGCGATCGTGGCCATTTTCTCGGCCTTGCGCGGCACAATGCCCTGCCACCCCAGGAAAGGCTTGATGCCCCAGAACTCGATCGGCTGGAACATCATCTTGATGGCCACCACTTTGGTGATGTACCCGATCAAACCGCTGATGAACGGAATCGAGATGTACAGCCACATGTCAGCCTGGAATTCGGCGATCACGGCATCCATGAATAATTTCCTGGGAATATCTAAGATTTTCCGACATTTGTAATATTTATGACCGAGCAGTCACTGCGCTCGCAAGCCTAGCATGGGCAGAGCTTTCGGCAAGCGCAAAGTGTAGGCCGTAGGGCGCGCCATGGCGAGCCCGATGACACTCAGCGTGACGATGATTCCCGCAGCGGCAGTGAAAGACGGCTCGGATCCGCCGGAATGATGCCGCGATAGAGGTTGATGAGATAGGCCATATCGGCGTCGACATCGCCGGTCGGGTAGAACGCCGGCAGGAGTCGCAGTTCCTTGCGGCCGAAGTCGAGGATGAAGGGCACAATCGGCACACCCGCTTTCACCGCGATGTGATAGAAGCCAGTCTTCCATTTTTCCGCGGCATGGCGCGTCCCCTCAGGCGCAACGCCCAGGTACACGCTTTCGCTTTCCTCGAACCGCGCCACCGCCTGCTCGGCCTGCCCGCCCCGTGACGAGCTCCGGTAAACCGGCATGACACCGGCCCAGCGAAAAAAGACACCCAGCGGCCCTTTGAACAACTCGGCCTTGGCCATCACTGTGATGCGCAGACGCAAGGCCAGGATGGTCGCGGCCGCTACAAAACCATCCCGGTTGGAGGTATGCGGCGCACCGATCATCACGGCTTTGGCGACCATCGGCGGCGTGCCGGTGACCTTCCAGCCAATCAGCCGCAACCAGAGAAGGCCCATGCGCTGACTGAACGGCGTGCCACGCCTGGGCACCAACGGACCCATATTTTCCGCTGTCACCGGCGGAGATCCACTGGGCTTTCTCGCTTGCATCTCAGACATCATGCCCCCTCGGTAAACACTTGTACTCTGTAATGTACAAGACTCTACCGGGGAGCCCCCCGCTTCTGCAATCTGCAGCTGACCAATTGCCAGCTGACGGTCAGCTGGCCGCTGAAAATGTCGCCTCCACGGCCTTGCGGTTGGTGAATTCAGCCAGCAGCTGCCCGTTCTCACCAAACAGGCGTTCACGCCATTCGTGCTCCAGCGGACGGGTATCGTGCTGGTTCGGATGAAAGCCGCGGAAATGGAAAGGCAACATGCGCTTCGGTATCTTCGCGAAGAAGCCGCCACGCCCGAGCAGGATCCGCCAGCCACGGGCATTGCCCGCGCCATTGAACAGCTGACCTTCCTTGTAAAGCATCCAGGCCATGCTGCCGATCACGGCCGGGGCGAGCGCGGCGAGAACCAGCGGAGCAGCTGCCAGGCGCTGCCAGTAGCGGCCACAGACCTCCTCGTAGACATCGTAAGCCACGGCCTTGTGTTCCAGTTCTTCGAGCGCATGCCAGGTCCAGATTTTCAGCATTTCCGGGTCGGCATCCCGCCGGAACTGTTCATTCGTGAGCAGCTCTTCGGCCAGGGCGGCGGTGAAATCTTCCATCCAGATGGTGCAGGCCAGCTGCTGGCTGGCCGGCAGCTTTTCCAGAGCCGACAGACCCAGGCGCACCATGCGGTCCGCCGTCGCCACGGCAATGCCGCGACGCGAGAACATCTCATTCATGCGCTCATGCTCACGGCCATGGATGGCCTCCTGGCCAATGAAGCCGGAGACTTCAGCCTGAAGACGCGGATCGCTGATGCGGTCACGATAGTGACGCACCGACTCCACGAAGAAGCGCTCACCCGGCGGGAAGAAGCCGGACAGCACGGAAAAGAAGATGGTCGCGAAGCCATTGCCGGCATAGAAGTAGCGCGGGCTCTCATCCGGAAAGTTGAAGTTGAGCAGACGCGCAGGAATGCCCACGGCGGCGCCGGTCAGCTTGCGGGAAGGTTGCGGAACAACGGCCATAGCGGTCATGGTGAAATCCTCATATGTCAGTCAACACTGTCACATCAAGATATGACCTATTAGTCATCCCGCCATTGTCAGAACAGCTCTGATTATTGTGAATTTAGCCCATCACCACAGGGATAGGCCCCCACGACCTATAGAACTGATCGGTCACTTTCGGTAATGTCCCTCGCATGCGTACTTATGATCCCCCGCTGCAGCAGTACACCATCCCCGGAAGCTATCTGTTGGAGATGCTGCAGTCCGGCCTTTTGTCTCCCGTCGTGCGCGACTCGGTTGATATTTGGCCGCCTGAGGCTCAGATGACGCTGGACCGGCTGGCCGAGGCGAACATGCGTCTGCCGGTGACGCTGCTCGCCAGCTGGCTCGAGCAGTCGGGGCTGCCGGTGGCAACGACGGCTCTCCTGTGCGGCAGCCAGGTTCGCCTGACCAGCCAGGGCCCGCTCAGCCTGATCCTGCTGACAGCAGCCACAGTCCGCGAAGGACTCCGCCTGTCGGCACGCTACATGCCACTGCTGACCACCGCGCTGGAATTGGAGCTGCAAGAGGCCAACGATAGCGCCAGCGTGTTTGTGACGCCGAAGACCGGCCTGCCCGTCATGGATCAGCTGATCGTTTATGCGCTCGCGGCCATCGTGCGCAAGCTCTGTGCCGATGCCTCCGGCCAGACGATGCCGGCTGTGATGCATGTGGCCGGCCCGTTGCCGCCCGATCTCGCCGCCTCCCCCGACTTCCGCCCCGGTGACTGGCAATTCGATGCCCCCGCCAATGCACTGGTATTTCCGGCCAGCTACCTCGACACGCCGGTCCTGCTCGCCGAGCCCGTGGCACTGGCCAATGCCGCGTCGCACTGCGAGCAGGCACTGGCGGCGCTGCCCGGGCGCGATGGCACCATCGAGCAAGTGCGTCGCCTGCTTCGCGAGGGTGCAGAGGGGTTTCCGGACATGGACAGCGTCGCGGAAGCCATGCACCGTTCGCGCAGCACCCTGAAGCGTAATCTCGCCGACGCCGGCACCTGTTTCAGCCGGCTGCTTGAAGAAGCGAGACGTCAGCGGGCACTGCGCCTGCTGGGCCAGAGCGGTCTCAGTCTGGGAGAGATTGCCGACCAGCTCGGCTATTCCGATGCATCGAATTTCTGCCACGCCTTCAAGCGCTGGACCGGCCGCACACCGGCTGAGTTCCGCCCGGACTGAGCGCCGTGGCGAATGCCACGGCAACCGTCATGCCGGCAGACAGCGACTCATGAAGCGATCCATCAGATGCAGATATTCACGCTGATGCAGGTGCACCACATGATTTCCCGGGAACCAGTGGAGGGTACTGCCCGGCCAGTGTCGGTGCAGCAACGTCTGATAACGCGGCGCGGTAAAGCGGTCACCCGCACCCGCAATGATGAGCAAGCGTTCCGGAGCGAGCTTGGGCGCATAGGTCAATGGCGAATGCAGCGCCATCAAATGCCGCAATGCCGGAATGTCGATGCCCAGTTTCGGCAGGCTCCGTCCGAACACCTGACGCAATGGTGACCATTCCATCAGCATGTCGGCCGGTGAAACGACCGCAGCATTGGGAATAGCGAACGCCAGCCGGTCATCCACCGCCGCCAGCAGCGCGGTGAGATAGCCGCCAAGGCTGAGCCCGGAGATACCGACACCAGGTGCGCCCTGATCTTCGAGATGGTTCATCAGCAAACGCAAGTCGAAGATGGCCTGCAGCATGGCCTCGTTGGTCTGCGAGAAACCGTTGCTGAAATAACCGAAGCCGCTGAAAAGATCGCGCGGCGCCCGTCGGCTGCCGTGGAATGGCAGCGTATAGAGCAGGATGTCCCAGCCCTGACGGAAGAACCAGCGCAACGAGAACATCTGGCTGTTGATCCAGTAGGCATCCATGGAGTAGCCATGCACGAAGATCAGCGTGCGACGCGGGCCGTCGGCATGCGTCCAGTGCTGCGCCGTGGCCCGGCGATTATGGGTGCGCTCGGCATAGGCCGAACGCACGGCCGGATTGATGGCCACAAACGGGCTGTCAAATGCCAGCTCATGAACTATCGCACCGATTTTTTCCAATGCTGGAATACGCTTCGGCACCGCCTGCATAGGCACATCGCGCGGCGGTAACGCAAACACCCGCTCCGTATCCCCCAACGAAGCCAGATCACGATAGATGCCGACCTGGGCCAGCTCGGCCGCTACCCGCGCCGGACGCAAGTTGGGCGCCATGGCCGTCAGCACAGCTGTCGCCAGACCGGTCTTGAGGACATGATCCAGTGCCGCGCTGCCCGCCACCTTGAACGGGTGGCGGACATGCATGGGAGTCGACTGCGCCTGCCGGTGATAATCCGCCGGCAGAACGTCCCACCAGAAGCTGCTACTCATGTCAGTCGCGGCGATACATCGTCACCACACAGGCACCACCGAGACCGAGGTTGTGCTGCAGCGCGATGCGGGCACCCTCGACCTGGCGCTTGTCGGCGGTGCCGCGCAGCTGCCAGACCAGCTCAGTGCACTGGGCCAGACCGGTGGCACCCAGCGGGTGACCCTTGGACAGCAGGCCACCGGACGGGTTGGTGACCACCTTGCCGCCGTAAGTATTGTCGGCATCCCAGATGAACTTCTCGGCTCCGCCTTCCGGACAGAGACCGAGGGCCTCATAGGTCAGCAGCTCATTCGCCGTGAAGCAGTCATGCAGCTCGACCACATCGACATCATCGGCGCCGATGCCGGCCGCGTCATAAACCTGATTGGCAGCTGACTTGGCCATGTCGTAGCCGATCATCTTGATCATGGAGCTTTCGTTGATGCTGCTCGGGAAGTCCGTGGTCATGGCCTGGGCAGCAATGTAGACCGGGTTCTTGATGCCGTGCTTGGCAGCGAAGGCATCGGAGCAGAGCACGGCCGCGCCGGCACCACAGGTCGGCGGGCAGCACTGGAAGCGGGTCAGCGGATCGAAGACCTCATCCGAGGCCATGATTTCTTCCAGCGACAGCACCTGACTGAACAAGGCATACGGGTTGCGGCTGGCATGCTGACGCGCCTTCTCGGCGATCTTGCCGAAGGTTTCCTTTTTGGTGCCGTACTTCCAGCGGTATTCGCGACCGGCGCCGCCGAACATCTGCGCGGCCGGCGGTGCGCTGGTGAAACCCTGGGCCTCCAGCATGACCTGGGCATGCAGCGACATGCTCGACTCACGGTCATTGAACTTGGCACCGAGGGCGCCCTTTTCCATTTTCTCGAAACCCACGACCAGAACGCACTCGGCCAGGCCGGACTCGATAGCCTGGCGGCCCAGGTAGAGCGCGCTGGAGCCGGTCGAGCAGTTGCTGTTCACGTTGAAGATGGGGATGCCGGTGAGGCCGATCTCGTACACGGCGCGCATGCCGCTGCAGGAATCGCCGTACACATAGCCGGTATAGGCCTGCTGCACTTCGTCATAGCGGATACCGGCATCGGCCAGGGCGAGACGGCCGGCATCAGCCGCCATCACATGGTAGTCGTCGCTGGCACCGGGCTTGGCAAACTTGGTCATGCCCACGCCAATCACATTCACACGATTCTTCATGATGTCTTTCTCTCATCCAGTTCGGGGGTGATCCGGGCGACCGTAGTCGCCCGGAGGTCCATCAGGCCAGACCGACCAGGCAGGTCAGTTCACGCGCCAGCAGCACATCGCCATCCACGCGCAGTTCACCCTTCTGATGCAGCTGCGTCAGATCTTCACCGGCCACCAGCGCCTTCAGGGTGTCATCACTGAGACCAATGACCGCTGCCGGCGAGGCGGCGGCACTACGCGCCACCTGACGGCCGCCGAAGTCCACTGCCCAGGTCGCATCAATGTCGTTGACGTTGAACTGCAGAACGGCGGTGAGCCCGGTCTTGAGCTGACCGGCGGCCAATTGCTCAGTGAGCGCGGCAAACAGCCGATCCGCAAAGACCTCGCGCGGTGCGCTGGCTGCAACAGCCGCCGTGGCTGTGACGCCACTGGCCAGGCGATCCTTGCGGGCCTGTTCGACCAGGGCCTTGTCCATGCCGGACAGAACCGTCAGCTTGTTCGAGGCCATGACGTTACCGGTGATCTTCAGCTTGCCGCCGAAGAACAGCTTCTGCACCGCCGCCAGATCGCCACCAAACAACGTGTCGGTATGCTCAGTGTCCAGCTCGATGCTGACATCGGGCTTGACCGCCTGACCGGCACCGACCGAACCCGGAGCGTTCTTGAGGTCGATGAACCAGCTCGACTCGGGGTTGTGGAAGGTGAACTGGAAGCTGGTCTTGGTCTGCTCGACCAGTTCCGGCTTGGCGACCACAAAGGCCTTGATACCGCCGAACACATCCGCCAGGGTGACGCTTTCGTCAGCCGCCGGGGCTGATGCCGGGGCGGCACTGCCACTGGCCGCGAGACGCGCCTTGCGGGCCTGCTCGACCAGCGCCTTGTCCATGGCCGACAGGACCGTCAGCTTGTTCGAGGCCATGACATTGCCGGTGATCTTCAGCTGACCGCCGAAGAACAGCTTCTGGACTGCCCCCAGATCGCCGCCAAAGAGCGTGTCGACATACTGCGAGTCCACCGCGATGGTGACATCGGGCTTGTCGATCTGACCGCTGCCGACGTTGCCTGCACCGTTCTTGAGGTCGATGAACCAGCTGGAGTCCGGGTTGCTGAAGTTGAACTGGAACGTGGTCTTGGTCTGCCCGACGAGGTCAGACTGGGAAGCGACATAGGCCTTGATGCCAGCGAATACATCGGCCAGCGTCACGCCTTCGTCGGCGGCCGGCGCGGCCGGTGCTGCACCACCACCCCCTGCTGCCACGCGCTGCTGGCGAGCCT
This sequence comes from uncultured Paraperlucidibaca sp., assembly GCA_964511255.1. Lineage (GTDB taxonomy): Bacteria > Pseudomonadota > Gammaproteobacteria > Pseudomonadales > Moraxellaceae > Perlucidibaca. The sequence continues at coordinate 34,067 of CAZEEQ010000012.1, forward strand.
GCTCAACCAGGGCCTTGTCCATGCCGGACAGAGCCGTCAGCTTGTTCGAGGCCATGACGTTGCCGGAGATCTTGATCTTGCCGCCAAAGTAGAGCTTCTGCACAGCCGCCAGATCACCACCGAAGAGCGTATCCGTATGCTCGGCATCCAGCTCGATGGTGACATCGGGCTTGTCGATCTTGCCGCTGCCCACGGCACCGGCGTCATTCTTGAGGTCGATGAACCAGGCCGACTCGGGATTGTGGAAAACGAACTGGAACGAGGTCTTGGTCTGACCGACCAGCTCCGGCTTCGAGGCCACGAAGGCCTTGATCCCGGCAAACACATCCGCCACCACGACCCCTTCGTCAACGCCGGCAGCCGCCGCTACGCCCGCCGGAGCTGCCTTGGCCTTGGCCTTCGGCGCCGGAATATCGGCATAGAGCTCGACCGCAGCATTCTTGATAACGACCTCGTTACGCTCTTTCACCGAGGTTTCGAACACGATGCGGGTATCCGACTCCTTCCACATCTTGGTCACCAGGGTTTCACCCGGATAAACGCTCTTGGCGAAGCGCACCTTGATGCTCTTGAAGTAGCGCGGATCATTGCCGCTGAAAGCCTTCACCACATGGCGACCGCAGTAGCCATAGGTGCACATGCCATGCAGGATCGGGCGTTCGAAGCCGAAAGCCTTGGCAAAGGCCGGATCGGCATGCAGCGGGTTCCAGTCGCCGGACAGGCGATAGAGCAGCGTCTGGTTGTCGTCGGTCTTTTCTTCGATGACCGCATCCGGCTCGCGGGCCGGCGGCACATTGATGTCAGCCGACGGGCCGCGATCGCCGCCCCAGCCGCCAGCGCCCTTCACGAACGAGGTCATCTCGTTGTAGACGATCTCTTCGCCGGTTTCGTCATAGCTGTGAACCGCAAAAGTCACCACCGCGTTCGGCGCCTTGTCGAAAGCTTCCTTGAACTTGAAGACATGCTTGAGCTTGGCATTGGCCGGCAGCGGTCGCTTGATTTCGGTGTATTGCTCGCCGTGCAGCAGACGGTCGAAGCCGAAATTCATGCCCGGCAGTTTGAGGCCGCCGGTCTTGGCCGCCGCCAGCATGGCATTGGACTGCGGCATGACACCGTAGGTCGGCAGCACGCGGAAGTCACTGCCCAGCTCATAGACATAATTCAGCTCGGCACTGTCCATGGGGTCACGCGCGGCACCCACGCCCAGGGCGTAGAGCGCGATGTCGCGTTCGTCATAGCTGTTTTCCAGCACCAGCTCACTTTTCTTGGCTTCGTCGAGGTCAATAAACTCGTTGCCGCCCAGGCTGGGGTTGTTGATGTTGTACAGGATAGGCTCGAACGAATCGTTCACGGTCGAAGGATGCCCGCCGTCCGTGAAGTCGGTGATCTTGTCCCACTTGGCCGCGAGGTCATCGACACTGAAAGACTTGGTCAGCGGAAAGGCATGACCCTGGGTACGTTCCCAGCGCAGCTTGGCGATATAGCCGGCGCCGACCTCGAACAGGCCCTTGCTCTCTTCACAGTCTTCATGACAGAGCCAGGCCACCAGCGGGCTGACCTTCTCCGGCTTGAGGTTGGCGAGCAGCTCCGGCGGCATCACCGTTTCGGTCAGGCGCGAGGCCGCGATCGGAGCGATGGTGTTGACGTGAATGCCCTTGCTGCGGCCTTCTTCCGCCAGACAGCTGGCCAGACCGGCGAGGCCGAGCTTGGCGGCGCAGTAGTTGGCCTGACCGAAGTTGCCATAAATACCGGCAGCCGAGGTGGTCATGATGACGCGGCCGTAGCCCTTGTCGCGCATGATCGGCCAGGCTGCATGGGTGACACTCATGGAGCCGGTCAGATGCACCTTGATGATGAGATCCCAGTCCGCCTGGGTCATCTTCTGGAAGCTGACATCACGCAAAATGCCGGCGTTGTTGATGACAATGTCGACCGTGCCGAAAGCATCCAGCGCGGTCTTCACAATGGCCGGACCGTTCTCGACCGAGTCGTAATTGGCCACGGCTTCGCCACCCAGGGCCTTGATCTCTTCGACCACCTTGTCGGCAGCAGCCGACGACTTGCCGTCGCCATGGGCTCCGCCGCCGAGGTCATTGACCACCACCTTGGCGCCGAGGGAACCGAGCAGCAGGGCATGTGAACGGCCGAGGCCGTTGCCGGCACCCGTGACAATCGCCACGCGTCCGTCAAAACGTAAATTGGACATGTAATGTTCTCCTGACTCAGAACGGCACTCAGAACGTGCGCGAAATGAGTTCCTTCATGATTTCGTTGGTGCCGCCGTAGATACGGTTGGCGCGGGTATCGATAAAGGCCTGGGCAACCGGGTACTCGAGCATGAAGCCGTAGCCGCCATGGAGCTGGACGCACTCGTCGACGACCTTGGACATCAGGTCGGAGACCCAGTACTTGGCTGCTGCAGCGGCATCAACCTGGAGGGTTCCCTTGATCTGCTCTTCAATGCACTTGTCGACAAAAACACGCGCAATCTGCGCTTCCGAGCGCATTTCGGCGAGCTTGAACTTGCTGTTCTGATACGCCGCGACCGGCTTGCCGAAGACCTTGCGATCACGCACGTAGGCGAGCGTGTGAGCCAGCACCTGTTCGCAACCCGCGGCGCAGATGATGGCGATCATCAGACGCTCCCAGGCCAGTTCCTTCATCAGCATGATGAAGCCCATGCCTTCCATGCCGATGAGGTTGGACTTCGGCACGCGCACGTTGTCAAAGAACAGCTCGCAGGTGTCCTGGCCCTTCATGCCGACCTTCTTGAGCGGACGACCCTTGCTGAAACCCGGACGGTCAGCTTCGACCAGCAGCAGCGAAATGTTTTCGGCGCCCTTGGCCGGGTCACCGGTCTTCACCACGACGACAGCGATATCGCAGAGATAACCGTTGGTGATGAAGATTTTGCTGCCATTGACGATGTAGTCATCGCCATCTTCACGTGCCGTGGTGCGAACGGCCTGCAGGTCGGAGCCGGTGCCCGGCTCGGTCATGGCGATGGCGCCGACGGCTTCGCCGGTGGCCATTTTCGGCAGCCACTGCTGCTTCAACGCTTCGCTGGCGAAGTTGTTGATGTAGTTGGCCACGATGTCGGAGTGCAGCGCGAAGCCGGAAGCCGAGTCACCGGCCCGGGCCTGCTCTTCCATCAGGATCACACTGTAGAGACGGTCGACACCCGATCCGCCGTACTCCTCCGGCATGGTGGCGCAGAGCAGGCCGAGCTCGCCGGCCTTGTTCCAGAGGTGACGGTCGATGTGCTGCTGCTCTTCCCACTTCTCGCGGTGGGGGGCCATTTCCTCTTCGAAGAAACGGCGGGCGGTACGGCGGAATTCTTCGTGATCGGCGTTGAACAGCGTGCGCGGGATCATCGGGTTCATCGGATTGGGGACGTTGAGGCTCATGACTTACTGCTCCGGGAAAAGTGAAAACCGTTGTCGACCTCAAAATTTACAATACGGTCGTACAACTTGTTTGCGTTTTTACGCCCGGGATGACACACTGTCAAGCAGTTTGTGACTGGTCAGTCGCAATGAGAGAATGCGTCGTGCCGGGCCACCCGCCTGGCGCCTCAGCAGCCCACCAGTGCCGGCCTTACCGAGACCGCCTGACGTACGAGATTGAACTGCCATGACCGATACACTGATCGCTCAACAATCACTGGGAGATGTCGCCCGTCCACTGTTGCGGCTGATGCTGCAGGCCAGTCGCCTGCCCGAGCACCAGTGGCATGACCTCCTGGCCGGCGTTGATGAAGACCTGCCCTGCCTCTTTCTGCGCCCCGACGCGCGCATCGATCTCGAACACTTCATGGCAGTGGGTGAGCGCCTGATGCGCAACAGCCCGGCCGGCAGCAAACTGGGCCTCGCCATGGCCACCATCATGCGCGATACCGATCTCGGGATAGCCGGGCAGATTGCACGCACCGCCCCGACATTGCGCGACGCCCTGAATCAGTTCATGCACTACAGTGCGCTGATGACACGCTGCTACCTCATCCAGCCACGCCTGCTGGAGGGCTCGCCGGCCTGCCTCCGCTTCCAGGCGCCCTCGCTGCCCCGCCATCGTCAGTTTCTCAATGACGCGGTGCTGGCCATCTGCGTCGGCCTGATCGAACAGCTCACCGGATGCCGTGACGCCCTGCGCGGCGCCACCCTCAACGCCGGGGATGCCTGGCAGCGCAATGCCATGGAAAATCAGTTCGGCGTCAGTGTCATGAACAGCCTGCAGTTCAGCTCGCTGCTGCTGCATGCCAATGCCCTGGACTGGCCTGTGCTGACTGCCGAACCGGCGCTGCATGCCGAACTCTGCAAGCTGGGCGACAGCATGCTGCGGACCCTGCAGCAATCGGAAACCATCAGTTCGCGTGTCCAGCAGTGGCTGGCCCCCCGCATGCATGGTCAGGCGCCGACACTGGAAGACGCCGCCGACGCCCTGAGTCTGCCGGCCTGGACTTTGCGACGCCGGCTGCAGGCCGAAAACACCAGTTACCGTGACCTGCTGGATCAAATGCGTCATCAACTGTCGCTCGGTCATCTGAGCGACAATCAGCTCAGCCTTGGCGAAATCGCCTTCACACTGGGCTTCTCAAGCTCCGGCGCCTTCCAGCGTGCTTTCAAACGCTGGACCGGCGAAACCCCGGGCCGCTATCGCGAACTGGCGCGTCAGCAATATGCCGTCGCACAATGACCCGAATGAAGAACGCAGACTCCGGAGAGATGTCCTATGACTGAGGCGATTGCCCGCAAGACGCTGAAGGACAGCCCGCGCCGCACCCAGGCCGAGCGCAGCGAAGCCATGCGCCACCGCCTCATCGAGGCCACCGTGCTCTGCCTGGACAGCGAAGGTTATGCCGGCACCACGGTGAGCACCATCATCACCACCGCCGGCGTATCACGAGGTGCGCCCCTGCATCACTTTCCGACCAAGGCTTCGCTGATCGAGGCCACGGCGGAGCACTTGATCCGCAAGCTCTATGTCCATCTCGGCTATGCCATCCGGAGCATGGAAAGCTCGGACGACCGCCTCATGGACATGATTCTGGCGAGTTGGCGTGAGCTTTTTGACAATGCCGAAAGCATGGCGATGATGGAACTGATGATGGCCAGTCGCCGCGATCGGGAACTGGCCCAGGTCATGAACAAGCTCTGGAGCGCCGGCTACAGCGCGCTCGATACGGCCACGCGCCATTACTTCGAACCTTGCGAGAATGGCATTAACGCTACCCATCTCTTCGTCCTCACACACTGGCTGCTGGGCGGCATGGCCATGGAGCGGCACCTCACCAATGGCGAACACGTCATCGAGCACTTTCTGCAGCTCTGGTGCCGGGTGCTGGGTGCGCACCTGCGCCCCAGGCCCGGCGTGACCTCTCCGCCGCCACGCCCTGACTTCTGGGACACCACCCTCATCAACCAGGCCTGAGTCGCGTCAGGTCGTCCCGCTGTCAGCCAGCACCGGACGGGCACCAACGATCCGCCCCCGTTTCATGGGGTCCGGCAGACGCCTTTCCAGCCAGGCTGGCAGCCACTTCAGGCCCAGCACATTGGTTTCGCGCGGCCCATCGGGCATGAACTCGCGGGTACCCATGACGTAGTCAAACCAGGGCTTGGTCACGCACCAGTTGGCATCCGGATTGCGCCCCATGTGGTGGTCGTAATGCCAGGGGATGCTGGCTCGTCCCCAGTCCGGTGACATGTGCGACTTCTTATGGACGTGATAGTAATTGGCTGCGCAGTACCACAACGTGCCGACATAAAACGGGGCGATGGGGAACAGCGGCGCCACCGTCACACCCGCGGCAATCAACCCCCAGGCCTCTTTGCCCTGGGCGTGACGGCCGAGCGGAAACTTCAGGTAGTTCGGATCGTGGTAATCGTTCTTGCGCACGACCTTGTGGTGCTCATGGAAATGGAACGCCCAGAAGTTGTCCTTGTCACGACCCTGCTCATGCAGGATGTGCTTGTGCATGAACCACTCAAAGGCATTGGCCGTGAGCAGGCCGAGGGGAATGCCAATCATCTTCTCGCTCCATTACAGGCTATTGATGAAACCAGACTACCGTGTACAGTCGGTCGGGTATTGACCGGACAGCCACACCTTCATGGCACTCGAATCCTTCATCCTGCCCGCGCTCATGCGCTCGCCCGCCGCGCTGACCGCCAGTTATCTGCGTGAACTCCAGCGCGACGCGCACGCTGACGCCGCGCTGCATGCCGCCGGCATCGATCCCGTCCGCCTGCAGCAGGACAGCCGTTACCGTGTGCCGCTCTATCAGGCCTACGCCCTGCTGGCCGCCACCATCTCGATCTCCGGCGACCCCTTGCTGGCGCTGCGCCAGGCCCGCGATCTCAGCTTGCGCGCCTTCCCGCTGCTGGGCATGGGCCTGCTCGCCAGCACCACCCTGGAAGAAGGCTTGCAGCGGCTGATCGAGCTCGACCCGCTGATCTGGGATGCCGCCACCATTACCCTCAGCACGCCTGACGATGATCAGGGCGAGGCCGCGCTGATCATGAGCCCGCACCTGCCCATGCCACCTGCCGTGACCGAACTCGCACTGGCCGGCTGGGTGCTGCTCGGTCCGGCACTCTGGCAGATTGACGCCTGTCAGCACCGGCTCAGTTTCCGCCACGCCGCACGCGCGCCCGAAGCCGACTATCAAGCGCTCTTCGGCTGTCCGGTGAGCTTCGGCGCTGATCGTGATGCCGTGTTTTTCCCGGCCGCCTGGCTGGCGCATCGCCTGCGCTTCACCGATCCCGGCGGCGGCAACATGATCCTGCAGGAGGCCCGCCGCTTGCTCGCCCAGCCGCTGCAGCTCAACCTCGAAAATCATCTCCGCGCGATCTGCTTCCAGGCCCTGCCCGGCGCGCTGCCGGAAGCGCCGGCGCTGGCTGAACGTCTCGGCATCCCGCCACGTCAGCTGCGCCAGCTCATGAGCGAACAGAACCTCCGCCTGCGTGACCTGCAGGATGGCGTGCGCCGCGAAGCCGCCCTGCGCTGGATCGACCAGCGCGAAATCGATATCAGCGACATGGCCCAGGCCTGCGGCTTCTCCGAGCAGAGTGCCTTCCAGCGCGCATTCAGACGCTGGACCGGCGAAACCCCGGGGCAATGGCGACAACGCGACAGGAAAGGCTTAAGTATTGACCCGTTTTTTGTTTGAATAGCGCATCCGGCGACCGCCGCTCCGTTCACGCACCCCCATCGAGTCCGACATGTCAGGCACGCTTTTCATCATCGCCGCCGCTTCCGGCACCGGCAAAACCTCGCTGGTCAAAGCCCTGGTCGAACCCGATGCCCGGCTCGGCGTCTCGGTCTCGCATACCACGCGCCTGCCTCGTCCGGGCGAGGTGGATGGCGTGAACTATCATTTCACCGACCGCGAACGCTTCCTCGCCGAGGTCGCTGACGGCCAGTTCCTGGAACATGCCGAAGTCTTCGGCAACCTCTACGGCACCTCCAGGACCTGGGTCGAGCAACGTCTGGCGGCCGACCACGACGTCATCCTTGAAATCGACTGGCAGGGTGCGCAGATCGTCCGCCAGCTCATGCCGCAAGCGCTCTCAGTTTTCATCCTGCCGCCCTCGCTCAAGGCCCTGGCCGAACGCCTGAACGGCCGTGGCACCGACAGCAACGAAGTCATCGCCCAGCGCCTCGGCGAGGCCATTGCCGATATCGGCCACTACAGCGAGTTCGATTACCTGGTCATCAACGATGACTTCGCCACGGCCCTCGCCGACCTGCAGGCCATCGTGCGGGCCGCGCGCCAGTCGCACCGCGCCCAGTCGCAGCGCCAGGCCACCCTGATTCACCGCCTGCTGACCGGCGCCTGAAACCGGCACCATGACGCCGCGCCGGGACGGCGGCCGGGAATCACCGGCCACCGTCTCCTTGTGCAAAAACCGGGCTTCCCGTAGAATCCCGCCTCTTTTGTGATCGCTCCCCGGAGAGACATCGTGGCCCGTGTAACCGTCGAAGACTGCCTGACCAACCTGGACAACCGTTTCGAGCTCGTTCTGGTTGCCTCCAAGCGCGCCCGTCAGCTTGCCACTGGTGGCAAGGAAGCCGGCCTGCCCTGGGAAAACGACAAGCCCACGGTCATGGCACTGCGTGAAATCGCTGCCGGCCAGGTGACCCGCGCCATCCTCACCGAAGTCGCTGAAGAAGAGGCACTGCCTGACCTGAGCAACCTCGGTGATCTCGAATACCAGCCCCCGGTCGAGATCTGAGCCGCAATAACGTGAGCTCAACCGCGTTGTCTGCCTTGACGACGCGACGCTGCACGCCGGAGACTCAAGTCATGAGCTCCGGCATCGACCAACTCTGCGAAAGACTCTCCAGCTACCTTGCTCCCGAGCAGGTGGCGGATGTTCGTCGCGCCTATGTTTTCTCGGAACAGGCCCACAGCGGTCAGTTCCGGCGCAACGGCGATCCCTACGTTACCCATCCGCTGGCGGTTGCCCACATCCTCTGTGACATGCACATGGATCATCAGAGTCTGATGGCCGCCATGCTGCACGATGTCATTGAAGACACCGGCATCTCCAAGGAAACCCTGAGCGTCGATTTCGGCGCTGAAGTCGCCAGCCTGGTCGATGGCGTCACCAAGCTCACCCAGGTGCACTTCAACTCCAAGGCCGAAGCCCAGGCCGAAAATTTCCGCAAGATGATCCTGGCCATGACCCAGGATGTTCGCGTCATCGTCGTCAAGCTCGCCGATCGCCTGCACAACATGCGCACGCTGGATGTGCTGACGCCCGAGAAGCGCAAGCGCGTGGCGCGCGAAACGCTGGAGATCTATGCGCCGATCGCGCTGCGTCTCGGCATGAATGACATCCGTCTGGAATACGAAGAGCTGGGGTTCCAGGCGATCTGGCCGATGCGCGCCGAGCGCATCCAGCACGCGGTGCTGGCCGCCCGCGGTCACCGCAAGGAAATGGTGCTGAGCCTGGAGACCGCGATCAGCGAGCGACTGGGCAACGAAGGCCTGAAAGTGCGCGTGATCGGACGCGAAAAGCACCTTTACAGCATCTATCAGAAAATGCGCGAGAAGCAGCGTTCGTTCTCCGAGATCATGGATGTCTACGGCTTCCGCGTCATCGTCGACAGCGTCGACGCCTGCTATCGCGCACTCGGCATTGTCCACAACCTGTACAAGCCGATCCCGGGCAAGTTCAAGGACTACATCGCCATTCCCAAGACCAATGGCTACCAGTCCCTGCACACTGTGCTGAAGGGCCCGCGCGGGGTGCCGATCGAGGTCCAGATCCGGTCCGAAGCCATGGAGGCCATGGCCAGCAACGGCATCGCGGCGCACTGGCTGTACAAGTCCGACGGCTTCACCAACACCTCACAGACGCGTGCACGCGAGTGGATGAAGTCGCTGCTGGAGTTGCAGCGCAACGCCGGTGACTCCATGGAGTTCATCGAAAGCGTGAAGATCGACCTGTTCCCGGACGAGGTCTACATCTTCACCCCCAAGGGCCGCATCATGACCCTGCCGCGCGGGGCCACCCCGGTCGACTTCGCCTATGCCGTGCACTCGGATATCGGCGATACCTGCGTCGCCGCCCGCGTCGACAATCGCCTGGCCCCGCTCAGCCTGCCGCTGACCACCGGCCAGACGGTCGACATTGTGACCGCGCCCGGTGCGCGACCGAACCCGGGCTGGCTGGACTTTGTCGTGACCGGCCGTGCCCGCGCCAAGATCCGTCACTACCTCAAGGATCAGCAGGAGGGCGAGTCACGCGATCTCGGCCAGCGCCTGCTGGAGAAGTCTCTCTCAGGCCTCGGCACCCGTATCGACGCCATCCCCGAAAAGCGTCTGCGCAAGGTCCTGCACGAACTCGGCTTCGCCGAAATGGATGCCCTGCTGGAAAGTATCGGCATGGGCAATCAGGTCCCGCAAATCGTTGCCCGCCGCCTCATGCCGGAAGAGGATGTGGCGGTGAGCAAAAGTGTCGTGCGCCAGGCCGGCAAAGGCATCGCCATCCGTGGCACCGAGGGCCTGGTGGTGTCTTACGCGCGCTGCTGCCGTCCGCTGCCGGGCGACGACATCATGGGTCACCTCAGCGCCGGTCGTGGTGTGGTGATCCACCGCCACAAATGCCGCAACATCGCCGCCGAGATTCGCGGCAACCCTGACAAATTCCTGCCGCTGCGCTGGTCCGAGAAGGTTGACCGCGAGTTCCAGAGCGAGCTGCGCATCGCCCTCGCCAACCAGCGCGGCCTGCTCGCTGAAATCGCCCGCGAAGTCACCGAGAGCGACGCCAACATCGAGCACATCAATGTCGAGGAAAAGGGCACGCATCACGGCGTGATGCAAATCGGCCTGCTCGTGCGTGACCGCATCCATCTGGCGCAGATCATCAAGCGGATCCGCATTCTGCCTGGCGTCGACAAGGTGACCCGGGTTCGGGCGTAAGCCGTCTGGCCTGGCATGGTGACAGCGGGTGGTGAAACCGGCGTCGCGGCGAGGGCCGGCGCCTGAAATGAGGCGGCGCAGGGGCCGCCGGTGTCAGGCAGTGATCACCACGATGCCATCCATCTCTACCAGTGCACCACGCGGCAGCGAGGCAACGCCAACGGCAGCGCGTGCCGGATAGGGCTGCTGGAAGTAGCGTGCCATGATCTCGTTGACCAGCGCGAAGTGGCCGAGATCGGTCAGGAAAATGTTGAGCTTGGCGATGTCGTTCAGCGTGCCGCCCGATGCTTCGCAAACGGCCTTGAGGTTGTCGAAGACACGCACGATCTGGGTCTCGATGCCCTCCACCAATTGCATGCTTTCCGGATCGAGACCAATCTGGCCCGACAGATAGACCGTATTGCCCACCTTCACGGCCTGCGAATAAGTCCCTATGGCGGCCGGAGCCTTGCTGGTCTGGATGATGGCGCGGTTCATGCGGTGCTCCGGTATCGAATCAGGGCGGAAAGTCAGGTCAGCAGTCTCCGAGAAACCCGCCAGCACGGCAAGTACCCACTCATCACAACGCCGGATAGCCCTGCGCCCGGACTCGCCCACTGCCTGTGGGTCAAGAGGATGGGCTACGGTGTGAGCTGATCAGGTGGCAGCGCCGCCCTTGCAGTCTCACGGCAAGAACGGCACCGACACATTCCCGGTAATCGTCACCGCCGGCACCAGCAGATCGCGCGAGAGGCTGCTGAAATACTGCAGATGGTAGCCATAGACCAGCAGGCCCAGCACTTCGCCATCCGCCAGCTGCTCACCGATGCCGGTCATGTCGACCTTGTGCTCGCCCAAGCCACGCAGCGGCGTGAGCTGCTCGTCGAGCAGGCGCGGCGCGCCAGAGCCGGTACGGGCGCCCCAGCCGACATGCACGATGGCATCGCAGCCAGTGAGCGGAAACTCCGGGGGCAGCGCGGCGCTGAAGGCGCAGCCATCGACCGGCAGGACCGAGGACAGCACGACATCGAGATAACCGATGCCGGCCAGCGTACGGCGTGCGGCCGGCAAGCCGGTGAGCGGAATGAACGTCGGCTGCAAGAGGCTGGTGAGGCCGAGCGGGCCATTCGGAACCGGGATAGTGGTCGGCGGTACCGGCACGCTGACGCGGTTCTTGTCATCGATCTGGTCGAAGGCGACCCAGGCGGACTGATCCGGAGCCAGTGAGACGCAGACCGCGGTTTTGAGCCGGTCCAGCCCCGTCTTCACTGCAGCCGCAGTGGCCTTGGCACCGGCCGGCCTGAGCTTTTCATTAAGGAAAGCGAGATCGACATCGTCCTTGCCCAGGCTGCCGCAGGAGGCCGGACCGCCCGGCGCCTGCAAATCCGGCAGGCTGAGGCCCGCGCCCAGCAGCTGGCTGGTGATCATGCCGACGCCATCGTTGAGCGGGCCGAGCTGCCCCAGCAGCGTCTGGGTACCGGGCAGGATATGACCGCTTTCATGCGTCAGGAGACGGACATCTCCCCCCAGTGCCTTGTACGCCTTGAAGTTCTTCCAGCCCTCGTTGAAGTTGAACAAGGTGTCGCGGAAGCCCTGCGAGAACAGGATGTCGATCTTGCCCGGCTTGACTGCCGGGAAGTCATAGGTGAGCCCGCCTGCCAGCGGTGCGCTCAGGAAGTCCATCGGCTCCTGTTCGCTGGCCGGCCGGGCATCGAGGAAGTATTTCGCGCTGTGATAGTAGAAGAACGGCAGCGCGCCGGCAGGGATGGTATTGGTGACGGCACCGCGTATCAGTGTTTCCTTGATGGCCGGATCGAGCCCCCCCACCAGCGGGGTGCTGGCACCGGCCTCGCCCCCCGCCACCAGCAACAGGGCCCAGGCGGTCTTGATGGTGTTGTTCGGGTTCAGGCTGAAACGCAGGTCATGCGGCGTGATATCCGGCGTCAGCACATCCAGGCGATGCCTGGGATCGATATGATGAATGAGCAGCTGGTACATGCCGCCGTAGCTGCCACCCGTGGCGCCAGCCACCAGGTTGTAGCTGCTGCCCTGCTTGTCATGCGCGAGATAGTCGAGATGGGTTTCGACCCAGTCGAGGATCTGCAGGAGATCACGGCCTTCGAAATTGGGGTCCATGACACGCACCGTGCCCGAGCTGTCACCAAAGCCGCGCTGGTCAATGCTGATCACGGCATAGCCGTTGTCCTGCAGGCGTTCGAGGAAGGTGCCAGTGGGGTCGATGGTGCGCGAACCACCGAAGCCGTGACCATGCAGCACCAGCGGGTTGCCTGCCGTGCAGTTGATGACCTTGGGCTCGATGACTTCAAAGCTGATGGTTTCGTTACTGGCCGAGGTCAGCTGTACCGTGTAGTGGCGACCGCCAGCGAGATGCTTCCTGAGCTTGCAGGAGGCGGCGTCGGCATTGCTGTCATCGCGCGCGATCACCAGACCCGGTGTGTCGGCCGCCGCCCTGCGATCAGCGCTGCTGCCCGAAGCGGATCCGGAAGCGGATCCCGAACCAGAGCCTCCGCAGGCGGTCAGCAACAGGGAAAATGCCAGGACTGGCGCGAGCATCATTTGGCGCATGGAGTCACCCTCTGTCCGGCACGTGGCCGGGCTGTTCATGGACAGCTTTTTCTTGTTGTGGCGGGTTCTTGCCATCTTCGCAGCCTATGCAGGGATGGCATGGTGACTTTAGTCCAGTTTCCTGTTTGTCGCCATATGGCAGCAAATAGGGACTATTTAACCGCTTTCATGCAGGAGTCACGGCGAAAAGCCATCGCCAGCACAATCGCGACAGCCGCTTACTTCGCCGCCAAAACCTGGGCATAGCCGCTGCGATAGTCCGGGTAGCGCAGTGTGTAGCCGCTGACATGCAGGGCGAGGTTGCGGATGCGTTTGCCCCGGGCGGCATCGGGGCGGACCTCGCCCGGCGGGGCGGGAAGCTGCATCTGGGCCGCCAGCCAGCTCAGGACATCGTGCTGGGCACTGGGGGCGTCATCGACGCCAAGATAGAGCTCCGCCACCGGCTCGCCGGCCAGCGCTTGCGTCACCAGGTGGTGCAGCAGTCCGGCGGCATCCTCGACATGAATGCGGTTGCTCCAGCTCGGCGGCTCGACCTGCACCGGCCGGCCGCTGCCGACCCAGCGCAGCAGGCGGTGGCGGCCGGGGCCGTAGAGGCCGCCAAAACGCACGATGCTGCCAGGCCAGGCCCCGTTCATGACCAGCGCTTCGGCATCCAGCAAGGCCTCCGCTGTGGCGCTGACAGGCACGGCAGGGGTGGTTTCATCGATCCACTGGCCCTGATCCTCACCGTAGACACTGGTCGATGAGACCCAGAACTGCCGCACCAGCCTCTGCCCTGCCAACGCCTGCTGCAACGCACGCGTCCCTTCCACATAGACACGGCGGTAGGCTTCCGCGCCGGACTCGCCCGGACTCAGAGCCGTCACCACGATATCGAGTCCGTCGGGCAGCTGCAGCGTCTCCGGACGCGTGACATCCGCCCGGATCAGGCCAATGCCGGGCAGCTCGGCGGCACTGCGGCGCAACGTCCAGACCGCATGTCCGTCACGCGCCAGGGATGTGGCCAGACGACCACCGACATCGCCGGCGCCAACGATCAATATTTTTGCCATAAGAGAATAAATTCGATAGGTTCTGACTAATAACGGCAGCCACACTGGCCGCCGCCCGCCGGAGGCTGCAGGGCATGACCTTAACCGAGCTGCGCTATCTCGTCACGCTGGCGCAGGAGCGCCATTTCGGGCGCGCCGCCGAGCGCTGCCACGTCGCCCAGCCGACACTCTCCGTGGCCATCCGCAAACTGGAAGAATCACTGGACCTGGTGATCTTTGAGCGACATCGCCACGGGGTGCTGGTCACGGCCGCCGGCGAGGCGCTGATCGCCCAGGCACAAATCGTGCTGCAGGAAGCCGAAACCCTGGAAAACATGGCACGCCAGGCCCGCGACGAGTTTGTCGAGCCGCTGCGACTCGGCGCCATTTTCACCATCGGACCTTATCTCTTCCCCAGTCTGATCCGCCAGCTGCGTCAGGATGGCAGCGCGCTCAAACTCTATCTCGAAGAGAACTACACCCATGTCCTGGATGAGCGCCTGGCGCGTGGCGAACTCGACGCCATCATCGTGGCCATGCCCTTCGATCCGCCAGAAACGCGCATCACGCCGTTGTTCGACGAGCCGTTCCATTTGTTGCTGCCACACGACCACCCCTGGGGCGACAAAGCCGTGATCCGGGCTGACGCCCTCAACGACAGTCCGGTGCTGATGCTGGGCGAAGGTCACTGCTTCCGCGATCAGGTGCTGGAAACCTGCAGTGTCGGCAGTGCGCCGTCGGGCACGAGCGCCGGCAGCTCGCTGATGACGCTGCGTCATATGGTCGCCTCCGGCCTCGGCATGACCCTGATTCCAGCCAGCGCCCAGGGTCTGCTGGTCAATGACGAAGTCATGGTGAAGCCGCTCAAGCCCAGCCCCGGCCGCCGCATGGTGCTGGCCAGTCGCCATCGTTTCCCGCGTCGCCGCGCCATTGCGGAATTGACCCGAGCCCTGCAGGCGCTGCACCTGCCCGGCACCGAGCCAGTGACGCCATGACACCCGCCCCGGCAGCCGGACGCAGCCCGTTGCAGAATCTGGCCATCCGCCACCTGCGCGGTGTCGGCCCGACGCTGGCCGAAAAACTGATACGCCTCGGGATCTCCAGCGTTCAGGATCTGCTTTTTCTGCTGCCGCGCCAGTATGAGGACCGGACCCGGCTGACGCCGCTGGGTGCGCTCGTGCCCGGCATGAGCGCGCTGGCCGAAGGTGAGGTCAAGCTCGCCGATATCGCCAACGGTCGCCGCCGCGCGCTGCTGGTGCGACTGCGTGATGGCACTGGCGGCCTCACACTGCGCTTCTATCATTTCCGCCAGAGCCAGAAGGACAGTTACACGCCTGGCATGCGCCTGCGCGTATTCGGCGAGGTTCGCATGGGACCGCTGGGTCCGGAGATGGTTCATCCCGAGATCGAGCGCGTGGGAGAAGCCGGTGACAGTGACCTGGCTGTCGCCGAAGGCGGCGACGAACGCCTGACACCGATTTATCCGCTGGTCGAAGGCCTGACCCAGCGCCGTCTGCGCGACCTGATGGCCAGCGCCCTGCCGCTGCTGGACGCACCCGATGCCCTGATCGACCGGCTGCCCCCGCAGCACACCGGTGGCTGGACTCTGGCTGATGCCCTGCGCACCGTGCATGCGCCGCCTGCCAGCACGGACCGCCGCCAGCTCGGTCAGGGCGAACACCCGGCTCAACGGCGTCTCGCCTTCGAGGAACTGGTCGCGCATCAGCTTGGCATGCTGCAGCGTCGTCAGCGCCAGCGGCTGCATCCGGCACCCGCCCTCACCGGCCAGGATGCCCTCAGCAGCGCATTCATTGCGGCACTGCCCTTCCAGCTCACCGAGGCTCAGCGCCGGGTGCTCGACGACATCCGGAACGACCTGGCGGTGAGCAAGCCCATGCTGCGCCTGGTGCAGGGCGATGTCGGCGCAGGCAAGACCGTGGTCGCAGCACTCGCTGCCTGTCCGGCGCTGGCCGGGGGCTGCCAGGTCGCTGTCATGGCACCAACCGAGATTCTCGCCGAACAGCATCGCGCCCGTTTCGTGAGCTGGTTCGAGCCGCTGGGCATCCGGGTCGGCTGGCTCACCGGCAAGACCACCGGCAAAGCCCGCGAGCGCCTGCTCGCCGAGCTCGCCAGTGGCCACTGCCAGCTCATCATAGGCACCCACGCGCTGTTTCAGGACAGTGTGCATTTTCACCGCCTCGGGCTGGCCATTATTGATGAGCAGCATCGTTTCGGTGTCGAGCAGCGCCTGGCACTCAGCCGCAAGGGACTGGAGACAGGCTGGCAGCCGCATCAGCTCATCATGACCGCGACGCCGATTCCGCGGACACTGGCCATGAGCGCCTATGGCGACCTCGACACCTCGGTGATCGACAGCCTGCCACCGGGCCGCCAGCCCATTCAGACCGTTGTCCTGCCCGCCGGCCGGCGCGATGACCTGATCACGCGCATCCGTCACCATGTCGCCAGCGGCCAGCAGGTCTACTGGGTCTGCACCCTGATCGAGGAGTCCGAACAGATCGTGGCACAGGCGGCGCAAGTGGCCTGGGAGCAGCTCTGCGAAGCGCTCCCGGAGCTCGGCATCGGTCTCGTCCATGGTCAGCTCAAGCCGGCCGACAAGGCCGCGACCATGGCCGAATTCTCTGCCGGCCGCCTGTCGGTCCTGGTCGCCACCACGGTCATTGAAGTCGGCGTCGATGTGCCCAATGCCACCCTGATGGTGATCGAGAACCCCGAACGTCTCGGCCTGTCACAATTGCACCAGCTGCGCGGGCGGGTCGGGCGTGGCAGCCAGGCCAGCTTCTGCGTGCTGCTCTACCAGACCCCCTTGTCCGGACTGGGCCGGCAGCGCCTGCAAATCCTGCGCGACAGCCAGGATGGCTTCGAGATTGCCGAGCGTGATCTGGCGCTGCGGGGTCCGGGCGAGGTCCTGGGTACACGCCAGACGGGCGATATCAGCTTTCGCATCGCCGACCTGCTGCGCGACCAGATGCTGCTGGCTCCGGCACGCGCCCTGGCCGAAGCCCTGCAACAGCGGGCGCCAGGAGACAGTGATTATCTTCTGCAACGCTGGCTATCGCGTGCCGAGGAATACGCCTGGGCTTAATGAGGGCATTGTCAGATGCGGTCGCCATCACCTACTCTGTAGAGCGTCACGTACAGATGCCACGCCAACGTTTTCGGCCACTGAAACCCTGACAGGATGCGCGGATGCCTTTTGCTCTCTTTTCACCGACTCGCCTGCTGGCGGCCTGCCTGTTCGGGCTGCTGACTCTGCCTGTCACCGCGGCCCCCCGGGTGACCACAGAAAAGATCATCGGTACGCCTCAGCAAATGCGCCAGGCAGCGCTTGTCGGCTCGGCCGAGGCGCAATACAACCTCGGCGTCATGTACTACAACGGCGATGGCGTGGTGCGTAACCGCGAGAAAGCCGCTGAATGGTTCACCCGTGCCGCCAATCAGGGCCTGGCGCGGGCGCAGTACAACCTCGGCGCGCTCTATGCCAGCGGAATCGGCGTCAAACGCGATTTCCGTGTCGCCAATACCTGGTTCCGGCAGGCCGCCGAGCAAAACTATGCGCCCGCCCTTTACGCCCTCGGCATGGCCTATTTCGATGGCAAGGGCATTGCGGAAGACCCGGTCAAGGCCGCCGAACTGATCGAGCGGGCGGCAGAAATCGGCTCGGCATCCGCCCAGAACAACCTCGGCCTCATGTATGACCAGGGCATCGGCGTGCGGGTGAACAAACGCAAAGCCGCCAGCTGGTACGAGGAAGCCGCCAATCAGGGCATGGCGGAGGCGCAGTTCAACCTGGCCCAGATGTATTACCAGGGCGAAGGTGTCTTCAAGAATCGCAAGAAAGCCGCTTACTGGCTGGAGCGTGCCGCCAATCAGGGCTATGGCAGGGCCCTGCGCAACCTGGGCGACATGTACCTCACTGGCGACGGCGTCACGCAGGATGCCAACAAGGCCCGTGAACTTTACCTGCGCGCCGGTGCGGCAGCGGCTGAGGCCGAATAAGCCGCCTCCGGCTCGCAGCCGCCAGGATACCCATCCGACAGAAAAGGCCCCGACATCTGACCGATGCCGGGGCCTTTTTGATGCCGCACAACACAAGCGCTGTGCGGCGCCGCTCCGCGCTGATCAGGCCAGAATGGGCGGTAACGCACGTGCCAGTTCGGTTTTCACCTTCATGTCGGTGGCAAAGCTGCCGGTCAGGGCAAAGCCCAGCAGCTGGCCGGCAGGCGACAGGAAGGAGGCCTTGACGTTATTGCCGTCAGCCTCGATGTCCCAGCGGCCTTCCGTACCGGGCGCCACCGGCGAGACCACCACCGGACAAACCGGCGTCTTGATCTGCACCGGCATCGCCGGATAGTTCACCGGTGTCGGCTGACCGGCGAGGGTCTTGGCGAGGGCGCGTGCGGCTGCCATCAGCGGCAACACGTACATCAGCACCTTGCCATCGACCTCGGCACAATCACCCAGAGCATAGATGTGCTCATCGCTGGTCTGCAGCAAGCGGTTGGTGACGATGCCGCGCTCGACCTTGAGGCCGGCATGATGCGCCAGCGCCACCCGCGGGCGCAGACCGATCGCCGACAGCACCAGGTCAGCATCAACCGTCTTGCCATCAGACAGGGTGACACGCACACCGTCACCCTGCTTGTCGACCGCCGTCACACCCGGTCCGAAGTGGAAATTCACACCCAGACTGGCGAGGCCATTGCCGACCGCCTGCGAAGCACGCTCCGGCAGCAGCGTCGGCAGGGCACGGCCCATGGGCTCGACCAGCTCGACGGCAAAACCGCTGGCCGCCAGATCATTGGCGAATTCGCAGCCAATCAGGCCACCACCGATGATCAGCACCTTCTTGCCCGACGCGCCCAGCGCAGCGCGGAAACGGGCGTAATCTTCGAGGTCATTGACCGTGTAGACGCGCTCGCCACCATCACCACCCAACGGCGGACGGAACACATCGGCGCCGACGGCAAACACCAGATCGCTGTAAGCGACCACATCGGAACCCACCGTGAGGGTGCGCTCGGCACGATCAATGGCAAAGATTTCCGTTCCGCTGCGAACAGTGGCGTTGAGCTGTTTCGCCATGTCATCGGCAGATGCCATGCCGAGATCATCGGCACTCTTGCCCTTGCTGAGACCGTTCGACAGCATGGGTTTGGAGTAGCTGCGACCGTCATCCTGGGTAATGAGCCAGAGCGGACGCTCAGCGTCGAGCTTGCGGAATTCACGGGCCAGTGTGTAACCGGCCAGACCGGTACCCAGGATGATCAGCGGCTGCATCGATCAGATCTCCACCATCTCGAAGTCTTCCTTGCCCACGCCGCAGTCCGGGCAGACCCAGTCGGCCGGGATATCCGCCCAGAGCGTGCCTGCCGCGATACCGTCCCACGGCATGCCGACGGCTTCGTCATACACAAAACCACATACGATGCATTGCCACTTCTTCATGATTTACCTCACTGGTGCTTTTCAAATTTGTCCATACGCTACGCGGGGACTATTGCATTGGCAATCTTGACCGGGCGCAATGGTACATCAACTGCTGTCAGCGCTGCGCGTTCGCCAGCACCTGCTTGTAGTGGTTGGCATGCCGTTCCTCCACTTTGGCGAGGGCCGCGAAGCGCTTTTCGGCCTTGAGCAGGGCCTTCTGGAACCACTCGGCATGCTCGACCGACTCAGCGATCTGCTCGCTGAACTCGCGGACGGCATCCGGCTGATTCTCGGCCGCAGCGGTCTCGCGAAACTTCGGGTACATCTCGGTGTACTCATAAGTCTCGCCGGCAATGGCGATCTCCAGCATCTGCGCAGGCGTCAGCGTCTCTTTCGGATAAAGGATGTCCAGGTGGCCGAAGGCATGCTGGATTTCCTGGGCAGCGGTCTCCTCGAAGGCCGCCGCCGTGGCCTCGTCACCCTGGGCCCGGGCCAGCTTCGCAAAGTAGCTGTACTTCATGTAGGCCATCGACTCGCCGGCAAAAGCAGCCTCAAGATTCTTGCCAGTCACCGTCACATTGATCTTCATCGTGCGCTCTCCTCATCAGGTCGGGGTCGGATGACGACACTGCGCTGTCATCCGGGACAGAGGCAGAATAGGGCGATGACCATACATAATCTAATGGATTAATTTAAAGTTATTAATAGCTAAAAACTATTATTTAAACCCTCAACGGCACATGACGCGACTTGCACCACCCGTCGTCGCGCGGCATGCTCGCGCCACCATGCCTATCCGCACTCCCCCCTCACGCTGGCCGCACCCAAAACGCTGGCTGGCCTCGCATCAGCGCTGGCGGCAACCACCACCCGCCGCGGTGCGCACTTGGCTGGATGAGCCCGGCTCGCTCACAGCCCGCCTGATCCAGCGCGCCCAGGGCCAGTTTCGCGTTCAGGTGCTGAGCGAAGGCTGGGCCCATCCGACCCGCGAAGAGCGCCTCTGCCTCGGCATCAGTGCCCGCGAATATGCCTGGATCCGGGAGGTGATGCTGATCGGGAACGGTGAGCACTGGGTACAGGCCCGCTCCATTCTCCCGCGCAGCAGCCTGGTCGGCGTCGGCCGGCGCCTGACCCGACTCGGCAACCGCTCGCTCGGCGGACTGCTTTTTCGTGATCCGGCGCTGCTGCGTGGTGACATCGCCAGCGCCTGCCTGACCCTGGGCGGCGGCCCGGTGTGGGCACGCCGCTCCAAGCTGATGCTCCACGGTCATCCGGTTCTGGTGGCCGAGGCCTTCCTGCCGGCCTTGCTGTTTGACGTGCGGACCGTACCTGTCACCCCCATATGAGCGGTGCAGGCGTGGTGCAGACCGGGACAGTCGTCAGCCGGGATCGACATCGCTACACTCAGCACCGTCCCAGTCCCAGTGCCCTGTCATGACCTCTCCCCGCAGCCCGCGCTCCGCACACCTCGACGACCTGATCGCACTCACCCGCCTCGACCGACCGATCGGCATCTGGCTGCTGCTGTGGCCCACCCTGTGGGCCGTCTGGATCGCTGGGGATGGACATCCGTCGCTGCCGATCGTGCTGATCTTCAGCCTCGGTGTGGTGCTCATGCGCTCAGCCGGCTGCGTCATCAACGACTATGCCGACCGCGGCTTCGATGGCCAGGTCCGGCGTACCGCCGACCGCCCCATCGCCGCCGGGCGCATCCGGCCCGGTGATGCCCTGTGGGTCTTCGCCGGCCTGATCGCGCTCAGCGCCAGCCTGCTGCTCTTCCTCAACCGCGAGACCTTCTACTGGTCGTTTGGTGCGCTCGCGCTGGCCACGCTCTATCCGTTCATGAAGCGCTACACCTATTTGCCCCAGGTCGTGCTGGGCGCCGCCTTCTCGTGGGCCATCCCGATGGCCTTCGTGGCCCAGGGCAAGACGCCGGACAGCCTGTGCTGGCTGCTCTACGCCGCCAACCTGGCCTGGACCGTGGGCTACGACACCCAGTACGCGATGGCCGACCGCGATGACGACCTCAAGGCCGGCATCAAGTCCACCGCCATCCTGTTCGGCGAGCTCGATCTGTTCATCATCGGCTGCCTGCAGGCCCTGTTCCTCGCCGGGCTCGGCTTCGTCGGCCATCAGCTTCAGCTCGGCTGGCCATGGTGGGCGGGGCTCGCGGGCGCGGCCGGTCTTTTTGCCTGGCAGCTGAGCCAGACCCGAGGGCGGCAGGCAGCGAACTGCCTGGTGGCGTTCAAGCACAATCACTGGGTCGGGATGCTGGTCTTCGTTGCCCTGCTCGCTGGCTGGCTGCATCACGTCAGCCCGGCGTGAGCACCACTGATCACGGAAATGACCTGCGCAAGGCCGCGAAATTCGACTCGTCGGCTGGTTTCCCTGTATCAGACATGAAAAGGTAATATTTCTGTCATGAGGCGCGGTTGTAATGCGTGTGTCATCTGACCCATTGAGCAGAGCACGGACCGTCACATGAAAAATGAAAAGATCCTGATCGTTGACGATGAGGCCGCCATCCGGGAAATGATCTCGATCGCGCTGGACCTCGCCGGTTACGAATGCCTGGAGGCCGAAGACGCCCTGCAGGCCCACCATCTTGTCGTCGATGAGCGTCCGGCGCTGATCCTGCTCGACTGGATGCTGCCCGGCATGAGCGGCATCGAGCTGGCGCGCCGCCTCAAGCGCGACGAAAGCACCGGCGAGATTCCGATCATCATGCTCACCGCACGCGGCGAAGAGGACAACAAGATCCAGGGCCTGGATGCTGGCGCCGATGATTACATCACCAAGCCGTTCTCGACCCGCGAGCTGGTCTCGCGCATCAAGGCGGTGCTGCGCCGCTCCAATGCGCTCAGCCAGGAAAAGGCCATTGAGGCCGGCGGCCTCAAGCTGGATCCGGTCAGCCACCGCGTCAGCGCCTATGACAAGCCGGTGGAGATGGGCCCGACCGAGTACCGGTTGCTGGCCTTCTTCATGAGCCATCCGGAACGTGCCTACACCCGGACGCAGATGCTCGACCAGGTCTGGGGCGGCAATGTCTATGTCGAAGACCGCACCATTGACGTACACATCCGCCGCCTGCGCAAAGCCCTCGAGCCGCACGGCTTCGACAGTTTCATCCAGACCGTGCGCGGCACCGGCTACCGTTTCTCGACCCAGGTCGAAGGCAAGGCAGAGATCGCGTGAGCAACCCGCTGCCCGAGCGTGAACTGAGCGAGATCGTCATCGGCTGCCTGCTGGCCGCGGTGGTCGGCTTCCTGATCGGGCATGTCGCCCTGACCTTGATGGTGGTCATGGGCTGGTTTCTGTTCCGCAATCTGCGCCAGCTTGAGCGCCTGCGGCTGTGGCTCAGGGACACGCGCCAGGATGTGCCGGAAAGCGAAGGCACCTGGGATATCGTGCTCAAGGGCATCTACCAGTTGCGCCGTGATGAATGGCGCGCGCGTGACAATCTGCTGGGCATCATCGAACGTGCCCGCACCTCGGTATCGGCGCTGGAAGAGGCCGTCACCCTGATCGACAGCCAGGGCAATCTGGAGTGGTGGAACCCGGCTGCGCAGGAACTGCTCGGTCTGCGTGTTCGCGACCGCGGCCAGCCGGTGGTCAACCTCATCCGCGCACCCAGCTTCATCCGCTTCTTCGAGGGCGGCCATTATGAAGAGGGTCTGCGACTGCCATCGCAGCGGCATCCCGGGCGACATCTGCAATTCGAAATCACCCGGTTCGGCACCAACGACCGCCTGATGATCGTCTACGACATCACCCGCCTCCACAATCTGGAACAGATGCGCAAGGACTTCGTCGCCAACGTGTCGCACGAACTGCGCACGCCGCTGACGGTGCTCAGCGGTTATCTCGAAACCCTGATCGACCAGAGCGATGACATCAACCCGCGCTGGGCACGCGCATTGCATCAGATGGAGCAGCAGGCCACGCGCATGAACAACCTGGTCAATGACCTCTTGCTGCTGTCGCGCCTGGAAAGTCAGCCCGATGATCGCGAGCCGCAGATTGTCGATGTCGGCCGCATGCTGCGCCAGATCCGCCAGGATGCCGAGGCACTGGGGCAGCCCAAGGGCCATGTCGTGACGCTGGAGGCCGAGCCCGAGCTGTGCCTGCTGGGCATGGAGGCCGACCTGCGCTCGGCGTTTTCGAATCTGGTCACCAACGCGGTCAAGTACACGCCGACGCAGGGCCTGATTCACATCCGCTGGTGGGCCGACAGCCAGGGCGCCTACCTGCGAGTCAGCGACAATGGCATTGGCATCGATCCGGTGCATGTGCCGCGCCTGACGGAACGTTTTTACCGGGCCGATGCCGCGCGCAGCTCGGCCACCGGTGGCACCGGTCTCGGGCTGGCCATCGTCAAGCACGTGCTGATGCAGCACAAGGCGACGCTGGAGATCAGCTCCGACCTGGGCAAGGGCTCACGCTTCACCTGTCTGTTCCCGGCGACTCTGGTCCGGCGCGAACCGGCAGCACTGGAATAGCACCGGGTCGGCTGATCCGGCGCTGACTCATCCCCGCGTCAGTTCAGGAGCAAGGCATGGCCGTTTTCCCCGAATACTCCCGTTACGACGGTGTTGGTCTGGCGGCGCTGGTGCGCCGCGGCGAGGTCAGCCCCGATGATCTGCTCGACAGCGCCCTGGCGCGGCTGGCAGCGGTCAATCCCGAGGTCAATGCCGTGGTGGCGACCTTCGCCGACAAGGCCCGGGCCGCACGCGGCATGCAGGACCCGTCCAGCCCCTTCTTCGGCGTCCCCTTTCTGATCAAGGACCTGCTCGCCGCCTATGCCGGAGAGCCGCTGGGCTGCGGTTCCGTGTTCGCGCGCCGGCATCTGTTGCCGGACCGGCACAGCACGCTGGTCGAGCGTCTGCTGGCCGGCGGCCTGACCATCTTCGGCAAGACCGCGACGCCGGAATTCGGCCTCATGCCCTGCACCGAGCCGGTGTCCACCGGCATCACGCGCAATCCGTGGCATCTCGACTGCACGCCCGGCGGCTCCAGCGGTGGCTCGGCAGCCGCCGTGGCCGCAGGGATCGTGCCGATGGCCAGCGCCGGCGATGGTGGCGGCTCGATCCGAACACCGGCCGCCAGCACCGGCTTGTTCGGTCTCAAGCCGTCACGCGGGCGCCAGCCTGTCGGGCCGGCGTCGGGGGAGCCCTGGTTCGGTTTCGCCGTCGAACACGCCATCACACGCTCGGTACGGGACTCCGCCACCCTGCTTGACCTCACCGCTGGCGCCCTGTCCGGTGCTGACCATGCGCTGGCTCGGCCAGCCATGTCCTATGCTGACGAGGTCAATATCGCGCCCGGCAGTCTGCGGATCGCGGTGACACTCGCTCCGGTGGTCAGCCAGACCTTGCATCCTGACTGTCGTCAGGCCGTGGAGAACACCGCCAAACGCCTCGAAGCGCTGGGCCATGTCGTGGTGCTCAGCGATCCGTCGCTGGCCACCGGGCCGGCTTCGGAGGACTTCATCTTTCATTATGTGCGTCTGCTCGCCGCCGATACCGCCGCGACCCTGCGCGAGATCGAACGCCAGGTCGGCCGCCGTGCCGGTCGTGACGAGATCGAGCCCCGCACCTGGGCACTGATCCGCATGGGAGAGGCGCTGACCGGTGAGGAGCTGGTGAGCTCGCTGTGGGCGCTGCAAAAGATCACCCGTGACTATGCCGAGTGGGCCAGTGGCTTCGATGTCGTGGTTTCCGCCGCGCTGGGTTCACCACCCCTCGCGGTCGGCGCGCTCAGGCCTGATTTCGCGCAGAAAACGCTGCTGACGCTGGCCAACACCCTGCCACTGGGGCGTATCGCCAAGCAGCGCGATTTCATCCTCTCCAATGCCCGCGACATTTTCGACTACACGGCCTACACCATGCCGTCGAATGCCGCTGGTCTGCCGTCCATGTCGGTACCGCTGGACTGGAATGCGGATGGCCTTCCGATCGGCACGCTGTTCACGGCGCGCTACGGCGATGAGGCCACGCTGTTCAGGCTGGCGCGCCAGCTGGAGCTGGCACATCCGTGGGCGGACAGCCGACCGGAGAAATTTCCGGCCTGAGCAGACATGAAAAAGCCGGCGTGATGCCGGCTTTTTCGTTCAGGAAGAGGCCCTTCCGCTGCCGTCCTTACGTCCCCAGTCACTCGCCCTGGAGACGCTTCTGGACCTGTTCGTAGCTGGCATGACGGACATCCGTGCCCTTGACCAGGAAAATCAGTTGTTCCGCGATATTGCGGGCATGATCGCCGACACGCTCCAGCGAACGCAGCACGCCCATGACGCTGAGCACGCGCGAGATGGCACGCGGATCTTCCATCATGTAGGTGACCAGCGCGCGGGTGGCGGTCTTGTACTCGAGGTCGATCTCGGCATCGGCCTGCATGACCTTGAAAGCCTGGTCGGCGTCGAAATGTGCAAAGGCATCCAGCGTCTCGTGAATCATCAGGCGGACCTGGTTGCCGATGTGGCGACACTCGACATAGCCGCGCGGCGACTCGCCTTCCTCACAGAGCGCGACAGCAGCGCGGGCAATCTTGGCGGCTTCGTCACCCATGCGCTCAAGGTCGGTGATGGACTTGCCGATGGCGATGATCATGCGCAGGTCGGAGGCCGCCGGCTGACGGCGCGCCAGAATACGCACGATCTCTTCGTCGATGCCCGACTCCATCTGGTTGATGCGCCGGTCGTTGTCCTGCACCGAGGTCGCCAGCGCCGAGTCGGCGTCCAGCAAAGAGGTGATGGCGTCGGTGACCTGCTTCTCGACGAGACCGCCCATGGCCAGGAAATGGGTGCGGACCTCTTCCAGCTCGGCATTGAACTGCTGGGAGATGTGCTGACTGTAATCTTCGCGCTTCATGTTCTGCTTCTCCGCGATCAGCCGTAACGGCCGGTGATGTAATCTTCGGTCTGCTTGTTCTTGGGGTTGGTGAAGAGCGTATCGGTATCACCGTACTCCACCATTTTGCCCAGGTACATGAAGGCCGTGTAGTCGGAGACACGCGCAGCCTGCTGCATGTTGTGGGTCACGATGAGGATGGTGAAGCGCTCCTTGAGCTCGTGAATCAGCTCCTCCACCTTCAGCGTCGAGATCGGGTCGAGCGCCGAGCAGGGCTCGTCGAGCAGCAGCACATCGGGCTTCACCGCGATCGCACGGGCGATCACCAGACGCTGCTGCTGGCCGCCAGAGAGGCCAAGCGCGGAGTCATGCAGACGATCCTTCACTTCCTCCCAGAGAGCCGCACCCTTGAGCGACGTTTCCACCGCCTCGTCGAGCACGCGCTTGCTGTTCTCGCCCTGCAGACGCAGGCCGTAGGCGACATTCTCGTAGATGCTCTTGGGGAAGGGGTTCGGCTTCTGGAACACCATGCCGACACGACGACGCAGGTCGGTGATATCCACCGAGCGGTCGAAGATGTTCTGATTTTCCAGCAGGATCTCGCCGGTGATGCGGCAGCCATCCACCAGGTCGTTCATGCGGTTGAAGGTACGCAGCAGCGTCGACTTGCCGCAGCCGGACGGACCGATGAAGGCCGTCACACGGTTCTTCGAGACATGCATGTTGATGTCGAAGAGCGCCTGCTTGTCGCCATAGAAGAGGTCAAGGCCGCGGGTTTCCAGGCACAGATTCTCGCTGGCCAGGGTGCGGTTACGGCTGGTACGACCCATGGCGCCGCTGTCGTTACCAGTCATGTTGTAGCCGCTGCTGCCAACAGTGGCGGGCTTCACGGTCGATTCGTTCATTGCTTGCTCGTCCATATCGAAACTCATGTTCGTCTCAGGATACTGTCATTCGCGCCCGCAGGCGCCGGTTGCTCGTCAGGTCTCGAGCGCCTTGTATTTTTCGCGCAGGCGGTTGCGCAGGCCGACAGCCGACAGGTTCAGACCGGCGACCACCGTCACCAGCAGGAAAGCCGTGGCATAGACCAGCGGACGCGCCGCCTCGACGTTCGGACTCTGGAAGCCGACATCGTAGATGTGGAAGCCGAGGTGCATGAACTTGCGCTCCAGGTGCAGGAACGGCGCATTGGCATCCAGCGGCAGCGTCGGGGCCAGCTTGACCACGCCCACCAGCATCAGCGGTGCCACTTCACCGGCAGCACGGGCGATCGCCAGGATGACACCGGTCATGATCGACGGCGTCGCCATCGGCAGAATCACGCGCCACAGGGTTTCGGCCTTGGTGGCGCCGAGCGCCAGCGAGCCTTCCTTGAGCGCACGCGGGATACGCGCCAGGCCTTCCTCGGTCGCCACGATGACCACCGGCAGTGTCAGCAGCGCCAGCGTGATCGAGGCCCAGAGCAGGCCCGGGGTGCCGAACACCGGGGCCGGTGCGGCTTCCGGATAGAAGATGCTGTCGATGTTGCCACCGACGAAGTAAACAAAGAAGCCGAGACCGAACACGCCATAAACAATCGACGGCACGCCGGCGAGGTTGTTCACCGCGATGCGCACGACCTGGGTGGCTGCCCCCTGGCTGGCATATTCACGCAGATAGATGGCCGCGATCACACCCAGCGGGGTCACCATGATGGTCATCATCAGCACCATCATCACGGTGCCGAAGATGGCCGGGAAGACGCCCCCTTCGGTGTTGGCCTCGCGCGGATCGCCGGACAGGAACATCCAGAGGTTATGGAAATAGGCCCCGAGCTTCTGCAGCACGTTCATGTCGTTGGGCTGGGTGGCGGCAACAATCTTGTTGACCGGAATGGTCAGACTGGCTCCCTGAGCCGTGACGAACGTGGCGCTGTCACGGGCAGAGGCCTGCTTGATCTCTTCCAACTTACCGGCCAGGGCGGCATAACGCTGGTCCAGGACCGCGCGGCGTGCATCCAGACTGGCCTGGGCCTGAGGCGTCAGCGCATTGTCCAGCTCGAGACGCTTATGCTCCAGACGCAGCTTTTCGATCTCGAAGTTGATGCTGCCGATTTCGCCCTTCTCGATGGCGGCCACTTCTTCCAGCAAACCGTTGCTGCGCGCGATACGCGCCTGCAGCGCCTCCCAGGCAGACTGGCCCTGGGCCACGACGGCGCCATCCTGGCTCACCGACTGCAGGCGACCATAGAAGTTGCCCCACTCGTAACGCTCCAGCGCCACGATGTCGGCCGGGTACTTGATGTCAGTCAGGCCGTCGGCAAAGACCCAGCGGAAGTCGGCGCCGGTCAGGTCACGGTTGCCGAGCTTGAGCGACAGACGCTCGATGGTCTCCTTGCCGGCCGGAATTTGCAGACCGGCTTCCTCCAGGCGCTTGGCGGTATCGAACTTGCTGTCGTAGATCTCGCCCAGCACGATCTCGGTTTCACTGCTGCCCGGCGCACTGTAGCTGGCCTGCATGACATCGGCCGGCCAGAAGTGACCAAGGCCGCGCACCGCGATGAGGCCGAGAATGCCGACCACCATGATCAGCGAGATGGCCACCGTACCGGCATTGAGCCAGACCCAGGCCTCACCGGACTTGAAGTATTCACGTGTCTTCATGATTCAGTCCCGTCCTTACAGCGAGCCGTATTTCTTGCGCAGACGGGAGCGAACCACTTCTGCCACGGTATTGAGGATGAAGGTCAGCACAAACAGCACCAGCGCCGACAGGAAGAGCACACGGAAGTGCGTCGACCCGACCTCGGCTTCGCCCATTTCGACCGCCACGTTGGCCGACAGGGTGCGCATGCCTTCGAAGATGTTCCATTCCATGACCGCGGTGTTGCCGGTGGCCATGAGCACAATCATGGTTTCGCCGACGGCACGACCGAAGCCGATCATGAGCGCCGAGAAAATGCCCGGAGAAGCAGTCGGCAGCACCACACGGACCAGGGTCTGCCACTGCGTGGCACCCAATGCCAGCGAACCGTTGGTGAGATGGCGCGGCACCGCAAACAGTGCGTCTTCAGCGATCGAGAAGATCGGCGCGATGACGGCGAAGCCCATGGCCAGACCGATGATCAGCGAGTTGCGCTGGTCAAATTTGAGGCCGGTTTCGGTCTCCAGCCAGAGGCGCACATCACCACCGAACACGGCGTTTTCAACCGGCTGCGACAGCGAGAACGACAGCCAGCCCACGAACAGGATCGGCAGGATGAGCAGCACCGGCGACCAGCCTTCGGCAAAAGCGCGCTTTTCCAGCGGCAGGCGCGACCAGAGTGCGCCGACCAGCAGAATGGCTATCGGGGTCAGCAACAGCATGCTGAAGATGCCCGGCAGATTGGCCTCGATGGTCGGCGCCAGCCAGAGACCGGCGAGGAAACCGAGGATGACCGTCGGCAGCGCCTGCATCAGCTCGATCGCCGGCTTGACCTTGCGGCGCAGGCCGGGCGCCATGAAGATGGCCGTGTACATGGCACCGCAAATGGCCAGCGGAGCCGCCAGCAGCATGGCGTAGAAGGCCGCCTTGAGCGTGCCGAAGGTCAGCGGCATCAGCGACAGCTTGGACTCGAAGTCCGTGGTGCCGGACGACGACTGCCAGGTATACGTGGGCGCCTCATAGGACTCGTACCACACCTTGCTCCAGGACGAGGACATCGAAATGTCCGGGTGCTCGATCTCAAGATGCCAGAAGCTGTAAGAGTCTTCCGACTGCACCAGGATGCCCTGCGAGCGCGAGCTGATCGACAAGGCACGGATCGGCGTGGTGGCGGCCTGTTCCTGTGCAATCAGACGCTCGGAAGTCGTGTAGTAATAACTCACCACCCCGCGGCTGTCGCCGGCCAGGAAGCCCTTGCGACGCTGCTCGGCCGCCAGCGCCGTGATCGGGGCATCGCTGAGCTTGACCGTGCGGATCTTCTGCAGGCTGAAGCGGTCAATCTCGGACTTGGCATCGCGAACCATGAACCACTGCGACACGTGGCCCGTGCTGTCACCCACCAACAGCGAAATATTGCCCTGAAGCGCGGCAACCGTGGTGACCTCGGCATTGCCGTCGGTCAGCACCACGTCATGGGTCAGGGTCGGCTCGTTGCGCAGGCTGTAGACGCTCACGCGGTTCTTGTCATGAAAGACATAGCCCCAATTGCCATCCTGCCCGATGATGATGTTGCTGGGCGGCGTGCCCTGATAGTCGAGCGTTTCACGACTGGTCGCGGCAAAATGCTTGACCGACTCATCGCCACCAAACGACAGGCTGAAGCCGGTGTCCTCGGCGGCCTCGGCGGCGAACGTCAGACGCACGATCTGGTTGCCGGCCGCGGCGAGTACCTTGAAGCTGTCCTCGTCGCCGCGAATGTAGAACGTTTTCAGCGGTGCGCCGGACTCGTCGACAGTGACCGGCTCCTCGCCATAAGGATAGGCCAGTGTCGTCGTCACAATGCGCGCACCGGCCTCGTCGTAGCTGACACTGTAATCCGGCTTGGCCACCAGCAACTGACCATTGCTCAGGCCGATGCCGAACAGGCTGGACAGCACCGGACCTTCATGCACAGACGCCACGGTCACACCCGCTGGCAGCGGCAGCATGCCACTGCTGCGGACAGCACCGGATTTTGCGTCGATGATCTGGACCTGACCATCGGCCAGGACACGAATACCGGAGTCGTTGTACTCGTCGGCACTCAGGTAAAGCGCCGGCGATGCCGTCGCCACCGGCTTTTCTGCCGATACCTCAGCGCCCTTGAAAAGCGGCCAGACTTCGAACAGCAGGTAAAAGAAAATCAGGGCGATGGCCACAATGACCGATACACCACCGAGGCCGATGGTGAAATTGGCGATCTTGTCCTTGAGCCGACGCTGCCGCTGCCTGCGCAAAACCATCGCGGATGCTGATACTGCCTTTGTCTTTTCCATCACCAAAACCTTGAAGGGTTAATGTTTGCGCGCATGCGCTGCAAGGGCTTCCGGCAAGGCATGACCTTCCGCAAGCTCCTGTCTACCGCTCATCCCACACACGGCTGCCGGACTGTCACCGGCAACAAGAGGGGCCCTGGGGCCCCTCTCGCTTTTGCAACCGGATTGCCGTCAGCTCAGAGACCGAGCATCTTGCGGACCTTGGCGGCTTCCTTGGCCGGCATCGGGATGTAGCCATCCTTCTCGACCACAGCCTGACCCTGCTTGGACAGGACCAGCTTGAGGAACTCGGCTTCCAGCGGCGGCAGCGGCTTGTTCGGCGCCTTGTTCACGTAGACGTAGAGGAAACGGGCCAGCGGGTACTTGCCGCTCAGCGCATTCTTCTCGTTGGCTTCGTAGATCTCGCCATCGGAGCCCTTCAGCGGCACGGTACGCACGCCGGAGGTCTTGTAGCCGATACCGGAGTAGCCGATGCCGTTGATCGAGCTGGACACTGACTGCACCACCGAGGCAGAGCCCGGCTGCTCGTTCACATTGTTCTTGAAGTCACCCTTGCAGAGGGCGTGCTCCTTGAAATAACCGTAGGTGCCGGACACCGAGTTGCGGCCGTAAAGCTGCAGGTCACGCGTGGCCCAGGCGCCGCTCAGACCGGTATCACCCCACTTGCTGACCTGCTTCTCGAAACCGCACTTGCGGGTCGAGGAGAACACGGCATCGACCACCGGCATCGACATGAACTTGATGGGGTTGTCCTTGTGCACGAACACGGCCAGGGCATCGATACCCACCGGAACGGCCGTCGGCTTGTAGCCTTTCTTCTTTTCGAAGGCCTGGATTTCGGCATCCTTCATCAGACGCGACATCGGGCCGAAGTTGGCGGTGCTTTCCGTCATCGCGGGCGGCGCGGTCGAGGAGCCGGCACCCTGGATCTGGATGTTGATGTTCGGATACTGCTTCTTGAAGTCCTCAGCCCAGAGGGTCATGAGGTTGTTCAGCGAGTCAGAGCCGATGCTGGTCAGGTTGCCGGAAACACCCGTGGTCTTGGTGTAGGCCGGGAGGTTCGGGTCCACGGCGGCCTGGGCGGTCAGGCTGAGACCGAGACCCAGGGCAGCAATCAATGCCTTCACTTTCATCTTGCACTCTCCATCGAGGGTGATTAGTGGATTACGGCGAGCATGTTGCCGGCAGATTATGACTGAAAGATGACAATCTCAAGAACGCGTCGTCGGATTAGCCACTGGCCCGGTATCCGGCATCCGGCATCCGGTACCCAGGCTCAGCAACTGTCGTCATTTCGTCATAAAGCCATGACAAAGTGATGACCGCTGAGCAGCCTCCGTTCATGGCGAGGCTGACACTCCCTTATTGCGTGCACGCGGAGAACCGATATGAAAAAGATGACCACCGCCCTGCTGCTGGCCCTGACTGCCCTGCCGGCTCTGGCTGCCAGCCAGTATGACAAGCCCGGCTTTGTGACCAAGATCGAAGATGGCCGCCTCTGGGTGTTTGCTGCCAACTCCAAGGAGCTGGCCCAGTTCGAAGAACACGGCGAGCCGACAGTCTCCATGTCCAAGATTGGCGAAGGCCCCGAGGGCATGACGCTGCGTGGCCCGAGCACCGCTGTGCTGGAAGCCTATCAAGCTGCCAAGTAAGAGCAGTTTGTTTTCAGGGCGGCCCAGGGGCCGCCTTTTTTTCGTCCGTCTTTCCGGTTTTATCTGTTTTTCGTCGGCCTGTACGCCATGGACCCAAAGGAGCAATGACAAGCTCTCCGCCAAGGGATACGCTCGCCTGCCATTACCTACACAAGTCGGATCCATGATCCGGAGTCAGCGATGACCCCTTCGGAAGAAAGTCGCCCGCAGCCGCGCGGCACGTTGTGCCTGCAGACCATTGCCATGCCCAAGGATGCCAACCCCAATGGCGACATTTTCGGGGGCTGGCTGGTCTCGCAAATGGATCTCGCCGCCGGTGTCGCAGCCCGCAAGCGCGCCCAGGGCCGCACCACGACCGTGGCCATCGACGCCATGGTCTTCCTGCGCGCCGTCAAGGCCGGGGACATTGTCGGCTTCTACACCAACATCATTTCCACCGGACGCTCATCCATGAAGATCATGGTCGAAGTCTGGGAGGTCAATGACCTGACCGGCGATCAGACCAAGCTCACCGAAGGACTGTTCACCTTTGTCGCCATCAATGACGAAGGCCTTACCCGCGCATTGCCGACAGAGGCCTGAACCTCAGATCCGGGTCAGCCGGGCGTACTGCGCGACCAGCCACTTGCTGCCGAGATCCGCAAAGTTGACCTGGATGCGGGCATTCGGGCCATTGCCCTCGAACGCCAGAATCACCCCCTCGCCAAAGCGCGGATGGCTGACCCGCTGACCCAGACTCCAGGCGCCATCACCGGTGGCATCGCCACCCAGTGAAGTCTGGCGCAGGCTGTTGCCGGCACTGCCCGCCGCCGCACCGCCGCCCGTGCCACTGCGGCCCGGCATCGCCCCGGCCCGATAACCACCGAACACCGGCGCCGACTGTTGCCGCACGGGCTCGATCAGGGCCTCCGGAATTTCACGGAGAAAGCGTGACGGGACGTGATAGCTCTCGCTGCCATAAAGACGCCGCACCTCGGCATAGGTCAGGAAAAGTTCACGCATGGCCCGGGTAATGCCGACATAGCAGAGCCGCCGCTCTTCCTCCAGATTGTTGTCCTGCAGCGCCATCTCGTGCGGGAACAACCCTTCCTCGCAGCCAGCCAGGAACACGATGGGAAACTCCAGACCCTTGGCGGCATGCAGCGTCATGAGCTGGACGGCATCCTCGAATTCGCCGGCCTGCTGCTCGCCGGCCTCCAGCGCGGCATGGTCGAGGAAGGCTGCCAGCGGTGACGGCGCCTCGTCATCCTCGACCTCGAACTCCTTGGCCGCCGCCACCAGTTCGCGCAGGTTCTCGACCCGCGCCTGGCCCTTCTCGCCCTTTTCCTTCTCGTGGTGCGTGACCAGTCCGCTCTGCTCGATGACGGCATGCACCAGCTCGCCCAGCGGCACGTCGCGGGTGGTGACATCCAGCGTCTCAATGAGCTGCATGAAAGCCATGATCTTGCCGGTCGCCAGCGACGGCAGCAGCTTCTCGCGCGTCACCAGCCCGGCGGCCGCCCAGAGACTGATCTGCTGTTCGCGGGCGAGCTGGCGCAGGGTATCGATGCTTTTGTCGCCGACGCCGCGCGTGGGCACGTTGACGATGCGCTCGAAGGCAGTGTCATCGTCGCGCTGCTGCAGCAGGCGCAGATAGGCCACCGCATTCCTGATTTCGGCGCGCTCGAAGAAGCGCAGACCGCCATAGATGCGATACGGGATCTGGGCCCGCAGCAGCGCCTCTTCCAGCACGCGCGACTGGGCGTTGGATCGGTAGAGGATGGCCATGTCACGGCGCGCCGTGCCGCTGCGGAAGCGCTCGTCGAGCATGCGCGCGATGAATTGCGCCTCATCGAGGTCATTGAAGGCGGCATAGACACGGATCGGGTCGCCATTGCCGCGATCGGTCCAGAGGTTCTTGCCGAGGCGGTCGCCATTGTGGGCGATGACGGCATTGGCCGCCTGCAGGATGGCCGAGGTCGAACGGTAGTTCTGCTCGAGACGGATCAGCTCGGCATCGGCATAGTCGCGCTGGAAGGTGCGGATGTTCTCGATGCAGGCGCCACGCCAGCCGTAAATGCTCTGGTCATCGTCACCGACCGCGGTGAGCATGCCGTGCTCGCCGGCGAGCAGGCGCAGCCAGGCGTACTGGATCTTGTTGGTGTCCTGGAACTCATCGACCAGAATCATGCGGAAGCGCGCCTGATAATGCCTGAGCAGGTCGGGATGCTTCAGCCAGAGCTCGTGGCTGCGCAGCAGGATTTCGGCGAAGTCGATCAGTCCCCCGCGTTGGCAGATGACCTCGTAGGCCTGGTAGATGCGCAACATGGTGGCGGTGAAGAGGTCGCCGTTATGCTGGATGTGGTGCGCGCGCCGCCCCTCTTCCTTGTGCCCGTTGATGAAGCCGGCGGCCTGACGCGCCGGCCACTTCTCCTCGTCGAGCTGGAGGTCGCGCAGCACGCGTTTGATGACACGACTCTGGTCATCGGCATCGAGAATCTGGAAGGTCTGCGGCAGCCCCGCCTCCTGGTAATGCGCACGCAGGAAGCGGTGCGCCAGGCCGTGGAAAGTGCCGATCCAGAGCGGCTGGGTGGCGATGCCGAGCTGCTGCTCAAGACGCGCCCGCATTTCGTGCGCGGCCTTGTTGGTGAAGGTCACCGCCAGCACCGCGAACGGCGAGATGCCGAACTCCTGGCAGAAATGGCTGATGCGGGTGGTGAGGACGCGGGTCTTGCCCGAGCCGGCGCCCGCCAGAACCAACAGGTGCTGGCTGTCGCAGGTCACGGCATCGCGTTGGGCCGGGTTGAGCCCGGTCAGGATATCTTGGCTGTTCATGACGACATTGTAGACCAGCGGCGCGCCCTGATTTTCTCGGCAGCGCACAGAATGGTATGGTAGGCACTGCAAGTCAGCGCATTGCCTCCAGAGAAGGCAGGCACACGAGGGAGTCATCCATGTCAGATGCGGCACTGGCCCACGCCAAGCGCCCGGATCCGGACCCGAGCGAATTCGACGCTCTGTCTCCGGAGGATGCCCGGCTGCGCCTGCAACGTGCCGTGTTGCGACAGGTTCATCAGCAGCTGCCGCGCTTTCTCTTCATCACGGCTGCCTCGGTGCTGGCGACCATCTGGCTGCTCTGGGACTGGCCCTATGCCAGCAACCGCTACATCCTGACCTGGGCTTACATTTTCCTGGCTTTCCTGGTCGTGCGCGGCATGCTGATCTGGTGGCTGGGGCGCGCCATCGCCCAGAATGCCGGCAGACTGGCCGGCATTCTGACCTTTACCGCATTACTCACCGGCGCCTTCTGGGCCTTTGCGGTCATCGCGCTGAATCCGCGCGTTTTCCCGACCAGCGAATTCCTCGCCGATGTCGCCAACCGCCAGGTGCTGCTGTCCGCCCTGCTCGCCGCCCAGGGCATTTCGGCGCTGGCGGCATACGCCGGTCATCTGCGCGCTTTCGTCGCCTTCACCACCGCCTCGTTCCTGCCCAGCTTCGTTTTTCTGCTGCTGCATCCGACCTCGACCTCTCTCACCGTGGTCGGCATCGGGCTGTTCTGGTGGGGCTTCCTGATGCTCAGCGCCCGCTACCTGAACCGCATGGTGATCGACTCCGTCCAGCTGCGCCTGAGTAACGAGGACCTGATCAATTTCATGCGCGAGACCCAGTCGCGCACGCTGACCATGAACCAGCAGCTCGCCCGCGAGGTCAACACCCGCACCCTCGCGGAAGCCCAGCTGCAAAGCCTCAACGGCGAACTCGAAGAACGCGTGCGGCAGCGCACGGAAGCACTCAAGGAAAGCCAGGAAGGCCTGACGCTGGCCATCGAAGCCTCCGGCATCGCGCTCTGGGACTGGAATCTGGCGGAACAGACCCTCAGTCACACCAATCTCGAACCGCTGCTGGGCTGCTCCGGCCTGACCGGCGGCAACCTGCTGCTGCAGGCCCGTGAACTGGTGCATCCGGACGACATCCGCTCGGTGCGGCGCAGCATCATCCGGCATTTGCGCCGGCGCACGCCGCGTTACGAGGCACGCTACCGCATCAAGCATCAGCGCGGGCACTGGATCTGGGTCGAAGACAAAGGCCGCGTGGTGACCTGGGATGCCAGCGGCAAGCCCGTGCGCATGCTCGGCATCCGCCGCGACATCACCCGTGAGCGGGAAGCCGAAGAGACCCAGAAGAAGCTCGATTACCTGGCCAACTACGACCGCCTGACCGGTCTCGCCAACCGCCGCCAGTTCCGCAACCGTCTGCATGCGGCCATTACCCATGCCCGCGAGCAGCACCTTCCGCTGGGTCTGATTCACCTCAACCTCGACCGCTTCCGCCAGATCAATGAAAGCCTGGGCTTTGAAACCGGCGATGCGATTCTGCGCGAGACCGGGCGTCGCCTGACCGAAGTGGGGGCCCGCCTGGATACACTGGCCCGCCTGGGCGGCGATGAATTCGCCCTGATCTTCTCCAATCTGCGCGATACCAGCGAGCTGGAACGCCTCAGCGAAGAAATCATCGGCACCCTGCGGGCACCCTTCCGCGTTGGCGATCACGAGCTGCTGCTGGGCGCCTCGGTCGGCATCAGCGTATTCCCTGAAGACGGCCGTGAACTGGCCATCCTGGTCAATCATGCCGACCTCGCCATGCAGCAGGCCAAGCGCCTGGGCGGCAACCAGTGGCGCTTTTACACCGCCGAGATGCGCAGCGCTACGCTGGAGCAGCTCAACCTCGAGAACAGCCTGCGCAAGGCCATCTTCCGCGATGAGTTCGTGGTGCATTACCAGCCCAAGGTCGCCCTGGCGAGCAATCGCATTGTCGGCATGGAGGCGCTGGTGCGCTGGCAGCACCCGACCCTGGGCCTGCTGCATCCGGGCAAATTCATTCCGCTCGCGGAAGAGACCGGACTGATCGCGGTCATCACCGAGCGTGTGCTGCAGCAGGCCTGCCAGCAGACCCAGGCCTGGACCGAGGCCGGCTATGGCGCGCTGTCGGTGGCCGTGAACATTCCGCCGCAACAGCTGCGTCGCG
The DNA here is from genome assembly GCA_964511255.1 of uncultured Paraperlucidibaca sp. Taxonomy (GTDB): domain Bacteria; phylum Pseudomonadota; class Gammaproteobacteria; order Pseudomonadales; family Moraxellaceae; genus Perlucidibaca. Next base: position 71,978 of record CAZEEQ010000012.1, read on the forward strand.
GCAATCTCCTGCAGATCCTGACACAGGCACTCGATGACAGTGGTCTCGCGGCCGCGCAGCTCGAAATCGAGCTGACCGAAACCTCGCTGATGGATGATCCCGCGCTGGCCAATCAACTGCTGGGTCGGGTCCGCGACATGGGCATGAGCATCGCGCTCGATGACTTCGGCACCGGCTACTCGTCACTCAGCCATCTGCGCCATTTCCCGCTCGACACCCTGAAAATCGACCAGACCTTCGTGCGTGACCTCGGCTCCAATCCGGAAGATGCCGCCATCGTGCGGGCCATCATCACCATGGCCCACAACCTCGGCATGACCGTGGTCGCAGAAGGCGTGGAAACGCCCTGCCATCTCGAACACCTGATTCGCGAGCGTTGCGACTACGTCCAGGGCTACTACATCAGCCGGCCGGTACCCGCCGAGCAGATGGGCGCGCTGCTGCGCCAGCAGGCGACCCAGGGCGGCATCACCCTGCCGCCGGCCACCGCCTGCCTGGGCAACGGCTGAATCGGGCGTTTCAGCCGGCCGGCGCGCGCAGCGACGCCAGCGCATCCTCCCCGAAAATCTCCAGCACCCGCAGGAAGCTCTGCTCCGGCGCCGCCGTCAGCGTCAGCAGCTCGCCTGTGGCCGGGTGGCGCAAGCTCAGCGCGGTGGCCGCGAGCATGAGCCGGCCCTGGCCGAAGCGCTGCGCGAAATAGTGGTTGTGGCGGGTGCGGCCGTAGTTGGTGTCGCCAATCATGGGATGACTGATGTGCTGCAGGTGCCGGCGCAGCTGGTGCTGGCGTCCGGTTTCCGGCCTCAGCTCGACCAGGCTGTAGCGGCTGACCGGATAGCGTTCCACCATCACGGGGATCTCGGTCGTGGCCAGGCGACGGTAGCGCGTGCGCGCCTCGCGCAGGGCCTGCTCGCGGTCATCGCGCCGGTCCGCCGACTTGTCGCGCAGCGGCTCGTCGATCAGGCCGCTCTCCGCCGTCCAGCCGCGCACCACCGCGAGATAGGTCTTGCCGATCTCGCCGGCCATCAGCGCCTGGCCAAGCACGCTGGCCGTGCCCGGGTCGCGCGCGAACAGCAGCAGGCCCGAGGTCGGCCGGTCCAGGCGGTGTATGGGGTAGACATGCCCGCCGTCGTTCAGCTCGCGCGCGTACTGCAGTGCGAACTCGGTCTCGTGACGATCCACGGGACTGCGATGCACGAGCAGGCCGGCGGGCTTGTGCACGGCGAGGAGGTGATCATCACGGTGGATGAGGATGAGGGGGTTGGGCATGAGCCGGTCAGGTCCTTGCAGACCTCACGACCCCCAGCACCGCACCCACGACGATACCCAGCGCAACACCCATGCCGACATTGCCCAGCGCCTTGCCAAACACCGCGCCGAACACGATGCCCAGGGCCATGGTGATGCCGATCTTTCGGCTGCCGCTTTGCCGGCTGTCCGGCCCGGCAGGCTCAGTACTCATGTCGCCTCCTCGGTCATGCCAACAGTCCAGCGGCCATCGAGCAGCGGCACCGTTGCGCAGCAGGGTCCGCCATCCTTCGCGCGTCCAGCAATGCGCGCCTCCAGCACGGCCCCAGGGGTAGCGACGACCTGCTCCACCAGCGGCCAACTGATGCCGGCGGTCTTGATCTTGGCCCGCCGGGTCCAGTCGGTGCCCTGCTGACCGGCCAGGGTGCCGGAATTGACATAGAGGAAGCGGTCATCCGGCTTGCCTTGGGCATAGGGGCCCAGGACATTGGGCGCACCACCCGCCTGGTGCGCCGAAACGCGGACGCTAAGCTCGAAAGTCAGCGCCTGTGCGTCGGCCGTGGCCGGCGGGAGCAGCTCGTCCCTGCCACGCTGCATGGCATAAGTCACGCCGGGCAGCGGGTCGAGCACGGTGATACGGAGGGGGATGTCGTGGTTCATGGCAAGGCCCTGAGCTGTTTCATGCTGGTTCAAACGTTGATGCCGAGCATAGACACTCAAGCCCTGTCGATTCCAGCGACTTGTCGGGCAATTGGCTGACAGCCTGCACCATCAGGGTCAGACCCCCGATGGTGCAGGCTGATGAACTCAATGGCCCACTGAGGCCGCCTGACGAATTAGGCCAGACTTTATTTGATTGCAACAGCATTCCTGTCAATATTGATTGAAACGAGATCGTCAATTACTTGTTCAATGTTATTTCGTACCGCCCCTTCGTTAGCCATTCTCAAGCGCTGTACTGCAATGGCTGAATCAGAAAACGTTGCCGTAAATGGCGTGGAAAAAGCTTTGGAATATACGACTTGATTTGTCGATTTTGCTTTAAGAGTGTATTCAGCCGTAGCGGTAACTTTGAGATCCAGGCCAAATAACGGCTGATCAAGCTTCATTAGCTTGACCTCTAGTATATATTTGCTGTCGTCAACAGTTCCTGATAAAAGCAGGGCCTCTTTGAGCGACTTTTCAAGCGCTAATTTAAAGTCGGCATCGGAAACTTTAGATACCCAAAGAGGGTTTGTTTCACTTCCACCACTGACATGGCCCAGGAAAATACTGTTCTTGGTTTGCGTGTTGGCGGCAACCTTGGCGGCATCGACCTGTCTGGCATACATTCCATCCACTTGTGCCGGAGAGGCGCAACCAGCCAGCGCAGCTGCAACAAACAAGCCACTAATCATTCCTTTCATTTGAAACTCCTTTGGTTAAAAACTACAAAGCACAACGCCTGAATTAAGCCGGCCCACGAAGCGGGTTCGGCTTGAATGAACTGTTAGGCACGCGGTAACGGACGCTGGCCCACACGAGCATGCCTAAAGCGACCAAGTTGACCCCGAGCTTGGCTTGCCCCTGCCATGTCATAGCGATGTCGAGATGAACCGCAAGCCACGCATAGAAGGTGACGGTTTTGGTAGCAATGATTGGGACTTGAATGGCGAATACAATCAATCCTAGAAGTGCGGCCCAGCGATGCCGAAGGAACGATCCGACGCTTGCAGCGAGTGCTGCGAGAATCAGCGGAATGAAGACCATCCAAGCACTTCCAGGAAGCTTGGTGCACCAAGCGAGCCAGGCGAACGTTGCGCCACCAACGATTCCTTGGAACAGCAGGAAGCTGGCGATGATTTTATCTTGCTTGGTCAACTGCGCACTCCCTACGCGAGCCTAACGCCTAAATTAAGCCGCGCGGCGCAGCCGCATCGGCTTGAATGCCTTGTTGGGCGCCACCGCTCCCCAGCGCCGCACTAATTGCGTCAGATAGCTTTCCAAGCAAGTTCAGCCAAGCCCTCTCCTGGACGTTGAGATCTCCGAGCCACTTCACATGACACATAGTTCGTAGCTTAGTGAGTGCCTGCTGATCTTCTGCTGTGATTCCGGCCGTGGCTAACGCTGCCAATTCCGCCGCTTCTCCCTCGAACCCACTGGCGAGGAGTGCCGCCGTAACCGCCTCGACGGCCTCGGCTATGGAGGTTGGATTCTCTCGATTCTGCTTCATGACGCCCAACTTGGTTTATACAGCAAGGCTGCTGCGTAATCATTTTGACTGGCTGTATAAGGCGGGGAAGCTGGCGAGATATCCAAGGCTTTCAATGCCTTGAAAAAACTGACGCAGCACTCCCTGCTGACAAATACCGCAAATCCTCTGTCACCGAGCATGCCATGCCCTGACTGCATGGGCAATTCTGTTGCATCACGTCAGCGACTGGTGAAACGGCACAGCTCCGCCATCTACTGGACCGCTGAGCGCGCTAGCAGGGGCACTTCCCCACCGTCTTCGCGCCCAGCCGCGCCTCCATGCGTGAGCGCACGAACTGCTCCCGCGTCATGACCTCGTGGCCCGGGTGCTTCTCGGCCAGGTGCGCGACATAGGCCTCGTAATCCGGCACCCCCACCAGCATGGCGCCGAAATGCCGACTCTGCCGCCAGAGCGCCGCGAGACGGCCACTCATGCCCTGACCCGCGCTCACGCGCCCGCTCCCGGCACATACACCGGTGCCGTCTCCTGCGTGCTGACCTCACCCGAGCGCAGCGCCATGCGCATGGCGCGCAGGCTGCAAATCAGCATGACCACCACCACGCTCATGAACAGCACGCAGAGCGCGGCGTCGAGACGGTCATTGAAGATGACCTGCTGCATCTGTGCAAGATCCTTGGCCGGGGCCAGCACCTCGCCCTGCGCAGCGGCGGCGGAGAACTTGTCGGCATGGGCAAGGAAACCGATCTTGGGGTTGTCGTGGAACAGCTTCTGCCAGCCGGCGGTCAGCGTCACCACCAGAATCCAGGCGGCGGGCAGCAGCGCGACCCAGGCGTGACGCGCACGCTGCGACTTCACCAGCAGCGTACCGACCAGCAGCAGCGCGATCGCCGCCAGCATCTGGTTGGCGATGCCGAACAGCGGCCACAGCGTGTTGATGCCGCCCAACGGATCGATCACGCCCTGGTAGAGAAACCAGCCCCAGCCACCGACACACAGCAGCGTCGCCACCACATTGGGCCACCAGCGCTCGGTGTCGCGGAACGGCGCGTACACGGCGCCGAACAGGTCCTGGATCATGAAGCGGCCGACGCGGGTGCCGGCATCGATGGTGGTGAGAATGAACAGCGCCTCGAACAGGATGGCGAAGTGATACCAGAACGCCATCAGCCCGGTGCCGCCGGCCACCGCAGACAGGATGTGCGCCATGCCCACCGCCAGCGTCGGGGCTCCACCGGCACGCGACAGAATGCTTTCCTCGCCGATGTCTTTCGCCGTCTGCGCCAGCAATTCCGGCGTCACCATAAAGCCCCATTGCTGGATGGCCAGCGCGGCCTCCTCGACGGTCTTGCCGATCAGCGCCGGCGGCGAGTTGAGCGCGAAGTAGACGCCCGGCTCCAGCACGCAGGCGGCGATCATGGCCATGATGGCCACGAACGACTCCATGAGCATCGCGCCGTAGCCTATGGGCCGCGCATCCAGCTCATTATCGAGCAGCTTGGGGGTCGTGCCCGATGACACCAGGGCATGGAAGCCGGATACCGCGCCGCAGGCAATGGTAATGAACAGGAAGGGGAACAGGCTGCCGGCAAATACCGGGCCGCTGCCGTCGATGAAGCGGGTCAGCGCCGGCATCTTCAGATCCGGCATGACAATCAGGATGCCCAGCGCCAGCGCCACGATGGTGCCGATCTTGAGGAAGGTCGAGAGATAGTCACGCGGCGCCAGCAGCAGCCACACCGGCAGGATGGAGGCGAGCGCACCGTAGGCGATCAGCGCCAGTGCCAGCTCTTCGCCGCTGCGCGTGAACACGACCTTCCAGTAGGCATGCTCGGCCACCCAGCCCCCGGCCACGATCGACAGGAACAGCAGGACCAGCCCGATCAGCGACATTTCGCCAATACGGCCGGGCCGCAGATAGCGCAGATACAGACCCATGAAGACCGCGATGGGAATCGTCGCGGCCACGGTGAACGTGCCCCAGGGTGAGTGCGCCAGCGCCTTCACCACCACCAGCCCCAGCACCGCCAGCAGAATAATCATGATGGCCAGGATGCCGATGCCGGCGATTGTGCCGGCGAACGGGCCCAGCTCGCTGCGGATCATGTCACCCAGCGAGCGGCCATCGCGGCGGGTCGAGGCCGTCAGCACCAGCATGTCCTGCACGGCCCCCGCCAGCACCACGCCCGCCAGCAGCCAGAGCGTACCGGGCAGATAGCCCATCTGCGCCGCCAGCACCGGCCCGATCAGTGGCCCGGCACCGGCAATGGCGGCGAAGTGATGCCCGAACAGCACGACGCGATGGGTAGGCACATAATCGAGACCGTCGTTATGACGATGGGCCGGGGTCAGGCGACGGCCATCCAGCGTCACCACCACCGTGGCCAGATAACGGCTGTAGTAGCGGTAGGCAATGACATAGACCGCCACGGCCGCGACCACGATCCAGGCAGCATTGATGGTCTCGCCACGGTGCAGGCCGAGCACGGCCAGCGAAACCACGGCCAGCATCACGACGACGGCCATCAGCAGTTTTTCTTTCACGATCCCATGCCCTTTTCTTGAAGTATTGTCCTGTCAGGATGGTTCGGGGCGCCGCCAGAGCCAGACCAGCACACAGGCCATGCAGCCCATGCCCACGAGCACCAGCCAGAGCGGCGCCGTCGTCAGCCACAGCAATGCGGTGCAAAGGCTCATTCCCCCTGCGGCGCTCCACTTGGCGCGACGACTCACCAGACGGCCATTCTGCCAGTTGTGCAGCAAAGGGCCGAATACCGGATGCGCCAAAAGCCAGGCATGCAACCGTGGCGAGCTGCGGGCGGCGGCCCAGGCAGCGGCGATGATGAACACGGTGGTCGGCAGACCGGGCACAAAAACGCCCACCAGCCCCAGCAGCAGACAGATGACAGCCATGATACGGAGCAGGAATGCGGGCACAACGGTCCCCTCTGCGTGACCCTGCAGACAGCCCGGACGCTGCCCGCAGAACCGGGCGACTTACTCCACCGTCACCGACTTGGCGAGATTGCGCGGCTGGTCAACGTCGGTGCCCTTGATCACGGCGACATGATAGGACAGCAGCTGCAGCGGGATGGTGTAGACGATGGGTGCGACTTCATCCGCCACGCTCGGCATCGGGAACACCTTGATACCCGGCTCGGCGCGCACATCGGCCGTGTGGTCGGCAAAGACATAGAGCACGCCGGCGCGCGCGCGCACTTCCTGCAGGTTGGACTTGAGCTTGTCGATCAGGTCGTTCTTGGGCGCCACCGCGACCACCGGCATGTCATTGTCGACCAGGGCCAGCGGGCCATGCTTGAGCTCGCCGGCCGGGTAGGCCTCGGCGTGGATATAGGAAATTTCCTTGAGCTTGAGCGCACCCTCCATGGCCACCGGATACTGGGCGCCACGACCGAGGAAAAGGGTGTGATGCTTCTCGCCGAACTCCTCGGCAATGCGTTCGATGTCCTTGTCCAGCGCCAGCACGCTGTCGAGCAGCGCCGGCAGGGTTGACAGCTGATGGACGATATCGGCCTCGCGCTCAACCGTCAGCGTGCCCTGGCGGCGGCCGGTGGCCAGCACCAGCAGCATCAGCGCGACGAGCTGGGTGGTGAACGCCTTGGTCGAGGCCACACCGATTTCAGGGCCGGCGTGCGTGATGAAGGCCAGATCCGACTCGCGCACAAGGGTCGAGGTGGGTACGTTGCAGATACACAGCGCACCGAGCGCGCGCGACTTCACTTCACGCAGCGCCGCCAGCGTATCGGCGGTTTCCCCGGACTGCGAGATGGTGACGATCAGTGTGTCGGCCGGCAGCACGGTGACGCGGTAGCGGAACTCGCTCGCCACTTCGACATGACAGGAAATGCCGGCGATGGCCTCGAACCAGTACTTGGCGACATAACCGGCGTGATAGCTGGTGCCACAGGCCAGAATCTGGATGTGCTTCGCCTTCGCCAGCAGCTCGGCCGCCTGCGGCCCGAAGGCATCGACGGCGACCTGTCCATTGCTGACACGACCGGCCAGCGTGCGCTGCACGGCCGCCGGTTGCTCGTAGATTTCCTTGAGCATGTAGTGCTTGTAGCCACCCTTGCTGCTGGCATGCAGCGTGGCATCCAGCTCGACCGCCTTGCGCTTCGCCACGAGGCCGTCAGCGCCCCAGATGGTGACCTTGTCACGGGTCAACTCGATGAAGTCGCCTTCTTCGAGGTAGATGAAACGGTTGGTCACCGGCAGCAGCGCGAGCTGGTCGGAGCCGAGGAAGTTCTCGCCGATGCCCAGGCCCACCACCAGCGGCGAGCCCTGCCGCACCGCGAGGATACGATCCGGCTCGCAGGCACGGATGATGCCGAGTGCGAAGGCGCCATGCAGCTGTGCCACGGCGCGTTTGACGGCCGCCATGTAGTCGCCATCCTTGCGCAGCTCGGACTGGATCAGATGCGGCACGACTTCGGTATCGGTCTGCGAGGCAAAGACAAAGCCCTCGCCCTGGAGTCTTTCGCGCAGGTTTTCGTAGTTTTCGATGATGCCGTTGTGCACCACCGCGATATCACCCGACTGGTGAGGGTGTGCGTTATCGCGGGTCGGCGCGCCATGCGTGGCCCAGCGGGTATGTGCGATGCCGGCCTGACCATGAACCTGCGCTGCATGACTGGCATCAGCCAGCGCCTGGACCTTGCCCGGCTGACGCTCGCGCACAATGGCGCCATCATGAATGACGGCCAGACCCGCCGAGTCGTAGCCACGATACTCGAGGCGACGCAACCCCTCGATCAGAACATCCGTGATGTTGCGCTCGCCAATCGCCCCGACAATCCCGCACATACCTTTCTCCTCAAAATTCCGTGTGACCGCAGTCGCCGCTTACGCCTTGGGGGCTTTGCGCGGACGCTGCCAGCCGTCAATTGTCTTTTGCACGGCGCGTGCCACCGCCAGCTGCCCTTCCGGCACCGGCTTGTTGATGGTCGAACCGGCGCCGGTGGTGGCGCCGGCACCAATCGTGACCGGCGCCACCAGCGAATTGTTGGTGCCGATGAAGGCATTGTCGCCAATCACCGTCTTGTGCTTGTTGGCGCCATCGTAGTTGCAGGTGATTGTCCCTGCCCCGATGTTCACGCCGGCGCCTATCTCGGCATCGCCCAAATAGGCCAGGTGGTTGGCCTTGGAACCCTGCCCGATCAGCGTCGCCTTGGTCTCGACGAAATTGCCGATATGGACATCATCGGCCAGGCGCGAGCCCGGACGCAGGCGGGCGAACGGACCGATCTGGGCAGCGCGGCCAACCACGGCTGAATCAATCAGCGAATACGGCTTGATCTCGCTGCCGGCGCCAATCTCGCAGTCCTTGAGCACGCAGCCCGCACCGATGCGCACATTGTCGCCGAGAACGACACGGCCCTCGATGATGACACCGACATCGAGCGTGACATCCTGGCCATGTTCGACGCGGCCGCGAATGTCGAGACGCGCGGGGTCCAGCACCGTGACGCCGGCACGCATGAGCTGATCGGCCTGGGCACGCTGCCAGACGCGTTCGAGGGTGGCCAGCTGAAGCTTGTCATTGACCCCTTCGACTTCCCACACCGTATCCGGATGCACGGCGGTGACCGGCACGCCATGAGCGGTGGCCATGCCGATGAGATCGGTCAGGTAATACTCGCCCTGGGCGTTGTTGTTCTTCAGCGCCGGCAGCCATTGGTGCAAGAGCGCATTGGGCACACACAGGATTCCGGTGTTGACCTCGGTAATGGTCTTCTCGGCTTCACTGGCATCCTTTTGCTCGACAATGCGGACAACCCGGCCATTCTCCCGCACGATACGACCGTAGCCGGACGGGTTGTCGAGGTGCACGGTCAGCAGCGCCAGGCTTTGCTCATCGGGCACGGCAGCGACCAGACGCTCCAGCGTCGGCACCGAAATCAGCGGCACATCTCCATAAAGGATGAGCGTGCGGCCAGCCGGCGCCAGCACCGGCAAAGCGACCTGGACAGCATGTCCGGTGCCCTTCTGCTCGGCCTGCAGCACCCAGTCCAGCGACTGCCCCGCAAACGCCAGCTGCACGACATCGCCACCATGCCCGTAGACCACGATGGGCCGCTCGGCGCCCAGTTCGCGCGCGGCGACAATGACATGGGAGAGCAACGGACGACCGGCCAGCGGCTGCATGACCTTGGGCAGGGAGCTGCGCATGCGGGTGCCCTTGCCCGCAGCCAGAATGACAACCTGAAGAGCCATGTGGTAACGCTTTCGCTAGAAATGAAAGTCGTCAGTTTACACCAAGCCCCCATGACCGCGCTGGCCTCTGATCGGCTGCCAGCACGCAAATACTGCGCGCCCGGCCATTAGACCCGCCGCAGCATCTCGATATGCGGAATGCCGTCCTCGTCGTATACGGCCGATACCGTGGCGAAGCCGAGGCTGCGGTAAAACGCTTCAAGATAAGTCTGGGCACTGATGCGCACAGCCTGCCCCGGGTATAGCTGACCGACTTGTGCCAGGGCGCGGATCATCAGCTCACGACCCAGGCCCTGACGGCGATAGTCCCGGGTGCTGAGCACTCGTCCGATCGCCGGTTCGGGATAGCGCACACCCGGCGTCAGCACGCGCAGGCAGGCGGCCACGGCGCCATCCTCCGCCCAGGCCACCAGGTGATGGGCGCCGAGATCAAGCCCGTCGAGCTCCTGGTAGGCGCACTGCTGCTCAACCACGAAGACCGCCTCGCGCGCCGCCATGAGGGCATAGAGCTGAGCCAGCGTCAGCGCCTCGCAGCGGCACCATTGCCAGCGCAAGGAGGGCAGCGTGGTCATGCCATGGCATGCCGCTGCCGGCGGATGCAGACTTCAGCCGCCACGAATGTATTGTTCGAGCTGATCAATGATGTACTGCTGCTCGGAGATGATGTCCTTCACCAGGTCACCGATGGAGATCAGGCCCAGCAGGCGCCCACCCTCCAGCACCGGCAGATGGCGCATGCGGTTTTCCGTCATCAGCGCCATGCAATCCTGGTTGGTCTTGCCCGGGTCCACGTACATGACTTCCGCCGTCATGATGCTGCTGACCGGCGTATCGTAGGAGGAACGCTCCATGAGAATGATCTTGCGGGCGTAATCGCGCTCGCTGACGATGCCCACGACTTTATCAGCCTCCGTCACCACCAGCGCACCGATGCCCTTCTCTGCCATCAGCGTGATGGCCTCCAGCACCGTGGCATCAGGCGTGATGGTATAGATGGCCTGGCTGGATTTGCTGCGAAGAATATCGGCAACGGTCTTCATACTGCTCTCCCCTGGGTGCCACGCGTCCACGGCACAGGGTTTGTCCTTGTGCCTCACAAGGACTTTTGTATCACGACCGTCCGCTGTCTGCGAGACTGCTTGTCAGATATCGCGAGGCCATTGGTACAAGACCGCTATCCAGCGGAATCCGGCTGTCGGAGCCGATGCACACCAGCAAAAAAAAGGGCAGCCTGAGCTGCCCTTTTTCGCGTCACGGCTTGCGCCGTATCACATCATCAACCGCGGCCGGCGCGATTCTTCATTGCCTGCAGCGTACGCAGCTGGGCTGCGGCTTCGGCCAGCGAAGCCAGCGCGACGGAAGTGTCCATCTCGCCCTTCTGGTTCGCCAGTGCCTCGGCAGCCGTCTTGCGGGCTTCGATGGCAGCTGCTTCGTCGACATCGGCAGCGCGCACGGCAACATCAGCCAGCACGGTGACGATGGTCGGCTGCACTTCCAGAATGCCGCCGGAGACGTAGTAGATCAGCTCTTCGCCATCTTCCAGCAGAATGCGGACCGGGCCCGGTGCGAGCTGCGTCAGCAGCGGCGCGTGACCCGGCGTGATGCCGAGGTCACCGAGCAGACCATGGGCAACGACCATCTTGGCGTTGCCGGCATAGATCGACTCTTTCGCACTGACGATATCGCAGTGGATCGTGTTAGCCATGTTCTACTCCTGAGCTCTAAAGGCCGAACGCCATTACAGCTTCTTGGACTTCTCGATAGCTTCGTCGATGCCGCCAACCATGTAGAAGGCCTGCTCCGGCAGGTTGTCGTACTCGCCAGCCAGGATGCCCTTGAAGCCACGGATGGTTTCCTTCAGGGACACGTACTTGCCCGGCGAGCCGGTGAACACTTCAGCAACGTGGAACGGCTGCGACAGGAAGCGCTGGATCTTACGCGCACGGTAGACGACGAGCTTGTCTTCTTCCGACAGTTCGTCCATGCCGAGGATCGCGATGATGTCCTTCAGTTCCTTGTAACGCTGCAGCACCGTCTGCACGCCACGGGCGACCGCGTAGTGCTCTTCGCCGACAACCAGCGGATCGAGCTGACGCGAGGTCGAGTCGAGCGGGTCGACGGCCGGGTAGATACCCAGCGAAGCGATATCACGCGACAGCACGACGGTGGCGTCGAGGTGGGCGAAGGTGGTCGCCGGGGACGGGTCGGTCAAGTCGTCGGCAGGCACGTAGACGGCCTGGATCGAGGTGATCGAACCATTCTTGGTCGAGGTGATGCGTTCCTGCAGCACGCCCATTTCTTCGGCCAGCGTCGGCTGGTAGCCCACGGCGGACGGCATACGGCCGAGCAGTGCGGACACTTCGGTACCGGCCAGCGTGTAGCGGTAGATGTTGTCCACGAAGAACAGCACGTCCTTGCCTTCGTCGCGGAACGACTCGGCGATGGTCAGGCCGGTCAGCGCGACGCGCAGACGGTTGCCCGGCGGCTCGTTCATCTGGCCGTAGACCATGGCAACCTTGGACTCGCCCAGGTTGTCGAGGTTCACGACGCCCGAATCGGCCATCTCGTGATAGAAGTCGTTACCTTCACGGGTACGCTCACCCACGCCGGCGAACACGGACAGACCGCTGTGCGCCTTGGCGATGTTGTTGATGAGCTCCATCATGTTCACGGTCTTGCCCACGCCGGCGCCGCCGAACAGGCCGACCTTGCCGCCCTTGGCGA